>JARXKP010000126.1 GCA_030271615.1 Pseudomonadota bacterium
AGACCAACCTGCCGAAACTGCGTTCGCGCGTCGGCATGGTGTTCCAGCATTTCGAGCTGTTCCCGCACCTGACGGTCACCGAAAACCTGACGCTCGCGCAGATTCGGGTGCTCAAGCGCAGCCCGGACGATGCGAAGGCGCGCGGTCTGAAGATGCTCGATCGCGTTGGCCTGATGGTGCACAAGGACAAGTTCCCCGGGCAGTTGTCCGGCGGTCAGCAGCAGCGTGTGGCGATCGCCCGCGCGCTCAGCATGGACCCGATCGTGATGCTGTTCGACGAGCCGACCTCGGCGCTCGACCCCGAGATGGTCGGCGAGGTGCTCGACGTGATGGTCCAGCTCGCCAACGAAGGCATGACGATGATGTGCGTCACGCACGAGATGGGCTTCGCGAAAAAGGTCAGCCACCGCGTGATCTTCATGGACGCCGGCAGGATCATCGAGGACTGCACCCGCGAGGGATTCTTCGGCAACCCCGAGCAGCGCTCGCCGCGCGCGAAGGAATTCCTGTCGAAGATCCTTCAGCACTGAACACGGGCACGCTGACGCCCCGCTTCGGGACAGGTTGAGGCGAGCGAGGCGCGATGCAAAATCGCCGGATGAATTCGCTGACCCTGACGCGCCCCGACGACTGGCATCTGCACCTGCGCGACGGCGCTGCGATGGCCGCGGTGCTGCCCGACACCGCACGGCAGTTCGCCCGCGCGATCGTGATGCCCAACCTGAAGCCGCCGGTGACCACCACCGCGCAGGCGCTGGCGTATGCGGCGCGCATCCGTGCGGCGCTGCCGGCCGATCTCGTGTTCGAGCCGCTGATGACGCTGTACCTGACCGACCAGTTGCCGCCCGACGAGATCGCTCGTGCCAGGGACGCCGGCATCGTCGCGGTGAAGCTGTATCCGGCCGGCGCGACGACCAACAGCGATGCCGGGGTGACCGATCTGCGCAAGACGCATGCGACCCTCGAAGCGATGCAGCGCCTCGGCATGCCGCTGCTGGTGCACGGCGAGGTGACCGATCCGGACATCGACCTGTTCGACCGCGAGGCGGTGTTCATCGACACGAAGCTGATCCCGCTGCGGCGCGATTTTCCCGAGCTGAAGATCGTCTTCGAGCACATCACCACGCGCGAGGCAGCGCAGTACGTGGCCTCGGCCGACAGCTACACCGCCGCCACGGTCACCGCGCACCATCTGCTCTACAACCGCAACGCGTTGTTCACCGGCGGCGTGCGGCCTCACTACTACTGCCTGCCGGTGCTCAAGCGCGAAGTGCATCGACTGGCGCTGGTGGCCGCGGCCACGTCAGGCAGCGATCGGTTCTTCCTCGGCACCGACAGCGCGCCGCACCCGACGCACCTGAAGGAGCACGCCACCGGATGCGCCGGCTGCTACACCGCGCTGTCGGCGATCGAGCTGTACGCCGAGGCCTTCGAGGCGGCCGGTGCGCTGGAGCGTCTGGAAGGGTTCGCCAGCTTCCACGGCCCGGCGTTCTACGGTCTGCCGCGCAACACGGGCACGATCACGCTGCGCCGCGAATCGTGGACGCTGCCCGAGTCGCTGCCGTTTGGCGACACCCGGCTCAAGCCCTTGCGCGGAGGCGAAACCCTGACCTGGCGCCTTGTCGCCTGAACCCGGAAGCACCATGGAAAAAATACACCGCGTGGCCTTGCTGATCGACGCTGACAACGTGTCGGTCGATGTCTTGCGACAGATCCTGCACAAGCTCGAAGCCAGCGACGCCCGCCTGCAACACCGTCGTGCCTACGGCAGCGTTCAGAAGGCCGCCGAGTTCGCCGAGATCTGCCGTGACCATGCGATCCGCTTCCTGGCCAGCACCTTCGCCGGGCCCAACGCCACCGACATCGCGATGGCCATCGATGCCGTCGAGCTGATGCTGCGACAGCCCGTCGACGAGGTGGTCATCGTGTCGTCCGACATGGACTACTCGCCGCTGATCGTGCGTCTGCGCGAACTCGGTTGCCGCGTCACCGGCTACGGCCAGCAGGGCAAGTCGGGCCGCGACATCGAGCGCGACTACGAGCGGGTCTACGACCGCTTCGAGGTGGTCGGTCCGGCGAAGGCACGGCCGGTCGGTCGGTCGCCGACCCGTTCTGCGGCGCGCCGCGAACCCATCGTGGCCGTACCCCTTGCACCGGTGGCATCGGCTGCACCCATCGCGCCACCGGCTCCAGCCCGCGCGCGCTCACGGGGGCAGCGTGTGGCGATTCCCGCGCCCGCCTTGAGCCTGGTCTCTGCGCCCGACGTCGTTGTGGCGACTCCGGCGCCGTCCCGGCGGCGGACTGCGGCGAAGGCCCCGCCGTTGGCCGCCGTGTCGCATGCACTGCCGTCTGCCGTCGAAGCGGTGCTCGAAGCGTGCCCCGACCTGCGCGGAGGCGCGGTGGTGCGCCTCAATGGGGTGGCCGTGGCGCTGCGAGAACGCGGCCTGCTGACGAAGAGCGGCAAGACCACCTCGTTCTTCAAGAAGCTCGAGTCGCACTTCGCGCTGTTGCCGGCCGACAAGCCCGAGTCGGTGCGCTTTCTCGGCGCTTGATTCGTCGGGGGTTGATCACCGGTGCCGCAGGTCGAAGTCTGCCGAACGAGCGGTATGTCGGTCGACTGGACTGCACCGTGGCTCGCGCCGTACCGGTGCACCGGCGAGCCGCTCATCCGGCAGATCGAGGTCGGTGTGCCGAGGGTCGAGGCGCTCAATCAGGCGCTGCATCGGCTGCGCCTGAACGGTGAGCCGCGTGACCGACCGCTCCGCTTCGTCGAGCAGTCGGCGTTGCCGGCAGGCGAGCCCTACGAAGCCTTCATCGCTCGCACCGGCAGCGTGCCGACCCGCGACAACGCTCATGACTTGTTCAACGGGCTGGTGTGGCTGGCGTATCCGGTCCTGAAGGCGCGGTTGAATGCGCTGCAGGGTGAACAACTCGGGCGCGACGGCGTCGGTTCGCGTCGCGGTGCCGTGCGTGACGCGCTGACGCTCTTCGACGAAAACGCCGCGTGGCTGCAGGCACCTCCCGCGCTGGTCGATGCGCTGCAACGGCGCGACTGGGCGACGCTGTTCGTCAGCCAGCGGGTCCTGTGGCGTGATGCGCGACTGGTGCTGTTCGGGCATGCGCTGCTCGAAAAGCTGCTGAAGCCACGCAAGGCGATGACTGCCCACGTCTGGGTGGTGCCGCTCGGGATCGACGATCCGGCAGCGTGGCTCGCCGGGCAGCTGACCCCCGCCTCTCTCGCCCCGGCGACCCCTGCGGTCCGCCCCTGGCTGCCCTTGCCGGTGCTCGGCGTGCCGGATTGGTGGAACTTGAATCGGCAGATCGGCTTCTACGACGATGCTTCGGTCTTTCGGCCGCTGTCTCGAACCTTGCAAATCGGCGGGTCGACCGCATAACCGCTGCATCGTCCCTTCAGAGGAAACCATGAAACGCATCGCCCTGTTCCTGTTGACCAACCTCGCCGTGATGGTGGTGCTGGGCATCGCCGTGAACGTTCTGGGGCTCAACCGCTACCTCAGCGCCAGCGGCATCAACCTCGGGTCGTTGCTGGGCTTCTCGCTGGTGATGGGTTTCGGCGGCGCGATCATCTCGCTGCTGATCAGCAAGCCGATGGCGAAGTGGACCACCGGCGCGCAGGTCATCAACGACTCGCCCGACCCCACCCATCGCTGGCTGGTGGCCAGCGTCGCGCGCTGTGCCGAGAAGGCCGGTGTCGCGATGCCCGAGGTCGCGATCTACGACGGCGCGCCGAACGCCTTTGCCACCGGCGCGTTCAAGAACTCGGCGCTGGTCGCGGTATCGACCGGGCTGGTGCAGTCGATGACCCGCGAAGAGGTCGAGGCGGTGATCGGCCACGAGGTGGCGCACGTCGCCAATGGCGACATGGTGACGATGACCTTGATCCAGGGCGTGATGAACACCTTCGTCGTGTTCCTCTCGCGCGTGATCGGCTACGTGGTCGATCGCATCATCCTGCGCAACGATCGGGAAGGTCCGGGCGTCGGCTACATGATCACCACCGTCGTGATGGACCTGCTGCTCGGTGTGCTGGCCGCGATGATCGTCGCCTGGTTCTCGCGCCAGCGCGAGTTCCGTGCCGACGCCGGCTCGGCACAGTTGCTGGGAAGCAAGCGCCCGATGATCAATGCGCTGGCCCGACTCGGCGGGCTCGATCCTGGCGAGATGCCGAATGCGATGCAGGCGCTGGGCATCAGCTCGCACCCGAGCGGTGTGATGGCGCTGTTCTCGACGCACCCGCCGATGGAAGAACGCATCGCGCGACTGCGCGAGTCGGCGTGACCGCGCGTGGCGAAACGGATGCCCTGAGATAATCCGCAGGTGAAGCAAGCCAGACCGTCGCTGGTGCAGGGTCCCGAAAGGGCGCACTGGAGGAAGGTCCGGACTGCACAGGGCAGCGCAGCAGCTAACGGCTGTCCACCGCGAGGTGAGGATCAGAGCAACAGAGACGAGTCGGGGTCCGATCGCAAGGTCGGGTTCCGGGTGAAACGGGCAATCTCTGCGCGCAGCAACACCAAATAGGCCAGCGTGACGGACCGAGGTGGCAACACCGGAGCTCGTTCGAAGTGTGGCTCCGCACAAGCTGGCGGGTAGGTGGCACCGAGCCGTGCAGCGATGCACGGCCCAGAGGAATGACGGTCACGGCCGGGCGATCGCAAGATCGATCGGCTGCACAGAATCCGGCCTATCGGCTCGCTTCACACTAATTTTTCGGCAGGCATCCACGCGGTGCCTGCTCTCGACGCACCAACCGTACGAACGGACCCGATGAACCCGGACGCTTCCACGCTCTGGCGCCGGCCGCGCTGGGCGCTGGCGGCGCTGCTGGCCTGCCTGGGCATGGTGGGCCCGTTCTCGATCGACACGTACCTGCCGGCTTTCAGCGGCATCGCCGCATCGCTCGGCGCCACGCCCGTGCAGATGCAGCAGACCCTGTCGGCCTATCTGTTCGGGTTCTCGGTCATGAACCTGTTTCACGGAGCGTTGTCCGACAGCTTCGGCCGGCGCCCGGTCGTGCTGTGGGGCGTGGCCATGTTCACGCTGGCGTCGGCGGGGTGCGCGCTGTCGCAGCACATCGGGGTGCTGATCTTCTTCCGCGCGTTGCAGGGGGTTGCGGCGGGTGCCGGGATCGTGGTGTCGCGGGCGGTGATTCGGGACATGTTTCCGCCTGCCGATGCGCAGCGCGTGATGTCGCAGGTCACCCTCTATTTCGGCATCGCGCCGGCCATCGCACCGCTGTTCGGCGGCTTCCTGTTCGTTCACATCAGCTGGCACGCGATCTTCTGGCTTCTGACCGCCATCGGCGTGGCGCTGTGGATCGCCAATTACCGGTTGCTCCCCGAATCGCTGCACCCGTCGCAACGGCAGCCGATGAACCTGCGGCACCTGATGCGAGGCTACGCGGAGCTGGGCAGCAGCCCGCGCTTTCTGGCGCTGGCACTGTCCAGCGGCGTTCCGTTCAATGGCATGTTCCTGTACGTGCTGTCGGCACCGGTGTTCCTGGGCGAACACCTCGGGCTCGCCCCTGAGCGCTTTTTCTGGTTGTTCCTTCTGACGATCGCCGGAATCATGGGCGGCGCGTTGCTGTCAGGGCGGCTGGCCGGGCGTGTGCCGCCGAAGCGCCAGATTCGACACGGCTTCGTGATCATGGGAGTCGTCTCGTTGCTGAACGTCGGGCTCAATCTCGCGTTCGAGCCGAACGTGTGGTGGGCGATGTGGCCGATCGCGATCTTTTCGTTCGGCTGGGCCTTGATGGTTCCGGTGGTGACCTTGATGGTGCTCGATCAGGCGCCCGAGCGACGCGGCATGGCATCGTCGCTGCAGGCCTGCATCGGCAGCGCTTCCAGTGGCGTGGTGGCCGGCATCGTGGCGCCGCTGGTGATGCATTCGACCGTCGCGTTGGCCTTCGCTTCGATGGCGATGTGGGCTGTCGGCGCGATCGCCTGGTTCTGGGTCAGGCCGAAGCTCGGCTGAGTCGACCGTCCAGGGGAGCCGCTCAAGTCACGCCCGGCGAGGCCGATAGCACCGAGAAGACCACCGGGTCTCGTTTTGGAGTGCTTGCCATGCCGTCCTGCCGCCGCCACGTCGTCAACCTGAGCCATCGCCTGCTGCTGGTCGCGGCGTTGAGCGCGTTCTCGCTCACGGGCGCGGAGGCCAACGCGAGCCACGAGGATGCGCCGGCTTCTTCCGCCCATGTCGTCGAGCACAAGTCGGGCACGACCCAGAAACCGCCGGCCGAAGACAAGCCTGCTCCGGAGGCATCGACCTCGGAGTCCACCGGACGTGCTGCCGCCACACCGAAGCGCCCGCCGCGCGATCCGATGGACGTGATCCGCGAGCGACTCGCTGCGAAGCTCGGGTCGGCGAAAGTGCCCGAGTCCGCCAGCCCGGGCATGGTCAAGGTCGTGTCCCAACGTCCGGTTGCGGCCGTGACGGAGGTCTCTCACACGAGGGTGGCGTCGACGTCGAACCCCGGGCGCGTCATCGGTGCCAGTCCGATGCATGTGGCGAAGCTGGAGGAAGCGAAGCAACCATCCTCGGCGGCGGGCCACGCGGCGGACGCGCATTGGGGCTACGACGGCGATGCCGGTCCCGCCGCCTGGGGTGCGCTCAAACCCGAATTTTCGACTTGTGCCTCCGGCGCGCGTCAAAGCCCGATCGACATCAGCGACGGCATAAAGGTCGAGCTCGATGCGGTGCAGTTCGACTACCGGCCCAGCAACTTCCGCGTCATCGACAACGGCCACACGGTGCAGGTCAACGTGGCCGTGGGAAACACGATCGAGGTGACCGGCAAACGCTACGAGTTGATCCAGTTCCACTTTCACCGCCCGTCCGAGGAACGCATCAACGGCAAGCCGTTCGACATGGTGGTCCACCTGGTGCACAAGAGCGTCGAGGGCAAGCTCGCGGTGGTCGCGGTGCTGCTCGATCGGGGCAGCGCGCAGCCGGTGGTGCAGACCATCTGGAACAACCTCCCGCTCGAGAAGGGCGACGAGGTGATGGCCAAGGGCCAGATCGACCTGATGGCGCTGCTGCCGACCGACAGGCGCTACTACACCTACATGGGGTCGCTGACGACACCGCCCTGCAGTGAAGGCGTGCTGTGGATGGTGATGAAGACGCCGGTCGAGATTTCACCGGAGCAGCTGCGAATCTTCTCGCGGCTGTACCCGATGAATGCCCGGCCGATCCAGTCGGCCAGCGGTCGGGTCATCAAGGAATCGAACTGACTCCGAGGGTCTCGTAGCCGGCCGGGCTGCCGACCCCGTGGCCTTCAGCCGGTGGCCCGCTGCACCGGGTCGGTGGCGATGACGCACGACATAGACTGATCGCTTTGCGGGGAGCGAGCACCATGTCGATGCTGATCCTGGGTCTGTTGATCTTTCTCGGGGTGCACGCCACTTCGATCGTCGCGCCGGCTTGGCGAAACAGCCAGGTCGCGGCTCGCGGCGAGGTGTTCTGGAAGGGCCTCTACGCGCTGGTGTCGCTGATCGGCTTCGCGCTGATCGTGCATGGCTACGGGCGGGTTCGCGGCGCTCCGATCGTCCTCTACCAGCCACCCGCCGCCTTGCGTCACGTGGCGTGGTTGCTGATGCTGCCGGTGTTCCCACTGCTGCTGGCCGCCTACCTGCCGGGCCGCATTTCGACCGCAACCCGGCACCCGATGCTGGTCGCCACCAAGCTGTGGGCGCTGGCTCACTTGCTGGCCAACGGCACGCTGGCGTCCACCGTGCTTTTCGGATCCTTCCTGGCATGGGCGGTGGCCGACCGCATTTCGCTGAAGCGCCGTGACGCGCGCAGCGTGCCGGGTGCCCCACCCGGGCGCTACAACGATGCGATCGCGGTGGTCGCCGGGCTGTGTTTGTACACAGCTTTCATCGGCGCGGTGCACCTGTGGCTGATTGGCGTGTCGCCGCGCTGAACGGCTGTGCGCCGGCCCGATGCCGGCACCCCGAATCCGCCTCTGCCGGTCACCAGGCCGGGCGCATGACCCGACTGAATCGTTCACGCCGTCGTCAGGCGAGATGAAGAATGGGATCAACTCTTCACGCATCACTTTCAATGCAGTTCTCAACTGCTTGTTTTTTAACGATATTGACTTTTGGGAGCCTTCAGAACACCTGCTAAGTGATTGATTTGATTGGTTTTTCTTTTACATCTGCGTTGACCCGAGACGATGCGATGCGCTACAGTGGAAGTTGGTGCACTTTCCTGGGTTTTTGTGGCGAATTTCGTGTTTCAGGGACCTGCGGCGCTGACCTTGGACAACAAGGGTCGGCTGACCATGCCCGCACGCCATCTGACCGTGTTGCGCGCCCTGGAAATCACCCAGCTCACGATCACGAAGCACCCCGACGGTCCGCTGATGGTGTTCCCCCGTCCGACCTGGGAAGAATTCCGCGACCGGATCAATGCGCTGCCGATGGAAGCGGTCCGCTGGAAGCGGGTGTTTCTCGGCAACGCGATGGACGTCGACATCGACGCATCGTCGCGGGTGCTCATCGCGCCTGAGCTGCGTAAATCCGCCGGGCTCGACCGCGATGTGATGCTGATCGGCATGGGCAGTCACCTCGAGCTGTGGGACGCCGCTCTGCATGCCGCGCACGAAGCCGAGGTGGTGAAGGGCGAGATGCCCGACGCGCTCAAGGGATTCACGTTCTGACCGGCTGCGCGATGACCACCGCACCGGCTGCTTCCCACACCACCGTCTTGCTGAATGAAGCCGTCGATGCGCTGCTGCATGTGGTTCCGGGAGGCGCCGACGACGAGGAGATCGAACGAGCCTCGAACGGCATCTACGTCGACGGCACCTTCGGGCGCGGCGGTCACACGCGGGCGCTGTTGCAGCGCCTGGGCGGGCGCTCGCGGCTGCTCGCCATCGACCGCGACCCCGAGGCCGTGGCCGCCGCCGCGGGCGACGCGCAGCTGGCGGACCCGCGTTTCTCGATCCACCACACGAGCTTCGGCCAGATGGCGCCGACGCTGGCGGCCCTCGGCGTTGCGCACATCGATGGGTTGCTGCTCGACCTGGGCGTGTCGTCGCCGCAGATCGATAGCCCCGAGCGGGGTTTCAGCTTTCGTTTCGACGGACCGCTCGACATGCGGATGGACACGACCCGGGGCGAGAGCGCTGCGGACTTTTTGGCCCGCGCCGACGAGCGCCACATTGCAGAGGTGATTCGTGACTATGGGGAAGAACGGTTTGCTGTACAGGTTGCAAAGGCGCTTGTTGCTCGGCGCGAAGGCGGGCACCCAGTTCGAACCACGCGGGAGCTTTCCGAAGTCGTGGCTGGTGCAGTCAAGACCCGCGAGCCGGGCCAGAACCCTGCAACGCGCACGTTTCAAGCTCTTCGGATTTTCGTCAACGCCGAGCTTGAGGAGCTCGAACAAGGGCTGAACGCAGCGCTTGAACTGCTCGCCCCCGGTGGGCGGCTGGTGGTCATCAGCTTCCACTCGCTGGAAGACCGCATCGTCAAGACCTTCATCGCACGCGAAA
>JARXKP010000127.1 GCA_030271615.1 Pseudomonadota bacterium
GGTTCGAGCGCCAGAGCCTGCGCGCGCGTGAGCCACGACAGCTCGCCAACACCGTTCGCCAGACCGCGCTCGCGCAAGGATTCGAGCGCCGCGACATCGGCCTCGCGCGTCGCCACCAGCAGCTTGCCGCAGCGGCGGTGCGCGATGCCGCGCTGCGCGCAGTAGTCGTACAACAGCCGCGCTCCGCGCACGCACCACTGCGCCTTGCGGCTGCCCGCCGGGTAATACAGACCGGCGTGGATCACCTCGCTGTTGCGCGCCGACACACCGGTTCCGAAGGCGGTCTCGCGTTCGACGATCACCACCTCGAGCCCGGCCTGCGCGATCGCCCGGGCGCAGGCCAGGCCGACGACACCAGCGCCGATCACCACACAGTCGACACGGTCCATGAGTGCGTTTTCCTTCAGGGAACGGACGCCGCTTCGGCGCCGTCGTCGGTGGATCGGAGGAGCTTGCGCCGCACGACGAGTTCGTCGAAGCCGGTGGCGGTATCGGGCTCGCGCGCGAAGTCCCAGTCGGGCAGCAGCGCCAGCAGCACTTCGGCGGTGGTTCGCACGGTGCAGCCGTACGCGACATGACCGCCGACAACGTCACCGCCCGCGTTGGACACGCTGGCGTGCAGATGCGATGCGCCCGGAGCCAGGCTTCCGGACAGCGTCAGGATTTCGAGATCACCGCTCAGCGTCTGCAGCGCCGACGCGCCTGCGAAGCGCAACTGCGCCAGCGACAGGCTGCCCACGCCCGACAGCACGAAGGCCGCACTGCAGGCGGCATCAACGACGGCCACTTCAAGCGCGCGGCGCAGGTCCTGCCCGGGGTTCAGGCGGATCGGCAGCATCTGCAGGCGAATCACGCGACGGGGTCGGTCAACGCAGGCCCGGCGCCAGCAGCGTGACCAGCAGCCCGGCCACGGCACAGGCGCCCAGCAGCGGCATCACACCGACCTTGAAGCGAAACAGCGCCACCACAGCCGCCGCCGCGATCAACGCCGACACCGCATCGAAGTGCCCGCCGAAGCCCTGCGGCCACAGCACGTGGTGCGCGAAGAAGAGCGCCAGGTTCAGGATCACGCCGACCACCGCTGCGGTGATGGCCGACAGCGGCGCGGTGAAGCCGAGCTTGCCGTGCGTGGCCTCGACCAGCGGACCGCCGGCCAGGATGAACACGAACGACGGCAGGAAGGTGAAGAAGGTCACCACCGTGGCTGCGACGGCACCGCCGAGAAACAGCGCGTCGGGTCCGAACACCTGCTTGAGCCAGCCGCCGACGAAGCCGACGAACGCCACCACCATGATCAGCGGACCGGGCGTGGTCTCGCCGAGCGCGAGGCCGTCGATCATCTGCGCGCCGCTCAGCCACTGGTGCTGCTCGACCGCCCCCTGGTACACATAGGGCAGCACCGCATAGGCGCCGCCGAAGGTCAGCAGCGCCGCCTTGGTGAAGAACCAACCCATCTGCGTCAGCGTGCCCTGCACGCCTTGTGTGGCGAGCAGCACCGCCATCGCCGCACCCCACAGACCGAGACCGATCGCCAGCACAAGCAGCAGTCGGCTGCGGCGGAACAGCGCGTGCGCGGGTGTCGGGGTGTCGTCGTCGATCAGCGCACGCCCGTAACTCTTCTTCGCGCTGCCGTGGCCACCGCCGAGTGCGAACACCTGCGACGCCAGCCGCGCGCCGACGTGGCCGATCAACGCGGCGCACAGCACGATCAGCGGAAACGGCGCGTGCAACGCAAAGATCGCCACGAAGGCGGCCGCGGCGATCGCCCACATCCAGCGGTTCTTCAGTGCTCGGCTGCCGATGCGGTGCGCCGCGTGCACCACCAGCGCGGTCACCGCCGGCTTGATGCCGTAGAAGATGCCGGACACCACCGGCACGTCGCCAAAGCGCAGATAGATCCACGACAGCGCGATCAGGATGAACAGCGACGGCAGCACGAACAGCGCTCCGGCGACGATGCCGCCCCAGGTGCGGTGCATCAGCCAGCCGATGTAGGTGGCAAGCTGCTGCGCCTCGGGCCCGGGCAGCACCATGCAGTAGTTTAACGCGTGGAGGAAACGCTGCTCGCTGATCCAGCGGCGTCGCTCGACCAGTTCGGTGTGCATGATCGCGATCTGCCCGGCGGGCCCGCCGAAGCTGACGAAACCGAGCTTCAGCCAGAAGCGCAAGGCTTCGGCAAAGCCGACCCCCTGCGGCGCGGCAGCGGGATCGAGATCGAGGTCTCGAACGGCAGGGACATCGGCAGTCATGCAAGGGCTCCGGGCAGCGTGGCGGCCATGACGAGGTGATTCTCGAAACCGCCCGCGATTGTGATGTGACGACCCGCCAGCCCGGACGCCCGCTCATCACGAAGCCCCTCTGCGCTGCCGCTGCATGCGCGCTGGGACGCTGCCGAGTGCAACTTGCGAGCAAAAGTACGCAAATTCGACGCGTCCCTCCGTTTCGCCGTCGACGAGCACCTGCGAGATGGATACATTCCGTACCAAATCACATTCCGCAAACCACTCGAAAGCGTGGGACGCAAAGCCTCCGGCCTACAGCGCACAGCGCCACGGTAGCGGGGCTGCCGGCCTGCAATCGCGGGCTGGCCTCAAGACTGAGGCATTCTCATGAAGCTGCGACATCTTCTTTCGACACCCGCGTTCCTGGCGACCGCGATGTGTGTCGTGACGGCCCCTGTCCACGCCCGTGTCACGGAAAACTCCGCGCCACCGACGACGTCCGTGACGCTGGAGTCGGTGTCGACGACCGACCGGCTGATCGTGAAATACCGCACCAGCACGGGATCGAAACCGACGCCGCGTTCGCGCGCTGCCCTGCAGGTGGCAGGCAACCGGCAGGGCGTGCAGGTCTCGGCGCTGCGGCAACTCCACAACGGTGCCCAGGTCATGCAGGTCAGCCGCCGCATGAACCGCGGCGAAATGGACAACCTGATCAACAGCCTGAGGAGCGGCGACTCGAACATCGAATACGTCGAGCCCGACCGCATCCTGCAGCCGATGTACGTGCCCAACGACGCGCTGTACCCGCAGCAATGGTCGCTGTCCGATGCGACCGCCGGCATCCGTGCGCCAGCCGCCTGGGACAAGGCCACCGGAACCGGCGTGACGATCGCGGTGATCGACACCGGCGTGCGACCGCACGCCGACCTGGTCGCGAACCTGTTGCCCGGCTACGACTTCATCACCAGCGCCATGATGGGCGCCGACGGCAGTGGCCGCGATGCCGACGCGACCGATCCCGGTGACTGGGCACCCGCCGGCGCTTGCGGAACCGGCTCTCCGGCCAGCAACAGCTCGTGGCACGGCACCCACGTTTCCGGCCTCGCGGCTGCCACCGGCGGAAACGGCATCGGTGTCACCGGCGTGGCCTTCGGGGCGCGCATTCTGCCGTTGCGCGCGCTGGGCCGATGCGGCGGCTACACGTCGGATGTCGCCGATGCCATCGTCTGGGCCGCTGGCGGATCGGTGAGCGGCCTGCCGCTCAACCCCAATCCAGCCAAGGTCATCAACCTGTCTCTGGGCGGCACCGGCTCCTGCGACCTCACCTCGCAGAACGCGATCAACTCGGCGCGCGCGAAGGGAGCGACCGTGATCGTGGCCGCAGGCAACGAAAACAAGAGCGCCACCACCAGCTCGCCCGCCAACTGCGCCGGTGTCATCGCGGTGGCGGCCGTCGGCAAGACGGGTGGAAAGGCGTCGTACTCGAACTACGGCACCAACGTCACCGTCGCAGCGCCCGGAGGCGACTACGGTGCGGGCCTGACCTCGACCCTCAATGCGGGCACCACGACGCCCGGCGCCGATGCCTATGCTGCGTACATGGGAACCTCGATGGCCACCCCGGTGGTCAGTGGAGTCGCCGCGCTGATGCTGTCGGCCAACCCCAAGCTGACGCCCGACCAGATCGCTGCGATGCTCAAGACCAGCGCGCGGGCCTTCCCGGCCGCGTGCACGGGCTGCGGCGCAGGCATCGTCGACGCCAGCGCGGCGGTGTCGCTGGCGCTCGCGGCAGCCGGCACGCCAGCGCCGACTCCAGCACCCGCTCCTGCTCCGACCCCCGCGCCAGCGGTGACCCCCGCACCGACTCCGGCGCCTGGCGTATCCACCGTGAAGGACGTCGAACCGAACAACAGCGTGGCCACTGCGCAGACGATCGCAACGCTGCCAGCCGCGGTCGCGGGAACCATCGGCAGCAGCACCGACACCGACTACTTCAAGTTCTCGGTGCCGGCGGGCAAGAAGCTGCTGATCACGCTCGGAGCGGGTACCACCTCGGGCTTCGGCATCGGCGTCTACACGACGACCGGCCAGCAACTGCTTCTGTCGCCGGGGGCCATCGGGCGGCAGCAGCAAGTGATGGTCACCAACAGCGGCACCGCGCCGGTGCAACTGGTGGTTCGCGTGCTGTTGTCCACCGGAAGCGCCAACGCCTACACGCTGTCGCTGGCGCCCTGAATCGGTCCGGACACGTCGAAGCCGGACGATCGGCCCGGGCTCCGGCTCCGCTAGCGGGCCTTCGCGCGGCGCATTGACCGCAGTGCGGCATGTGCCCCTTCGTAGTCGAACCGGCGCAGGCAGGTTTCGACTTCGGATACAGGCGCCCCGAACTGACCGCGCAACGAAGACGCAAGTCGTCGGAATTCGGTCACGGCTTCGTAATCAGCCGCCGCGAGCAGTTCATCCAGTCGATCCAGAGCGGCGCTGCTCAGCGCGGCGTCGTCCAGCGCGGTCGGCATCGTGTCCCGGCTGGTCAGGCCGTCGCGGATGGCGTGGACCACCGACTCCAGTTCCCGCAGCATCGCGTCACCGCGCAGCAGCACCACCCCGACCGATCGCTGGCCGACGACAGAGGATTCCAGCGCGTCGGCGAGCTGCGACAGTCGGACGGCGCCGATCGCCGCCGATGCACCCTTGATCGAATGGGCGGCATGTCGCACGGTGTCCGGATCACCGTGCGCCAGACGGCGCTCGAGGTCCCCCACGTCGTCGCCGTAATGCTGGGCAAACTGGCGCAGGACGCGCCGGTACACGTCGACGCGCCCCCCGAGGTAGCGCAGCGCCAGATCGACGTCGAGTCCGGACAGGGGCGGAATCTGCCCCTCCGGATCAGGCTCCGGTGACGCCGAAGTCAAGGTATCGCCCTGGGTCGCAGCCGGCACGTCTGCGGCGTGATCGAGGGACGCTGGAAGCCACCGAAGCAGGGTCGCGTAGAGCTGGTTCGGATCAACCGGTTTGGCCACGTGATCGTTCATGCCCGCGGACAGACAGGCCGCGCGGTCCTCGCCGAACACATTGGCGGTCATCGCGATGATCGGGATCGTCTCGGCGCCCGGCAACTTGCGGATTCGGCGTGTGGCCTCCAGGCCATCCATCCGCGGCATCTGCATGTCCATCAGGATCAGGTCGTAGCGCCCTTGCTGCACCCGATCGATCGCCTCCACGCCATCGCCGGCGATGTCGATCCGCAGGCCGACCGACTGAAGCAACTCGACAGCCACTTCACGGTTCACCGGGTTGTCCTCCACCAGCAGCAACCGGGCGCCAGCACGACGTTTCATCAATGCAGAGGCCGGGTCGTCTCGTGGGCCCGATGGCTCGATCGCGGTCGGCGCCCCGGTCTTCAGGCGCACGGTGAACCAGAACTCGCTGCCCACGCCGGGCTGGCTGCTCACACCGACCTCGCCTCCCATCAGGGCGGCCAGCCGCTGCGTGATCGCCAGTCCCAGACCGGTGCCGCCGAAGCGGCGCGTCGTCGACGCATCGGCCTGCGTGAACGGCTTGAACAGTTGCCGGATCGAATCGGCGTCGATGCCGATGCCGGTGTCGCGCACGCTGAAGCGGACCAGCAGATCCTGTCCTGAATGTTCGAGCAACCTGGCACTGAGCGTGATGGAACCCCTGTCCGAGAACTTCACGGCGTTGCTCAGCAGATTGAGCAGTGCCTGCGACAGGCGGGTCGGGTCGCCGCGCAACGCATCAGGCGTGTGGTCGACATCGACCGTGAAGGCGAGCCCCTTGGCCCGGGCACGCTCGGCCACCAGTTCGCGGGTGCGCGACAACAGTGCCTTGAGCGAGAAATCGGCTTCCTCGACCTGAAGCTTGCCAGCCTCGATCTTCGACAAGTCGAGGATGTCGTTGATCACTTGAAGCAGATGATTGGCGGCGTCGGACACCTTGCCCAGTCGCTCGACCTCCACCAGATCCTGTGCGTCGCGCCGGAGCAGGTGCGTCAACCCGATGATGGCGTTCATCGGGGTGCGGATCTCATGGCTCATGTTCGCCAGGAACGCGCTCTTCGCGCGGTTGGCGGCGTCCGCCTTGTCGCGCGAATCCACCAGCGCCGCATTGACCTCGCGCAGGCGCAGTTCGGCCTCCTTCATTTCAGTGATGTCCGACACCACGACCAGAAAACCGCAGACAGTCCCATCGACGATGTCTGGCGTGAAGGTGGCGAGCCCGTGCATCGTCCGCCCGCTCGGACCCTTGAGCACGCGCTGGTATTGCTTCGATTCACCCCGCAGCACTTCGGCCAGGAAGAGCTCCTGATCGGAGGCCCACTCGCCGCTGATCAATCCGCGCGGGAAGATGCCGTCGAACGAATTCTTCGGGCAGTTGAACCATTCACGATAGGCACGGTTGGCGAACTGGCAACGCAGGTCGCTGTCCCAGTACGCCAGCAACCCCGGCTGGTTGTCGGCAACCGTGTGGATGAAGCGCTCGCTCTCGATCAAGGCGGTGTTCACCTCCTGCAGCAGAAGGGTCCGTTCGTCGACCATCTCCTGCAGGTGATGGCGGTGCTGGTCGAGCTCGGCACCGATGCGTTTGTGCTCGGTCACGTCCTCGCCGATCCAGAGGTGATGGGTGATGACGCCGTCGGGCTGGTGGATCGGCGCGGCGTGCACGAACTCGTCGTAGCGCTGACCGCCCTTGCGCGACATGCCGAACTCGCCAGACCACGTGTCCCCACGCGCCAGAGCGTTGTGCATGGCGTCCTCGTTCGCAAGCGGGGCGCAATCAGGCTGCAGCCCGTGTCGATACTGGCCGACGGCCTCGTCGCGGCTGAATCCGCTGATGCGGATGAACGCGTCGTTGACGTACTCGATGCGGCCCTCGATGTCGCTGATCACGATGCCGATGGGGCACTGGTCGACGGCCAGCGACAGCTTGCGCAACGACTCCTGTTCGGCATGCCGTTCGGAGATGTCGACGAACGTGGCGACCACCGCCGACATCTCGTTCGTCCCGGCGTCGCGCACCGGTTCGGCATTCACCATCAGCCAGCGCAGTCCGCGGTCCGGATGCATGGCACCGATCAACACGCCGCGGCACGGTTGGCCCGTCGCAAGCGTTCGGTTGAGCGGGTGTTCGTCGTCCGGCAACGTCGACCCGTCGCCGCGCAGCAGCGCCCATGGCCCGAGCGCATCCGGCTGTTGAAGCCCGGCCAGATCCAGGCCGAAGAACCGCTCTGCCTGCGGGTTGCAGGCCTTCACCGCGCGGTCAGTTCCGAAGATCAGGATGCCCTCGTCGAGCGCGGACACCATCGAACGGTACAGCGCCTCGCTTTCACGCACGATGTCTTCGGCCCGACGGCGCTGGGTCACCTCGGAATGCACGACGACCGCGCCGCCTGCGGACGTTCTCAACGGCGTCACGCAGACATGGAACCAGCGGTCTCGGTCCTGGGTGCGACACGGATACTCGCGGGTGAACAGCTCCGCGAGTCCGGCCAGCACAGCTTCGATTCCCGATGCAACCTCAGCCGCACCTTCGCTACCGAAACCGATCGAGGTTCGGCACACGGCAACGTAATCGGCTCCGGGTCCCAGGTTCGCGACAGACGGAGCCTGCTGGCTGACGTTTTCGAGCGCGAACCGGCGCCAGGCGGCGTTCACGGCCACGATGACACCGCGTGCATCGAGCACCGCCATCTGGTCGAGCAGCGAATCCTCCACCGCCTGCACCAGATCGGACGCGTCGCGCAGCTGCTGTTCGGCCTGCTTGCGCTCGGTGATGTTGCGCGAGATGCCGAAGATGCCGGCCACGCGACCGGCCTCGTCGCGCAGCGGGCCCTTGGTGGCCAGAAATGTGAGATCACCGTCCTGTGTGTGAAGCCGCTCCTCGTAGGTGCCGATGCGATCGTCGGCCAGCACGCGCTGGTCGTTGTCCATGATTTCCGCGGCCTGACCCTCCGGGAACAGGGCCCGGTCATCGCATCCGAGGATGTCCTCGAGGGGTCGGCCGATGAGGCGAGCCGCCTCCGGGTTGCACATCAGGTAGCGGCCTTCGCGGTCCTTCGCGAAGATCGCATCGTTCGAACTGTCGGCGACCGCCTGCATCAATCCCACGGCACGCAGCCGATCGTCCTGCAACGTCTGTTCGACGCGGGCCCGCGCGAGGGCCTGGCGTTCACGTGTCAGGAAGGCCGCAACGGCCGCGCCCAGCAGGGCCAGGACTCCGGTCGCCGCAATCCATACCTCGTCCTGCCATGTTTCCGAGAGAACCTGTTGCCGTTCGACCTGGGCTAGCAACAACCAGTCACTCCCTGGCACCGGCTGCGCCACACCGATGATCGGTTCGCCCCGAAAGTCCAGTCCCTCGGCCTCCCGCCCGAAGGCAATCTCGCCGCGCACGGCGCGAGCGGCCAGCAGGTCGGGCGCGGCGAGAGGTTGCGCAACTTCACCGAAGGCCTCGACCTGTGCGCCCGACACGGAGCGGAACACCAGCGTCGCCGACACCCGACCCTGCGCCGACCAGGCTTGCAGGGTCGGAAGCAGGAAGGCCGTCGGGTCGAAGCGCAGAACGATCGCGGCCTGGGTCGGGGTTCCGCTGGCGGCCAGCGGTGTGATCACCTCCATCCAGGTCGCCCCCGGGTGATCGACGACGGTGTGAGGGTCGGTGTAGACCACCTCGCCGGAGGCCATGGCGCGCAAGCCCGCCGCACGCAACGTTGCCGACGGTTCATCGGCATCCGTCTCGCGGGCCACGATGTCGCCGTGCTCGTCCATGATCATCGCGCTGTGGTCACCGAACGCCGTGCGCATTTCGACCAGGCGCTCCATCAACTGGTCTCGGGCGGCCAGATCGCCACTGGCACGCCAGCGCCGGTAAAGGCTGTCCCAGACCGCGCTGCTGCGCGCAAAGCGGGCCTGCGACAGGCGATCGTGCAGCCAGCTCCCCACCTGGTGAGACTTCAGTTCGGCGACGGCTTGGAGTTGCGTCACCTGCAGCGCATGCTGCTCCTGGTAGTCATAGCGCATCGCCACCGCAGTCAGCGCGATGATCGCCGCGTAGAGCCCGATCCACGGGCTCCAGCGAAATCGATTCGGCACCGCCGAAGCGCGCCGGGCCGGCCATCGACCGGCATCCCGAGCGCCGGCCGGCAGTCGTCGCACGAGCACGTAGAGCAACGCCGCGGTGACCCCGATGAAGACCCAGCCCTTGATGGCGCCGGCCTGGACCACCCAAGCGGGATCGCG
>JARXKP010000128.1 GCA_030271615.1 Pseudomonadota bacterium
TTGCGCTCTCCGCTCAACGCGATTCTCGGCTTCGCCCAGTTGATCGAGTCGGGCTTGCCGGTACCGACGCCCGGCCAGAAGGAAAGCATCGACCAGATCCTTCAGGCCGGCTGGTACCTTCTGGAGCTGATCAACGAGATCCTGGACCTCTCGCTGATCGAATCCGGCAAGCTCTCGCTGTCGCTCGAGTGCATATCGCTGGCCGAAGTGCTGGAAGACTGCCACGCGATGATTGAGCCGCAGGCCCAGAAGGGCGGTATCCGGGTGAAATTTTCGATGTTCGGCGGGTCGTACTTCGTCAAGGCCGACCGGACACGCTTGAAGCAGGTTTTCATCAACCTGCTGTCCAACGCGATCAAGTACAACCGGGTCGGCGGCATGGTCGAAGTGACGTGCAGCGTGAACGCGGCACAGCGCACACGCATCAGCTTTCGCGACACCGGTGAAGGCCTGTCGCCGGAGAAGCAGGCCCAGCTTTTCCAGCCCTTCAACCGGCTCGGTCAGGAGGCCGGCGTCGAAGAGGGCACCGGCATCGGGTTGGTGGTGAGCAAGCGCCTGGTCGAACTGATGGAGGGCGTCATCGGGTGCGAGAGCACTGTCGGCGTGGGCAGCGTGTTCTGGATCGAATTCAATTCGATGTCCCCGCTGGAAATGATCTCTGACACGGTCGATTCCCTGGCCTTGGAACCGGCCCGGCAGCGCGACGATGCGCAGGTTTCCACCTTGCTCTATGTCGAGGACAACCCGGCCAACCTGATGCTGATCGAGAAGCTCATCGCGCGCCGCCCCGACATCCGTTTGCTGAGCGCCCGCGACGGCAACCTCGGTATCGAGATGGCCCGCGCCACCCGGCCCGATGTGATCCTGATGGACATCAATCTGCCCGGAATCAGCGGCATCAAGGCACTGCGCACCCTCGCCGAGGACCCTGCCACCGCGGCCATCCCGGTGATCGCGCTGAGCGCCAATGCGATGCCCCGGGACCTCGAGAAAGGCCTGGAGGCGGGCTTCTTCCGCTACCTGACCAAGCCGATCAAGGTGCCCGAGTTCATGCAGACGCTGGACGCCGCCCTGAAGCATGTGAAAACGGCATCGACTTCTACCCCCACCGAGGAGACGCCATGATGTTGGGCGCGCCAGACATTCTCGACGCCAGCATCCTGATCGTGGACGACCAGGATGCCAACGTGAAGCTTCTCGAGCGTTTGCTGAGCGAAGCCGGTTACACCCATGTGAGCTCGACGATGCAGCCGCAGGACGTCTGCGCGCTGCATCGCGCGAATCGCTACGACCTGATCCTGCTCGATCTGCAGATGCCCGGCATGGACGGGTTCGAGGTGATGGAGGGCCTGAAGGGCGATTTTGCCGACGGCTACCTTCCCGTCATCGTGCTGACGGCTCAGCCCGGCCACAAGCTGCGCGCCTTGCAGTCCGGTGCCAAGGATTTCATCAGCAAGCCGTTCGACCTGATCGAGGTCAAGACGCGCATCCACAACATGCTCGAAGTGCGGCTGCTCTACAAGCGCCTCGAAAGCTACAACGAAATGCTGGAACGCACGGTGCTGGAACGCACCGCCGAACTGCGCGAGAGCGAGCTTCGTTTTCGCCGCCTGACCGAACTCGCCTCCGACTGGTACTGGGAACAGAACGAGACCGGTGATTTCACCCAGGTTTCCGGGCCGGCCCTGGAGATGGTGGGCATCGGAATGCCGGCGTTCCTGGGCCACGCAGAGGGCGGCGGCGCAACTGGCTGGAACGAGACCGAGCGCGCGTTGCTGCAGGCGCAGATCGCTGCCCGACAGCCGTTCCTCGACTTTGCGTTCAGCCGCGTCAACGCGGATGGCTCGCGGCAGCAGTTCCGGGTCAGCGGTGAACCGATGTTCAACGAGTCCTGCCGCTTCACGGGGTATCGCGGCATCGGCGTCGAAGTCACCGCAAGAACTCGCGCGGGCGAGCCCGGAGCACTGTGATGTTGGCGTCGCACAGCCCGGATCAAAACCATCTTCTGGCGGCGCTGCCGCTGGCGGATTTCGAGCCGCTGGCGGCGCAGCTCGAGTGGGTTCCGATGCGGCTGGGGGACATGCTCTACGAGCCCGGGCTGCAGTTGCAGCACGCGTATTTCCCCACCACCGCCATCGTTTCGCTGCACTACGTGATGCGGTCCGGCGCCTCGGCCGAGACCTCCAGCGTCGGCAACGAAGGCATCGTCGGCATTTCGCTGTTCCTGGGTGGCGACACCGTGCCCAGCTCGGCCGTGGTGCAGACCGCCGGCCACGCCTACCGGTTGGGGCGTCGCGCGCTGATGCGTGAATTCGAGCGTGCCGGCCTCATGCAGCGCATGCTGCTTCGGTACACGCAGGCGCTGATCACGCAGACGACGCAGGTGGCGGTCTGCAATCGACACCATTCGGTGGAGCAGCAGCTGTGCCGCTGGCTGCTGTCGACCCTCGACAGAATCGAGACGGGTGAGCTGGTGATGACGCAGGAACTGATCTCCAGCATGCTCGGTGTGCGGCGGGAGGGCATCACCGAGGCCGCCGGTCGACTGCAGCATGCCGGCTACATACGCTACCGCCGCGGCCACATCACCGTGCTCGATCGTGCCGGACTGGAAACTGGTGTCTGCGAGTGTTATTCGGTCGTCAAGAAGGAGTGCGGTCGACTCCTGGCCCACCCCTCGAATCCACGCAGCTCCGCCGCCGCAGGACACGGTTTCCGGTCTCTTGGTGGCCACAGCGCGTAGTCGCGCCGCAGGCCACCGGCTTGTGTTCGGCCGGAGCCGGTGGCTCGTCGCCGGTGAGTCCCGCCTATGCTTGCGCTCATGAATGAACGAATCAGCCAGTTACTGGCGCAAATGGCGGCCCTCGAGGACGAACTGCGCACGGCGGTCCATGAGCAGGAGAGCCGGGTGTTCTTCCAGATCCGTGGAAAGCGGGTCGAGTTCGAGCGCACGGTGAAGGCCGCCCACCGCAAGCTGAAGAGGAACTTCTTCCGTTGGCTGGTGACCGACCGTCCGCAGAACCTGATCACCGGGCCCCTCATCTACGGCATGGTGATTCCGCTGCTCATGCTGGACCTCTGCGTGAGCTTCTACCAGTGGGCCTGCTTCCCGATCTACGGCATCGCCAAGGTGCGGCGCAGCGACTACCTCGTGTTCGATCGGCACCAGCTCGGGTATCTCAATTTCATCGAGAAATTCCATTGCACCTACTGCGAGTACGGCAACGGTCTGATGGGGTACATGGCCGAGATCCTGGCCCGGACCGAGCAGTACTTCTGCCCGATCAAGCACGCTCGCAAGATCCTGGGGACGCACTCCCGCTACAACCGGTTTCTGGCCTACGGCAAGGCCGACGCGTACGAGGCCCGGCTGGAGGAGTTCCGGATTGCGCTCGGCAAGGAAAAGCCTCCGAAGGGCTGATCAGCTCCATGCAGCCAGGGCCCGCCTCGAGGCGCTATGCGTGGATGCTCTTGCCGAGAAACGCATCGAACCCGGCGAAAAATTCATCCGGCGTTTCGAAGTACGGCAGGGCGCCGGTCTGAAACACCCCGAAGCGCCAGTTGGGGCGTGACTCGACCACTTCCTGGTTGCGGTAGTCGTTGAAGTCGCCGTGCATGCCGTGGCTCATCCACACCGGCTGGGTCAGCCTTTCGTAGACGCGGTGGATGTCGCCGCTGAACAGCCCACCCGACAGGAAATGCAAGGGCGCAAAGCGCGCGCCGGGCTGACGGGCGCTGTGAACGTCATATGCCCACAGAGCCTCGTCGATGGCCTCGCTGCCCCAGGTGCGTTCCAGGAAGTAGCGCACCACCGCCGGCCGGGTGAGCAGTCGGAACAGCGGGTCCGACCACAGTGGCACGCTCAGCAAGGCGTGCAGGCCGGGAATGCGTCGTGTGCTGCCCTCGGGCCCGCGGCGCGACTTGCGACCGTCGAGGCCGGTCGGGCTGACCAGTGCCAGGCGATCCCATTGGGTCGGTCGTTCCACGGCAGCGCGCGCCAGAAACTCGGCACCAAGCGACAGCGCCAGTCCGGCGATCGATGCGTTGCCGCAGCCGCGACGAATCTCGGCCGCCATCGTGTGCACGGCATCGGTCATCAGGCGCGGGCTGTAGGGACGATCGCTGCGCTCGCTGAATCCGAAGCCCGGCAAGTCCATGGCGAACACGGTCCGGGTGGCGCGGTAGCGGTCGAACAGCGGGCGCATCTCGGCAGCCGAACCGGCCGCGTTGACGCTGTGCAGCAGAAGCAGCGGCGGGCCTTCACCGGCGACATAACAGCTCAGCCCGTCCACGGTGAAACGCTCACCGGCCAAAGCCGGGGCCAGGGCAGACGCCGACGCACCGCCCGCACCGGGGGGGTGCCGGTGTCGGGGGGTCAATCCGGCGCGAGATCGAAGGTGTGTGCTCATCTCTCGACTGTCTCTCTCCCGCTGGATTCCAGCGGTAGGAAGAGTTGAGTCACGCACGTAAGAAATCGCCGAGTCGTGCGGGTCCACCAGGCGCTTATTCGATGGTCAACCGGTTGAACCACCGTTCGTCCGGGCGCATGTCGTCGCGCAGTGCCGCGCGATAGGGCGGGATGTCCAGCCGATCGGGAGGGGCACTGATCCGGTTCAGATCGATGGCTTGCGGCGTGCCCTCCAATCCTTGGTCGGTGAGGCGCAGCTGAAAGTAGACGCCGTTCCACAGCTTGGCGCCGAACTCGGACGGTTTCTTGAACATGAACAGCAGCGAATGTTCCAGCCAGGCCAGGTCCGTCGCACTCACCGTGCCGGGCTGCGCATACGGGTACGGCACATGGCAGAGGATTTCGCTCGGACCCTCGGCACACTTGAACTCCTTCATCGACAGGAAGAAGTCCTTGAGGTGTTCACGCTCCATGGCCAGCACGAATCCGATGCGGCCGTCGGCCTGCGGCGTGAACTGCACGGTCCCCAGCTTCAGCGCGTCGCCGTTGCGCGCGTGCAGCGTCACGGTGCGGACCCCGGCAAGCTCCCAGGCGCCGGCCGACAGCGGCACGCAGGCGATCCAGGCCAGCCAGGCACAGGCGCTCAGTTGTCTGAGCCATCGTGGCAGTGTCATGTGGACGTTCTCCTTGGGGTCTGGCTGATCGGCGGATGATTGCACGGGGGGACGTGACCCGCGTCGTCCGAACCAGGCGGGTTCGTGCTGCCCGCAGTCATTCGACGATCGAATGTCAGTCCCGAGCCGACAGCCACTGCACCTGACCCTGCGTTGCGTCGTCGATCCGGCGCACGAAGTCCGCGACCTGCGCGTCGGGCAGGCTGAAACGCAACTCGACGGCAGCGCCGTGGGCGACGTCCAGCAGCGCATGGCCTGCGCCGTGGATCTCGCGGCGCAGCAGGCCTTCCAATGCGTAGGGCACGCAGCAGCCCAGCGTTTGCATGCGCTGCTGCGGCACCTTGACCGCACCGATCAACGCCTGCGCGACCGCGTCGGTGTAGGCGCGCAGCAGGCCGCCGGCACCGAGCTTGACGCCGCCGAAGTAGCGGACCACGGTTGCCAGCACGCCGTCGAGATCCTGGTGGCGCAGCACGTCCATCATCGGGCGGCCGGCCGTGCCACCGGGTTCGCCGTCGTCGACCGCAGCCGATTGCCCGCCGGCGAGCAGCGCCCAGCAGACGTGCGAGGCGCTCGGGTGCTGCACACGCAACGAAGCCACCACCACCAGTGCGTCGGCACGGCTGTCGATCGGCTGCACGCAGGCGATGAAGCGGCTCTTGCGCACGAGCTGTTCGCTGTGGACCGGGTGTTGCAAGGTGTAGGGCATCAGGTGCAAGCCTACGCTGACGTTTCGTGCATTCGTTTCAGGCCGCTGCGGTGAGCGGCGAGCGGTGACAATGCGGGCCGCGCGCTGGGTGCCGTTCCAGGGGGAACGGCGCAGAGGCCAGCGCGGTGCACACCGGTGAGGAGAACCGAATTGAATCTGATGGTGCCGATCACGCTGTTCGACGAGTTGACCGAGTCGATCATCAAGTCGACGGGGACGCTGGATCTGGCCAGCGGCGAGATAAGAGCGATCCAGTACGAGGAGCACGACCTGGACGTGCAGGGGCTGCCGGCGGACGACGAAGACTACGAGTTCACCTCGGGGATGCTGTCGCACCGGGGCAAGGAGATCGAGTTCCGGGTCGATGTGGACGTGCTGAGCGGCAAGTACTCGGTCACGCCGAGCGAACTGCTGGAACTGAAGGGCCGCGCGGCCAAGTTGTTCACCGCGCCGCCTTGAGCGGTATCTCGGGATCGCGCCCAGGCAGGGTGTCTTCGAGTGTCTTTCCACCCCGGTGATTCCGCAGCAGATACAGCGATGTTCGCCGCGCGTTTACGTCGCTTCATCGTCAGCTTCTGGCCGGCCCCCGTGCGGGTCGATGCGCACGAGCGCTGGCGTGCCGCGGTGGGTGCGGGTGTCGGCCTCCTCCTCACGGCGATCGTCTGCCGATGGTGGTCCGGCCCGATGGCACCAGGGCCGTGGTTGGTTGCGCCACTGGGGGCCAGTGCCGTGCTGGTCTTCGCGGTGCCGTCCAGTCCACTGGCCCAACCCTGGGCGGTGATCGGGGGCAACACCCTGTCGGCGCTGGTGGGCGCCGCTTGTGCGCATTTCATCGGTGATCCGGCGTGGGCTGGCGCTGCTGCGGTGTCACTCGCGATTGCGCTGATGTTCTTCCTGCGTTGCCTGCATCCGCCGGGTGGCGCGTCGGCGCTGTTCGCGGCGCTTGGCGCCACCGGTTTTCACTTCGCCGTCTTCCCGATCCTGGTCAATGCGGTCCTGCTGACGCTGGTGGCTGTTCTGTACCACCGCCTGACCGGGCGACGCTATCCGCACTCGCAAGCGCGGCCGGCACCCAGCGACACATCGACGACACGCTTCAGCACGGCCGACCTGGACGCAGCGCTGACGCACTACAACCAGGTGATCGACGTCAGCCGCGACGATCTCGAGGACCTGCTGCACTACGCCGAATCGGCGGCGTACCAGCGCACCCTGGGCGACCTGCGCTGCGGCGAGATCATGTCGCGCGATGCGCTGTCGGTGCAGTTCGGCACACCGCTCGGCGAAGCTTGGTCGCTGATGCGCCAGCGGAGCGTCAAGGCATTGCCCGTCACCGACCGGGTTCAGCGCATCGTCGGCATCGTGACGTTGGCCGACTTCATGCGACACGCCGATCTTGACCGGCATGAAGGGATGGGTCCGCGCCTGAGAAAGTTGATGCGCCCCAGCGGCACGCCTTACGCGGACAAGCCGGAGGTGGTGGGGCAGATCATGACGAGGGAGGTCCGCGTGGCCAGCGAGCAGCGCCGCGTGACCGAGTTGCTGCCGCTGTTTTCAGAGGGTGGGCACCACCACATTCCAATCATCGACGACGAGCAGCGACTGGTCGGCATCATCACCGTGTCGGACCTGGTGCGAGCGCTCTATCGCGTGTCGAAGCGCAGCGATTGAGCCTGCGCGGAAGTCACCAGTCTTCCTTGACCGCCAGCGCCATGTCGCGACCCGCGGCCTGGCGCGCTGCGAGACCGGCGGTGAGCGTGCCTGCCGCGATCACCGCAGCGCACAGGGCGGCCAGCCGTCCCCACGGCAACAGCAGGTCCATCGTCCAGTGGAAGCTCTGCGGGTTGACCACCTTCACCAGCACCCCACTGACCGCGATGCCCAGCCCCAGGCCGAGCAGCGCACCGGCGGCCGTCCACACTGCGCCCTCGGCGGTCACCACCGTCAGCACCTGGCGGCGCGTCAGGCCCAGGTGCGCGAGCAGGCCGAACTCCTTGCGGCGTGCCAGCACCTGCGCCGAGAAGCTGGCCGCGATGCCGAACAGCCCGATCGCGATTGCCACGCCCTGCAGCCAGTAGGTGACGGCGAAGCTGCGATCGAAGATGCGCAGCGAGATCGCACGAATCTCGCCCGGCGACGCGAATTCGAGCAGTTCGTCGTCCATGCCGTGAGCCGCCGCCAGCGCGCGCAGCCGCTGCTGCACCGCGCTCGCATCGGTGCCCGGTTGCAGCCACAACGCGAGGTCGTTGATGCGGGTGTCGCCGGTCAGCCGTTGCCAGTCGTCGCTGGCGAGCGCGACCGCACCGTGCTGCCGCGCGTAGTCGCGCCACACGCCGCGCACGAACACACGGGCTTGTTGTCCGTCCGGCAGCGGCAGCATCAGCCGCGTGCCGGGCGCGGCGCCGTACAGCGCCACCATCGCCTCGCTGACATACGCTGCGGTCTCGCCGACGGGCAGTGCCACCAACTCCCCGATCAGCGGCAGCGTGCGCACCGGGTCGGCCAGCGGCCTGGCGATCAGTGCCACCGCGGGCAGCGCCGGATCGATCTGCACCGATGAGACGCGTAGCGTCTCGACGCGCGCCACGCCGTCGACGCGGGCCGCGGCCAGCACCCAGCCCGGCGCCAGCGTGATCATGTCGCTGCCGCCCGTCGAGGTGCCGGCACGCACATACAGATCGGCCGGCAGCACGGTGTCCAGCCAGGCCGTGATCGATTCGCGAAAGCTGGCCACCATCACCGTCAGCGCGACCGACAGCGCGAGGCTTGCCACCACGCCGGCCACGGCGACGGTGGCCGTGCGCCGCTGATGGCGCGCGCGCTCGACCGCCAGCAGCATCAGGGCCTGCTGCGGCGGAGCGATCGCGCGCAGCAGCAACCCGACGCCGCCCGGCACGCAGACGATGCCGCCGAGCAGCAGCAGCGCCACCGACACGTAGGCGGCGAGCGGCATGTCGAACACCGGCGGCACGAACAGCAGCACGAGGGCGACAGCGATCAACGACGGGCCGAGCCACGCGGCCTGCTCTGCGCTGGCCGAATCGCCCAGGCCCTTCAAGGCCTGGGCTGGCGCCAGTCGCTGGGCCTCGCGCGCCGGCAGCCAGCCGCCGACCAGCGCAGCGGCCACGCCCAGACCGCCATACGCCAGCGCCGCCGGCACGCTGAAGTGCAGGGTCGGTGCGACGCCTGGAAAGTAGCCGCCACCCAGGTCGCCCGACAGCAACCGCAGCGCCGCCGCCGCCAGCATGGTGCCGAGCGCCAGACCGAGCGCGCTGCCCGCCACGCCGATCAGAGCCGACTCGGCCAGCACCAGACGCAGCCGCTGGCCCGCGCTCAGGCCCAGAACACCCAGCAGCGCGAACTGCGGCTGCCTCTGCGCCACCGACAGCGACAGGATCGAGAACACCAGGAAGGCCCCGGTGAACAGCGCCACCAGCGCCAGCACCGTCAGGTTGACGCGATAGGCGCGCGACACGTTCGAGACCCGTTGCGCCGCTTCTTCCGGCGGCGCCGCGCGCACGCCCTGCGAGGCAAGGTCAGGCAGCGCCAGCGATGCGATGACCGCGTCGCGATCAGCGCCCGGCTTCAACCGCACGTCGATGCGGCTCAGCCGGCCCAGCATGCCGAACTGTGCCTGGGCTCCGGCAATGTC
>JARXKP010000129.1 GCA_030271615.1 Pseudomonadota bacterium
GAAGCGGTTGACGGTGACGCCACCGACGCTGTTCGGCAAGCCGGCCAGCAGCGCCCCGATGCGCGCCACGTTCAGCCCCTGCTCGCCTTCGGGCATCGCGCAGCCGACGATCGCATCCTCGATCGCCTTCGGGTCGAGCGTCGGCACCTGTTTCAGCGCGCCGCGGATCGCCGCGATCAGCAGATCATCGGGCCGCGTGTTGCGGAACACGCCACGCCCCGACTTGCCGACCGGCGTGCGGGTCGCGGCGACGATGTAGGCGTCTTGGATTGGTTTCATGGACAGTCCTTCTCAGATAGAACGCCCTCCCCCGCTGGGGGAGGCGAACACTTGACTCCCTCCCCCACTGGGGGAGGGTTGGGGTGGGGGCTTCCCATCAGCAAATCAACGATGCGGCTCACCACCGCATCCGTCTCAGACAACACTTCATTCGCCCAAAATCGCAGCACCAGAAACCCGCGCTCGGCCAGCCAGGCACTGCGTCGATCGTCATACCCCACCTGGTCGAGATGCTGGGCACCGTCGACCTCGATCACCACCTTGGGATCGAGACACGCAAAGTCCAGCACGTACCCGCCGAGCGGATGCTGCCTGCGAAATTTCACGCCGAGCTGCTCGCCGCGCAGCCGCGACCACAACCTGCGTTCGGCATCCGTCATGCCGGTGCGCAACTTGATCGCGTAGCGTCGTGCGTCGGTGCTGGCTTGGTATTGCATGTGCAGGTTGTCCGGAGAAGCCCCCATCCCTGCCTTCCCCCGGCGGGGGAAGGAGTCATTGATTTCAATTCCGGACCGGCTTGCCCGTGCTCAGCATGCCCATGATCCGTTCCTGTGTCTTCGGGTGCTCCAGCAGCGCGCAGAAATGCTGGCGTTCCATTGCCATCAGGTACTCCTCGCTGACCAGCGACCCGGCGTCGACATCGCCGCCACACAGCACCTCGGCGATCAGCGACGCGATGTGGAAATCGTGCGCGCTGATGAAGCCCCCGTCGCGCATGTTGACCAGCTGGCCCCTGATCGTCGCGGCGGCACTGCGGCCCGCGACCGGGAACAGCGTCTTCGCGGGCGGGCGGTAGCCGCTGTCGAACATCGCCTTCGCCTGGGTCAGCGCAACGAACAGCAGCTCGTCCTTGTGCGGCACGATCACGTCGCTCCACAGCAGATAACCGAGCTGACGGCTGTCGATCGCGCTGGTGCCAACCTTGGCCATCGCGGCCGCCGCGAAGCCCTCCTTCAGAAAGCCCAGCAGGTCGGCGTTCGCCCCGCCCGCGCCAGCCATTTCGGCCGCACGGCGCGCGATGTAGGTCAGCCCACCAGCCCCTGGAATCAGGCCGACGCCGACCTCGACCAGACCGACATAGCTTTCCATCGCCGCGACGCGCCTGGCGCAATGCACGACCAGCTCGCAGCCGCCGCCGAGCGCGAGCCCGCGGATCGCGGCCACCACCGGCACGGTCGCAAAACGCACGCGCAGCATCGCGTCCTGCAGCTTCTGTTCTTCCGGCGCGATGCCCTTCGCGCCGCTCTTCATGAACACCGGCATCAGCGCTTCGAGGTTGGCGCCGGCCGAGAACACATCGTCGGGCGACCAGATCACAAGACCTTTGTAGCTTTCCTCGGCGAGGCCCACCGCCTTCACCAGACCTTCGGTCACTGCCGGGCTGATCAGGTGCAGCTTGGCCGTCAGGCTCGCGATCAGCACCTCGCCGTCGAGCGTCCACACGCGCAACTCGTCGGTCTTGAACAGCTCGGTGCCTGACTGCAACGGCACTGGCGCCCCGGAACCGAACACACGCTCCCGGAAGTGCTGGCGCTCGTAGACCGGCAGTGCGCTTTCGGCGACGAAGCGCGATTCGGATGCGCTCCAGGATCCCTCGGGCTGGTGCACACCCTGACGGTCGGCAACCGGCCCTTCGAACACCCAGGAAGGCAGCGGCGCGGTGCACAGCGCCTTGCCGGCATCGATGTCGTCCTGCATCCAGCGCACGACGGTCGACCAGCCGGCCGCCTGCCACAGCTCGAACGGCCCCTGGCTGAAGCCAAAGCCCCAGCGCATCGCGAAGTCGATGTCGCGGGCGCACTCGGCGACCTCGGCCAGATGCACGGCGCTGTAGTGGAAGCCGTCGCGCAGCACCGCCCACAGGAACTGCGCCTGCGGGTTACTCGATTCGCGCAACAGCTTGAGCCGCTCAGCCGGCGGCTTCTTCAGGATGCGACCGATCAGTTCGTCGGCCTGGCCGCCGCCGGTTACGTAGTCGCTGCTTGCCGCATCCCAGCGCAGGATGTCCTTGCCGACTTTCTTGTAGAAGCCGGCGCCGGTCTTCTGGCCCAGCGTGCCCTGGGCGATCAGCGCGCCGAGCACCGGCGGCGTGGCGTAGCTGCCGTAGAACGGGTCGTTCGACTGGTCGGGGCCGAGGTTGTCCTGCAGCGTCCTGATGACGTGCGCCAGCGTGTCCAGCCCGACCACGTCGGCGGTGCGGAAGGTGCCCGAACTGGCGCGGCCGAGCTTCTTGCCGGTCAGGTCGTCGACCACGTCGCAGGTCAGACCGAACTGCTCGGCCTCCTTCATCACCGCCAGCATGCCGGCGACGCCGACGCGGTTGGCGATGAAGTTCGGCGTGTCCTTCGCGCGCACCACGCCCTTGCCGAGCGCGGTGGTGACGAAGGCTTCGAGCTGGTCGAGGATCTCGGGCTGCGTGGTGGGCGTCGGAATCAGCTCGACCAGCGACATGTAGCGCGGCGGATTGAAGAAATGGATGCCGCAGAAACGCGGCTGGATCGCCTCGGGCAGCACCGCACCCAGCTTGGTGATGCTCAGGCCCGATGTGTTGCTCGCGACGATCGCGTGCGGTGCGATGAACGGCGCGATCTTGGTGTACAGGTCGAGCTTCCAGTCCATGCGCTCGGCGATGGCCTCGATGATCAGATCGCAGTCACGCAGCTGGTCGAGGTGCTCTTCGTAGTTGGCCTGCTGGATGAGCACCGCGTCGTCGTTGATGCCGAGCGGCGCGGGCTTGAGCTTCTTCAGGCCCTCGACGGCCTTGGTGACGACGCCGTTCTTCGCGCCTTCACGGGCCGGCAGGTCGAACAGCACGACCGGCACCCGCACGTTGGCCAGGTGAGCGGCGATCTGGGCGCCCATGACGCCGGCTCCGAGCACGGCGACCTTGCGGACGGGAAATCGTTTCATGGTGACTCCAGGACGTTGAGATTCGGTTCGGTGGCCTGAGCAAGTGCCGAGCCGGGCTGCGGCGCCTCCGCCTCAGAACAGGGATTCGTCCATGTCCATCAACGGCTTGGCGCCGGCGCGCGCGGTGCGTATCAATCCAGCGGTCTCGGGCAGCAGCTTGGCAAAGTAGAAGCGCGCGGTGGCAAGCTTCGCACGGTAGAACGGATCGCCATTGTCCGCATGATCGAGTGCGACCCGCGCCATGCGGGCCCAGAAGTACGCGAACACCAGGTGCCCGACAACGCGCAGGTAATCGACCGCCGCGGCACCGACCTCGTCCGCGTTGCCGAAGGCCTTCAGGCCGAGTTCGGTGCTGAGTTTGGTGACCTTGTCGCCCAGGTCGGCCAGCGGGTTGATGAATTCGCTCATCGCCTCGTTGACGCCTTCGTCTTCGATCAGTTGTTTCACCAGCGCGCCGAACTTCTTCAGCTTCTTGCCGTTGTCGCCGAGCACCTTGCGCCCCAGCAGGTCGAGCGACTGGATCGTGTTGGTGCCCTCGTAGATCATGTTGATTCGCGCATCGCGAACGAATTGCTCCATGCCCCATTCGCGCACATAGCCATGTCCGCCGAAGACCTGCATGCAGTGCGAGGTGGCGATCCAGGCGTTGTCGGTGATGAAGGCCTTGACGATCGGCGTCAGCAATGCAACCAGGTCGGCCGCGTCCTGCTTCACGTTCTCGTCCGTGGACGACAGCTCCTGGTCGATCAGCAGCGCGGTGAAGACCGCCAACGCGCGGCCGCCTTCGGCATAGGCCCGCGCGGTCAGCAGCATCTTGCGCACGTCGGGGTGCACGATGATCGGATCGGCCGGCCGATCCGGTGACTTGGCGCCGGTGAGGGAGCGCATCTGGATCCGGTCCTTCGCGTAAGCCACCGCATTCTGGTAAGCCACCTCGGTCAGTCCCAACGACTGCATGCCGACGCCCAGGCGCGCCGCATTCATCATCACAAACATCGCGTTCAAGCCCTTGTGCGGCTGGCCGACCGGCCACCCTCGCGCGCCGTCGAGGTTCATCTGGCAGGTGGCGTTGCCGTGGATGCCCATCTTGTGCTCGAGCGCGCCGCAGAAGATCGGGTTGCGCTCACCCAGCGAGCCGTCGGCGTTGACGAGGAACTTCGGCACGACGAACAGCGAGATGCCCTTGCTGCCGGGCGGCGCATCGGGCAGCCGCGCCAGCACCAGGTGCACGATGTTGGCAGCCAGGTCGTGCTCGCCGGCGCTGATGAAGATCTTGTTGCCGGTGATCAGGTAGCTGCCGTCGGCCTGGCCGTCTATTTCAAAAGGGACGGCTTTCGTGCGGAGCAGGCCCAGGTCGGTGCCGCAGTGCGATTCGGTCAGGCACATCGTGCCGGTCCATTCGCCGCTGGTCAGCTTCGGCAGGTAGGTCTGCTGCTGCTCGGGCGTGCCGTGGGCGTGCAGGCATTCGTAGGCACCGTGGGTCAGGCCCGGATACATGGTCCAGGCCTGGTTGGCGCTGTTGAGCATCTCGTACAGGCACTGGTTCAGCGTGACCGGCAGCCCCTGCCCGCCATAGGCCGCGTCACAGCCAAGCGACGGCCAGCCGCCCTCGACATACTGCGCATACGCGTCCTTGAAGCCGGCGGGCGCGGCGACTTCGTGCGTGTCGCGGTTCAGTGTGCAGCCTTCGGCGTCACCGGTCTGGTTCAACGGCGCCAACACCTCGCTCGCAAACTTGCCGCCTTCCTCCAGCACCGCGTTGACGGTCTCGATGTCGACCTCGGCATGCGGCGGCAGCGTCTTGAACGTTTCCGTGACCTTCAGCAACTCGTGCAGCACGAAATGCATGTCGCGCAGGGGGGGCGTGTAGTGAGGCATGAAGGTTCCAGAGACAGTGAATTTCATTCTGCACAAAGCGCGATCGTCCTTCACTCCAGGTTGACCGTGTGTCGGAGCACGACCTCGCCTTCGGTCTGCACAGTGTGGCAGGGCGGCGGCAATCCAGCCTGTGCAATGGACGGTGCGCAGCCCGGCATGCGAATATCCGGGTTGTGGTGTGGATTGGTTGCGCTCAGCGGGCAGGAGTACTGATCTTGGAAGTTCTGCAACTCGATGTGTCTGGACGGCCGCAATCCTGGCTCTCGGCCAAGGAGGCTGCGGTGCTGTACGCCAGCGACGGCGTCGCATGGACGCTGGGGGATGCTTTCTACGTGCTGCGCGGCGGGGTTCAGCGACGCACCGGTGTGCAGTCGCGCATCGAGGTGCACCCGATCATCGCGGTACGCGGCTCGATCCCGACCCGGGCCTGGCGTCAGACCCCGGCGCTGTCGAACCCCAAACTCTTCGTGCGTGACCGACATGTTTGCGCCTACTGCGGCGGGCACTTTCACGCCGACGACCTGACCCGTGAACACATCATCCCGACCTCTCGTGGCGGGCACGACACCTGGATGAACTGCATCACCGCCTGCCGCACCTGCAACGGCAACAAGGGCAGCAGGTTGCCCGAAGAAGCCCGCATGACGCTGCTGTACCTGCCTTATGTCCCGAGCCTTCACGAGGACATGATCCTGCGCGGGCGCAGGATCCTGGTCGACCAGATGGAGTTCCTGCTCGCCAGCGTGCCTCGGCACAGCAGACTGCGCACCTGAGGCACGGGCCGCCGCCCCAGATCGGTCACAGCAACACTTCTTTGCACCCGCTGGCGGAACATCGGGTGTCAGGCCGACTCAAAGCGAACGCGATGCGTCAACGCAATCGCAGACCGGCCCGTTCTCAAATGGGTACAAGGATTTCAAACATGAAAAAAACAATTGCACTTCTCGCCATCATCGGCACGCTCGCCGGTTGCTCCACTACCAGCCCCGATGTCATCCAGCGCGGCGACGCGCAGCGCCTGTCACAGGTGCAAGACGCAACCGTGCTGTCGGTGCGTCCTGTGACCGTCGACGGCAGCCAGAGTGGCGCCGGTGCTGCCACCGGTGCGATCGTTGGCGGCGTGGCCGGCTCGACCGTGGGTGGGAACAAGACGGGTGCCGTGGTTGGCGTGCTCGGTGCCGTGGCGGGGGCGGTGGTCGGCAATACCGTGGAACGCTTTTCCACCAAGGAAGAAGCCGTCGAGGTGCTGATCCAGATGCGCAACGGCGACCGGCGCGCCATCGTTCAGGCCAAGGGCAACGAAACCCTGTTGGCCGGCGATCCGGTGATTCTGGTCACCACCGGCGGCAAGACCCGTGTCATCAAGGCGCCCGTGGTCACACCGTCGGCAGTACCCGCCCAACCGAAAAGCTGACGTCCCGAAGGCGCGTCAAGCGCCTGCCGGGGCTACGTCGAAAGCGATGCAGATGCGTTCTGCCGCAGCACTGAACGGCAGGGTCCGGTGGAACAGCGACGATGGAAACAGCACGATGTCGCCGACCGTCGGCGACACCACGCTGACCGGGAAACGGGTGTGCTGGCGGGGGTAGCCGCTCCCGTGCGTGCTGAATTCGATGCTGCCATCGTCGGTTCCCGCTGGACGCGGCGGAATCGCCAGGTACACCACGCCGCTCAGCCAGCCGGTCTCGTGGATGTGCGAGGTCAGGTGCCCACCGGTCTGCATCTTCACGTACCACGAGCTGCTGAACTCGGGCGTCAGCGGGAAGTCCTTCGAAAAAACGCACTCGGCCTCCGCATGCCGCAAACGGTAGCGCTCCACCTGCGCGGCAATCATTCCGGACAGCTGGCGGAAAGACGCTTCCGGCCGCTTGAACAGATTGCCCGAGGACTGCGTCCCGTTGTACAGGCGTCCCTGCTTGCGCGCGGCGATCTCGGCCGAGGCGATGTCGACGAGCAGCCTCTCACGCAGCGAACTGTCTGGCGATGCCAGTGCATCGATTCGGTCGTGGAACACGAAGTCCAGTGGGTCCTTGCAGAAATCGCACCGGTCGGCGACTCCGAAAGTGGCCGCGTGGTGTGCCGACAGCGTGGCCAGCAACGGCGAGGCATGAGCCGCACGCACAGCCAGCAGCTTGTCCATCCCGGTCTCGAAAGCCTCGTAGCGCTCGCACTTGTAGAGGCACTCGAGCACGCGCTCCTGCCAGTCACGGACCCGTGAAGCCTCGAAGAACGCTCTCGCCTCGTCGAGTCGGCCGCTGTCGTGCAGCAAGACCGCCAGGTTGTAGGTCGCCTCGGCAGTGTCCGGGGCCTGCGCGAGCGCGCGCTGGTAACTTGCCACCGCGTCGTCCATCCGGCCCTGATCGCGCAGCACCTCGCCGAGGTTGTTCAGCGCGTCGGGGTAGACCGGCTGCAGCGCCAAGGCGCTTTCGAAGCTGCCCGCCGCTTCCGCGAGCCGACCCTGGTTGCGATACGCGGTGCCCAGGTTGAAATGCACCTTTGGATCGGGCTTGATCGCGAGGGCAGCGCGGTAGCTCTCGATGGCAGGCGCCAGTTCGCCCTGCGCCTGCAGCACCGCGCCGAGGTTGCTGTGCGCCTCTGCGCTGGCGGGTTGCAGCGCCAGCACCTGGCGGTAGCTTCGGGCGGCCTCGTCGAGACGGCCCAGCGCCTGCAACGCCGTACCGGCGTTGTAGTGCGCCACCACCAAGGTCGGCTTGACCGCCACCGCCTGGGCGTAGCTGCTGACCGCTTCGGCATGCCGACCCAGCAGGCCGAGCAGGATGCCGAGGTTGCAGTGCAGCTCGGCGAAATCGGGTTTGAGGGCCACCGCCTTGCGGTAGCTCGCCACCGCGTCCTCGTGACGGCCCAGCCGCGAATACAGCATGCCGAGCTGGCTCTGTGCCTCCATCGACTGCGGCGCGATCGCGGCGACCTTCTTGAAGCTCTCGACCGCCTCGGCCCACTTCTGCTGGCCGGCCAGCGCGGAGCCGAGCACGTTGTGGAAAACCACGGCCTGTGGATGCACCATGAGCGCCTTCGCCGCGGCCGCTTCGGCCTGCGCCCATTGCCCCGAATCGAGCAACCGCAGCAGCGACTGAACTTCGGCTGCGGCAGGCTGTCGTCCGGGTTGGAAGGATTTTTTCATCGGTCGCCGCAAGTCGTTGCGCGCGCAGGGCTCGCGCGGTTCGATTACTCGTTCACCAGCGTCTTCACTGTCTTGTACAAGTGATCGGAGCTGAATTTCGGGTTGTCGGGGTCGAACGCAAACTGGTAAGCGGCGCCAGAGGGCACGCCTTGCAGTTTCTGCGTCTTCAGAAAGAACGACAAGAATTGCGCGCCACCGGTTCGGTGATGCTCAAACATCAGTCGTGCCTCGTCGAGCGACATCGCCCGCAGCGGATGAAACTCGGTGATGCCGTAGGTCTGGTGCTTCGAACGCGTGTACCAGTCGAAGAAACTCGTCCCGTACGTCGGCTCGCCGTACAAGCTGACCCCCAGATGGATGCCGGCAAGAGGCTGAAGCGACGCATCGACCGCAAATTTGTTGGCGTCCCAGCTCGGATTGGTGAACGGCGTGATCTGGTGGATATAGGTGTCGACGTTCGCCAGGCACGATCTGCGAACACGCTGATCGAAATGCCGCAGGTAACTCACCACTTGCGATCCCCGAAACTCATGCCACAGCGGCACCAGCGGGTTGAAGTAATACGACGACTGATCGACCGGGAGGTCGACCGACCACAGCAACGAAGCATCGGGCGCCACCGTGGGTGGCAGGTCTTTCTGAGGCAAGGCACGCGGCGTGGCCTGGCTGCGCTCCATCACGGAGACGTATCGCGTCCCGAGATGCACCCAGCGATCGGCTGGGCCGTCAAGGATGACGTCGAGGCGGTGCACGCCAGGTGGCAACGCCGAAAAATTCAGGTCGAAGCGCCAGCCCACGTCGGCGGTACCGAATTCAGGATGCGCCTCATGCACATCCTGACGGCTCAGGTTCACGGGCACCCTGGCCAGGAAGTCACCGTTTCGATAGACGCGAATCCAGCGCCCCGACTGCGGCTGTGTCGGCCCGTGCAGCCAACCCGATATCGGCAAACTGCCATGGGCGTACGAATCGATGTGCTCGGTGTAACGCGTCAACGGCTGGCTGCGGATGTCCTTCGACGGCGGCTCGACTGCCGCGAACGCCGGGTAGTCGCTCCCCAGCGCGGTGTTCAGTGCGCCCACCGTGACGAAGCGGGCGACCAGGAAGGAACGAAACCCTTCGATCGACACGCGGCTGTAATCGGAGACCAGGTACTTCTCCTGGAATCCCATCCCCCCCTGAAAATCCGGAA
>JARXKP010000130.1 GCA_030271615.1 Pseudomonadota bacterium
GGTGTCGCGCGCGACCTGGATGTAGTCGACGTTCGCCTGCGTCGTGATCTCGCCGGCCAGCACCACCAGCCCGGTGTTGCACAGCGTCTCGGCAGCCACCCGCGAAAGCGGGTCCTGCGTGAAGATCGCGTCGAGGATCGCGTCCGAGATCTGATCGGCCACCTTGTCGGGGTGTCCCTCGGAGACGGATTCGGATGTGAAAAGGAAGTCGTTCGCCACTCTTAAACTCCGGTTGGTTGCAACTTGCGTTGCCGGTCCAGGTTTCGGAGTTCCGGCGAACGCTTTAGCGGTTTGTTGAGCCTAGGCCCGGCAGCCACTTCAGAAGTCTTGAAGTGCACTGCAATCGCCCCGCAAGTAGTTCATTAACTCGGCGATCGGCCGATTCTAGCCACCTGATGACCCGCTTCATTGCGAATTTCCTGACCGGCTGCGCTCGGTTTCTGGCGCACGTCCCTCTGCGCTGGCTGCATGCATGCGGTGCGCCGCTGGGCTGGCTGGTGTACTGGGCTTCGCCCTCGTACCGTGCCCGCTTTCGCGCCAATGTCGCGCAGGCCGGTGTGCCCTGGGCGCAGGCGCGGGACGCCATCGCGGCCGCCGGCCGACTGATGATGGAGTTGCCGCCGCTGTGGCTGCGTGCGCCGGACGCCCCGCTGCCAGTGCCGGTGCACTGGCAGGGAGGTGAGCTGATCGAAGCCGCTCAGGCGGCCGGTCACGGCCTCGTGATGCTGACGCCACACCTGGGTTGTTTCGAGGCCATCGGCCAGTCCTATGCCCAGCGCTATGGGGCCGGCCGCGGGGCCATGACGGTGCTTTACCGTCCTGCGCGCAAGCCTTGGCTGCGCGATCTGGTCGAGGCGGCGCGGCGTCGACCGGGGCTCGACGCCGCACCGGCCACGCTGGCCGGCGTGCGCCAGATGATCCGCGCCCTCAGACGCGGCGAGGTGGTCGGTCTGCTGCCCGATCAGGTGCCGCCCGAAGGTTTGGGCGTGTGGGCGCCGTTCTTCGGCAAGCCGGCCTACACGATGACCCTGGCCGCGCGCCTGGTGCAGCAGACCGGCGCCGCGCTGCTGCTGGTGTGGGGGGAGCGCTTGCCACAGGGCGCCGGTTACCGCGTGCGCGTCAGCGAACTGGGCGAAGCGCTGCCTTCGGACAGCTCAGCCGCGGCGGCGACGATCAACCGCGCGATGGAAGCGCTGATCCTGCAATGTCCGCAGCAGTATCTGTGGGGCTACCACCGATACAAGCAACCGCGCGGCACCGGTACCTCGGCATCGTCGAGCACGCCCGCACCTGCCGCATCCGCCACCATCGGGAGGGACGAGTCTTGAAGCAGGCTCTCGTGCACCTGCTCACGCGCTGCGTGCTGGCCCTTCTGTGGCTGCTGCACTGGTTGCCGCTGGCATTGCTCGCGCCGCTGGGTCGGGGGCTTGGCCGCGTGCTGTGGAGCCTGGCCCGCGAGCGTCGGCGCATCGCCTTGCGCAACCTCGAGCTCTGCTTCCCTGAATTGAGCGAACCGCAGCGTCGAGCTTTGGCGCTCGAGCACTTCAAGTGCTTGGGCCGCAGCGTGCTCGAACGAGGCCTGTTGTGGCACGCGTCCGCAGCGCGGCTCAAGCGTCTGATCCACATCGAGGGGCCGGCTGACTTTGGCGACCACCATGCGGGCGCGCTGATGTGGTTGGTGCCGCACTTCATCGCGCTCGACGTCGCCGCGATTGCCGCGCGTTTCTCGGTCCGCAGGCCGGGATGCACGGTCTACCAGACGCAGAGCAACAAGGTGTTCGACGCAGCGGTGCGGCGAGGTCGCCTGCGCTTCGGCAATAACCGCGCGTTCTCGCGGCGTGAAACCGCCAAACCGCTGCTGCGTGCCATCAAGGAAGGCGACGGTTTCTTCAACCTGCCCGACATGGATTTCGGGCGCAAGGATGCCGCGTTCGTGCCCTTCTTCGGTGTACCGGCCGCCACGCTGCTGACACCGTCGCGCATGGCGCGATTGCTTCACATGACCGTGCAGCCCGTGGTCGCCGAGATGCTGCCTGGCGGCCAGGGCTACCGCGTGCGCTTTCTTGACCCTTGGACGCACTTCCCGACCGACGATGCGCTGGCTGACACCGTCGCCATCAACCGCTGGATCGAGGGCGAGATCCGCCGCAATCCGGCGCAGTACCTGTGGGTGCACAAGCGGTTCAAGACGCGGCCTTTCGGCGAGCCGACGCTGTACTGACCGGCCTGCGGATCGCCGCCAGACCGGCGGCTTCAGGTCCTCCGCGAGCTGTCGGAAATCGTGCGCCAGCGGCCAGTGCGGCACAGGGTGACGATAATCAGCGCATGAGAATCCGGTTCACCAAGATGCAGGGCGCAGGCAACGACTTCGTCGTGCTTGACGCCACGCGGGAGCCGCTTGCGTTGAGCACCGAGCAGTTGCGCCGCCTCGGCGATCGGCGTTTCGGTGTCGGGGCCGACCAGATCCTGGTGGTCGCGCGCAGCGCCACGCCGGGGGTCGATTTCGGCTACCGCATCTTCAACCACAGCGGTGAGGAGGTCGAGCACTGTGGCAACGGAGCGCGCTGCTTCGTGCGTTACGTGCGCGACAAGGGGCTGTCCGACAAGACCACGCTGCGCGTCGAGACCGTCAACAACCTGCTCGAGCTGCATTTGCAGGCCGATGGCCGCGTTCGGGTCGACATGAACGCGCCGGTGTTCGATCTGCCGCGCGTGCCCTTCCACGCGGCCGGGTTGCGGCCGCATCGCGTGGCGGTGAAAGGCAACGGCAAAGGCCTGTTCGAGCTGTGGCCGTTGAACCTGAAGGGCCGCACGGTCGAGGTCGCTGTGCTGTCGATGGGCAACCCGCACGCGGTGCAGCTGGTCGACGATGTCGATGCCGCGCCGGTCGAGGTGCAGGGCCCGCTGATCGAGCATCACACCAGCTTTCCGAAGCGCGTCAATGCCGGCTTCATGCAGATCGTTGCGCGCGACCACATTCGCCTGCGGGTGTTCGAGCGCGGGGCCGGTGAAACGCTGGCCTGCGGCACCGGCGCCTGCGCGGCGGTCGTTGCGGGCATCCGCCTCGGGCTGCTCGACGCGGTGGTCGATGTCGACGCGCGCGGTGGTCGGCTGACCATCGAATGGCAGGGCGCCGAAGACGGCCCGGGCAGCCATGTGTTCATGACCGGACCGGCAGAAACCGTGTTCGAAGGAGAGATCGAACTGTGAATCACACAACCGAAACGAACCCCGAGCCACAAACCATGAGCACCACGCCGTGAGCAGTCCCACCGGAGTCCAAGGCATCACCGAAGCCGACATCGCCAGCTACCTGGCGAACACGCCCGGGTTCTTCGAGAGGCACGCCGAGTTGCTGAGCTCGATCCAGCTCAGCAGCCCCCACGGCACGCGTGCCGTGTCGCTGCAAGAGCGGCAAATGGACATGCTGCGCGAAAAGCACAAGGGCCTCGAGCACAAGATCATGGAAATGATCCGGCACGGCCAGGAAAACGTCGCCATCGCCGACCGGCTGCACCGCTACACGCGGGCGCTGATGCTGACCGCCGACGCGGCCGACCTGCCCGATGTGCTGGTGCGCGAGCTGATGCACCAGTTCCTGATCCCGCAGGCGGGTATCCGGGTCTGGGGGGCGGCGGTCGAGCATGCCGCGCTGCCGTTCGCCCGCGAGGTCAGCGCCGATGCCAGGAGCTTTGCGTCCAGCCTGACCTTGCCGTACTGCGGTGCGAACTCGGGCTTCGAAGCGGCGGGCTGGCTCGAGGACGCCGGCACGGTCGCATCGCTGGCACTGATCCCGTTGCGCCATGGCGCCACCACCGAAGCCTTCGGCCTGCTGGTGCTGGGTTCGCCCGACCCGACCCGCTTTGCGGCCGACATGGGCACCGAATTCCTGACGCGCATTGGCGAGATCGCCAGCGCCAGCCTGTCGCGGCTGATCAGGGTCGGCTGACCCGGTCCTCCGACGATGGCGCTGGATACGTGGCCATGAAGTCCCCGGCCACCGAGGGCGCCCCGCCGGTGCTGCACGAGGATCTTGTGCGCCACCTGCAGCACCTCCAGGTCGAACGTCGGTTGGCCGATCGCACGCGGGTGATGTATACGCAGGCCTTCGGGCGCCTTCACCGGTACGCCGATGTCGCGGGCGTGCCGCTGCGCGAGGTGCAGCCGCACCATGTGCGCCGCTGGGCCGGACAGTTGCATGCGCAGGGTCTGGCGCCGGGCAGCATCGCGATCCAGTTGTCGGCCTGGCGCGGTTTCTATCGCTGGCTGGGTCGCGACGGCCTGGTCGCGCAAAACCCGGTGGCAGGTGTGCGGGCGCCGCGTGCGGCCAAGCCGTTGCCCAAGGCGCTGTCGGTCGACCAGGCGGTGGCGCTGGCCGATTTCGACGAAGACATCGAAGCGCGTCGTGACAGCGCCGCGCTAGCCGCGCGCGACCAGTGCATGACCGAACTGCTGTACGGCTGCGGTCTGCGTGTCAGCGAGCTGGTCGCACTCGACGCGCAGCCGGGGCCCCGCGCCATCGGCTGGATCGACATCGCCGACGCGACCGCCCATGTGCTGGGCAAGGGGCAGAAGCGACGCAGCGTGCCGGTCGGCGGGCCGGCTTTGCATGCACTGCAGGACTGGCTGTCGCTGCGTGTGCAGATGGCGCATGGCGGCGGCGAGCTGGCGTTGTTCGTGAGCAACCGCGGTACCCGCATCACCACCGGCCAGGTGCGATCGCGCCTGAAGCTGCGGGCGCAGAAGGCGGGCCTGCCGACGCATGTGCACCCGCACATGCTGCGGCACTCCTTTGCGTCTCACCTGCTGCAATCCAGCGGCGACCTGCGTGCGGTGCAGGAGCTGCTGGGGCACGCCAACATCACCACGACGCAGGTCTACACCAAGCTCGACTTCGGGCACCTGAGCAAGGTCTACGACGCGGCGCACCCGCGAGCGAAGCTTGTTGGCCCCCACGTCGCTGCGCTCCTGCCCCCCGAGGGGGCTGAGGCCGCGCGCGAGGGCCAGCGGGCCTCGCGGCTGCCGAAGGCCAACGGGCCTGCCAGCCCGTTGGCTCCCACCGCGTAGCCGGGGAACCCGTCTACGGTGGTTGCTTGATCAACGCCTCGCTTTGCAGGCTCATTTCCGTCCATCGACATCATGAAAATCATCAAATTGCGCGACGGCAAGGAGCGTTCGCTGCTCAAACGCCATCCGTGGGTGTTCGAGGGCAGCATCGCGAGCGGCCGCGCCGATGCGGGCGAGACGGTGCGGGTCGAGTCGCACGCGGGCGAGTTCCTGGCCTGGGGCGCCTACAGCCCGGCGTCGTCAATCCGCGTCCGCGCCTGGAGCTTCGACGCGGCCGAGCGCATCGACGCCGCGTTCTTCGAGCGGCGCATCGCTCGCGCCGTCGCGGTTCGCGCGCGGCTGCCGATCGCCAGCGACGCGATGCGGCTGATCCACGGCGAGGCCGATGGCCTGCCGGGGCTCGTGGTCGACCGTTACGGCGACACGCTGAGCGCGCAGTTCACGGCGGCCGGCGTCGAGCGCTGGAAGCCGGTGATCGCCGATGCTCTGCTCAAGGTCACCGGCCTGGCGCGCTTGTATGAACGCAGCGATGCGAGCGTGCGCGAGCTCGAAGGGCTGGGCCCGATCACCGGCTGGTTGCGCCTGCCTCCCGGCGCTGACGACGGCACCGAGGTGACGATCCAGGAACACGGCTGGCGCCTGACGGTTGATGTCGCGCGCGGCCACAAGACCGGCTACTACCTCGACCAGCGCGACAGCCGCAAGCTGTTTGCCGACCGCGTGCGGCACTTCGGCGTCCAGCGGGTGCTGAACTGCTACAGCTACACCGGCGGCTTCAGCATCGCGGCGCTGGCCGGCGGCGCCGCCGAAGTGACCAGCGTCGACTCGTCGGGCCCGGCGCTCGAACGAGCCACCGCGCACGTGGCGCTGAACGGCTACGACGCGACGCGCCACACCGCGATCGATGCCGATGTCAACGCGACCTTGCGGCGTTTTGTCGAGCAGGGCCGGCGCTTCGACGCCATCGTGCTCGACCCGCCGAAGTTCGCGTCCACCGCCGCGCAGGCCGAACGCGCGGCGCGCGCCTACAAGGACATCAACCGCCTCGCGTTCATGCTGCTGGAGCCGGGCGGCCTGCTGTTCACCTTCTCGTGTTCGGGCGGCGTCAGCGCCGACCTGTTCCACAAGATCGTCGCCGGCGCCGGGCTGGATGCCGGCATCGACGGGCAGATCCATGCGCGCACCGGCGCAGCGCCCGATCACCCGATGACGGTGATTTTTCCCGAGGGCGAATACCTGAAGGGAATGGTCATCGTCAAGCAGTGAGTTGCCGGCTCAGGCCTGGTGCTCGGTGGTGGCCTCCGGCGCTGCGGGCAGCCGGATCGACGTGTCGCATTTGGCCCGGTGGACGCTGAAGAAAGTCTTCACGTTGCGCACGTTGGCGTCCTGTGTGAACAGGCGCTGCACCAGTGCGTGATAGGCCGCCATATCTTCGACCTGCAACAGCAACATCAGGTCGGGGCCCGATGACACGCGATGGCATTGCTGCACCCCGGGCTCGGCCACCGCGCGCGCTTCGAACGCCGCCAGGTGCTCGGCGCCTTGCCGGTCGAGGCTGACCTCGGCGAAGGCGCTGATCCCGGCACCGAGAACCTGAGACGAGAGGATGGCCACGCGCCGCTCGATCACGCCGCTGGCCACCAGACGCTTGACGCGACGCAGGCAGGTGGCTGCCGAAGTGCGGACGGTGGCCGCCAGATCCTGGTTGGACAACGACGCGTCACGCTGCAGCTGGTCGAGGATGCGCAGGTCGGTTGCGTCAAGATCGATTGATAATTCCATAATTGTTTAATTATCGGATTTAAATTCCACCATAAAGCGATCGTGAATGATTATTCCGATAAGTCGCCAAGTTTGCACACTTAGTTCTCGGGTAGGTCTCTAGGATCCAGTCCTTGTCCAGCGACCCAAGGAATCTTTCATGTGTGGAATCGTCGGCGCCGTCAGCCACCGCAACATCGTTCCGATCCTGATCGAAGGCTTGAAACGCCTGGAATACCGCGGTTACGACTCCTGCGGCGTGGCCGTGCACCAGGATGGTGAGTTGCGCCGCGCCCGCAGCACCTCGCGCGTGGCCGAGCTCGACGCCGAAGTCGCGCGAGACGATGTGCACGGCGGCACCGGCATTGCCCACACCCGCTGGGCCACGCATGGTGCGCCGGTCGTGCACAACGCACATCCCCACTTCAGTCGCGGGCCGGGCGTGTCGGATGCGCAGGTGGCGGTGAGCGGTGGCACCACGCAGGTCGGCCGCATCGCGCTGGTCCACAACGGCATCATCGAAAACCACGACGAATTGCGCGCCGAGCTGGTCGCGCGTGGGTATGTGTTCAACAGCCAGACCGACACCGAAGTCATCGCACACCTCGTGGAACATCTCTACGACGGCGACCTGTTCGATGCCGTGCAGCGCGCCACGCTGCAACTGCGTGGTGCCTATGCGATAGCGGTGTTCTGCCGCGACGAGCCGCAACGTGTGATCGGGGCGCGCGAGGGCTCGCCGCTGATCCTCGGAGTGGGCGAGGGCGAGAACTTCCTGGCCTCCGATGCGATGGCGCTGGCGGGCGTCACCGACCAGATCATCTACCTCGAAGAAGGCGATGTGGTCGACATCCAGCTCGGCAAGCACTGGATCACGCACCGCAACGCCGACGGCAGCTACCGGCCCGTGCAGCGCGAAGTGCGCACCGTGCATGCGCACAGCGGTGCGGCCGAGCTCGGGCCTTACCGCCACTACATGCAGAAGGAAATCTTCGAGCAACCGAAGGCGATTGCCGACACGCTCGACGCCGTGCCCGGCATCACGCCCGAGCTGTTCGGCGAAGGCGCCTTCAACGTGTTCAAGGACGTGGACTCGGTGCTGATCCTGGCCTGCGGAACGAGCTACTACAGCGGCTCCGTCGCGAAATACTGGCTCGAGAGCATCGCGAAGATCCCGACCAGCGTCGAGGTGGCCAGCGAGTACCGCTACCGCGACAGCGTGCCCAACCCGCGCACGCTGGTCGTCACGATCACGCAAAGCGGCGAAACCGCCGACACGCTGGCGGCCGTCAAGCACGCACGCTCGCTCGGCATGCTGCACACGCTGACCGTGTGCAACGTGGCGACCAGCGCGATGGTGCGCGAGTGCAAGCTCTCGTACATCACCCGCGCCGGGGTCGAGATCGGCGTGGCCTCGACCAAGGCCTTCAGCACCCAGCTGGTCGCCCTGTTCCTGCTGACGCTGGCGCTTGCGAAAACGCGCGGCCACCTGAGCGACGAGCAGGAAGCCGAGCACCTGAAAGCGCTGCGTCACCTGCCGGTGGCGGTGCAGGCGGTGCTGGCACTCGAACCCCAGGTCATCGCCTGGGCCGAAGAATTCGCACGCAAGGAAAACGCGCTGTTCCTCGGTCGGGGGCTGCATTACCCGATCGCGCTCGAAGGTGCGCTCAAGCTGAAGGAAATCAGCTACATCCACGCCGAGGCCTACCCCGCCGGCGAGTTGAAGCACGGGCCACTGGCGCTCGTCACCGCCGAGATGCCGGTGGTCACCGTGGCGCCGAACGATGCGCTGCTCGAAAAGCTCAAGAGCAACCTGCAGGAAGTGCGTGCGCGCGGCGGCGAACTGTTCGTGTTCGCCGATGCCGATACCCGCATCGAATCGGGCCCCGGGCTGCACGTGATCCGCATGCCTGAGCACTACGGCGCGCTGTCACCGATCCTTCACGTGGTGCCGCTGCAGCTGCTCGCGTATCACACCGCTTGCGCGCGGGGGACCGATGTCGACAAGCCGAGGAATCTCGCGAAATCGGTGACCGTGGAGTAGTTTTGCGAGTGTGAGCGGCTGTTGTTCCGTCGGAATAAGGTCTGTCGGGCCCGTAATAAGGTCTGTCGGGAATTGGGGGGCGTTCAGGCGTTGTTACAAATTTCGCTTCGCCCTTGGTCTGTTCTGGGCAAGGGTGGTCGCAAACGAGTCAGCAGAGTCGTAGGCAAGGTTGCGCTGCCATCGGGATCCGGTTTGTTCGTTCTGCCGATCGGTGGCGCCCACTGGAATACGGATCCGCCGAGAGACTGCGAATTCATGGCCGCTAACTTCACTCTTCCGGGCTGGTTTCCTGGGAACCTCGCGCACGCCGAAGAGCTGGCATCGAAGTGCATCAAGTTCGCTTGACCGGTCGACAGTTATGCAACGTTTGCTGTCATTCACTCTGACCTGGCGTGAGATCGCACCCGGCCTAGAGACAATACTGTTCAGATAGAACATTCTCGGCAATAATCCGGTTCCATTGA
>JARXKP010000131.1 GCA_030271615.1 Pseudomonadota bacterium
GCCGCGATCCTGGCGCGTGCATTCACGCGGCCGATCAACGCGATGAGCGCAGCCGCCCAGAGTTTCGCCACCGGGCAGCCACCGGGAGCACTGCCTGTCGAACGGCAGGACGAGATCGGCGCGCTGGCGCGCAGCTTCCAGCAGATGCAGGACCAGATCACCCGGCAGATGTCCGATCTGAAGGACAACCAGGAGGAGATGGAACATCTGGCCCAGCACGACGTGATGACGGGCCTGCCCAACCGCCGCCTGTTCCAGGTCGAGCTCGACAAGGCGATGGCCCACGCGCGCCGTTACGGCGGCGAAGTCTGCGTGCTGTTCATCGATCTCGACGACTTCAAGGACATCAACGACCGACTCGGGCACGACACCGGCGACGTGGTGCTCAGAACGGTCGCCAACCGGTTGTTCACCGTGCTGCGAGAAGGCGACACCGTGGCGCGGCTCGGCGGCGACGAATTCGTCGTGCTGCTGGGCGCACCGATCTCCCATTCGCAACGGGTCGCGGTTGCGGAAAAACTGCTGACCGGTATCAAGGCGCCGATCGTTGTCGACGGGGTCGAACTGAAGGTGGGTGCCAGCATCGGCATCAGCTGCTACCCGCAGGACGGGCAGACCGTGCACGAACTGCTCGCCAACGCAGACCGCGCCATGTACGCCGTGAAGGCGAAAGGACGCGGCGGGTTCCAGTTTTCCTCCGAACGCGCCGCGTGAAACCGACCGATGTGCCCGGGCACAGGCGCAATCGGTCGCCCCTCGAATAGCATTGCCGTGTGCATGGCGGTCGATGACAGGCATCCGAACCGCCGGTCTCGCACGAGGGAGTGAAATTGAAAACCGAAAACGCTTTTGCCGAACTGGGGCTGGCACCGAGCGCGACGGAGATCGAAGTCAAGGCCGCCTGGCGCCGCCTCGTCTCGCAGTGGCATCCCGACCGCAACGACCACACCGGTGCCGTCGCGCGGATGCAGCGCATCAACGATGCGTTCAGGGTGATCAGGCGTTCCGGTTTCGCGGCCGCTTCGGGCGACGCGAAGCACGCCGCGCCCCGGACTGAAGAATCGCCCGACGCCCACGCCACCCACGCCGCAGATCCGCAGCGCCGAACCGTCAGCCGCAAGATCAAGCTGACGCTCGAAGAAGCGGCCGCCGGTTGCACCAAGGTGCTGCAGGGCCAGGTGACCGACAGCTGCTCGACCTGCACGGGTCTGGGATACCGATTGCCGGGAGGCACGTGCCCCCAGTGCGAGGGCTCTGGCGAAGTCCGGCAGGCGGCCTGGTTTGGTTGGGCTCAGGCACGCGTCCCGTGCGAGGGATGCGGGGGCAGCGGCGAATCGAAACCGGCCTGTCCCGACTGCCACGGCACCGGCAAGCTGGCGCCCCGCCGCTACAAGATCACCGTGCGCACGCCCCTCGGCGTTCGCGACGGCGACCTGCTCCATGTCGACGGACGCCGCACACGTTCAAGTCAGATTCACGTCGATCTCCATCTCCGCGTCGACGTGCTGAAGCACGCGTTTTTCGAACTCGAACCCGACGGCACGATTCGATGCGACATGCCGGTCGACGGATTCGCCTGGATCGCGAACCGGTCGATCACCGTGCCCACCCTCGGCGGCCCGCAGCCGCTGCAGCTCGACCGCGACAGACTGTCGTATCGCCTGAAGCACCAGGGGTTACCAGTGGAACGGCGCGGACCGCGCGGCGACCAACTGGTCACGGTCCGGCCGATGTTTCCCGAACGGCTCAGCACCGATCAGGACATCCTGCTCGATCAGCTGATCGCCGCGTCCGCGGGCGCGGACGGGCAGGCGACGGACGAGCGGCTGCGCGCCTGGAACCAGGCCATGACGGCTTGGCAGAAGGACCGCGTGAAGCGCGACACCGCACATCGGTGATGTGGATGCGACGGCGTGTGCCTCGCGACCGACTTCGACAGACACGCATCGACAGACGGTGTCTTTCGATCTCGCGGTAAGGTGGCACGGTGTCGCGCCGACCCACCCAGTGACCGTTGTGCCGGGCCGCGCATCGACTTTCACAGGACGCCACCGATGCACCCCACCCTGCCCCTGCTCGCCGTCACCGACTTTCCGCCGCTGGTGCGCGATCGGCTCACCACCTTGCAGGTCAACCTCGGCTACCGGTGCAACCAGAGCTGCCTGCACTGCCATGTCAACGCGGGGCCGACGCGCACCGAGATGATGGACGGCGACACCGTCGATCTGGTGCTCGACGTGCTGCGCGCGCGTCGCATCCGGACGCTGGATCTGACCGGCGGCGCACCCGAACTCAACCCGCACTTCCGCCGACTCGTGCAGGCCGCACGCGCCGACGGCGTGCAGGTGATCGACCGCTGCAACCTCACGATCCTGTCGGAGCCCGGCCAGCAGGGTCTGGCGACGTTTCTGGCGGCGCACCAGGTCGAGGTCATCGCGTCGCTGCCCTGCTACTCGGTCGCCAACGTCGACCGCCAGCGCGGCGAGGGCGTGTTCGATCGCAGCATCGCGGGGCTGCGCGAACTCAATGCGCTGGGGTACGGCGAAGGGGACAACCCGCCAAGCAGTGGTCTGACGCTGAACCTCGTCTACAACCCCCAGGCGGCCGTGCTGCCACCGCCTCAAGGCGCGCTCGAAGCCGACTACAAGCGCGAACTGGCGCTGCATTTCGGGATCCGCTTCAACCGGCTGTACACGCTCACCAACATGCCGATCCAGCGCTTCGGCAGCACGCTGGTGTCGAAGGGCACCTTCCAGAGTTACCTGCGACTTCTGAAGGAAGCCTACCGACCTGAGAACCTGGGCACGGTGATGTGCAACTCGATGCTCAGCGTCGACCGGCAGGGCGATCTGTACGACTGCGACTTCAACCAGATGCTGGACCTGCCGGCGCGTCTGAATGACCGCGACCGGCCGCACCTGCGCGACCTGCTGACTGCGGAAGCGACGGGTGAATCGATCCGCGTCGCCGACCACTGCTACGGCTGCACCGCGGGCCAGGGCAGCAGTTGCGGCGGCGCGCTCGATGCCACGCCGACTGCGCCGGATTCAGAGCCCGTGTCGATGCCGGTATCGATGAAATTCGCCTGATGGGTGCGCCGTCGAAACGCAGCCTGTGGATCGGCGCCGGGTTGATCGCGCTGGTCGCGCTGCTGCTGTACCGGCATTACGACCTGGGCCGATTGCTGACGCTGGAGTCACTGAAGGACAGCCGCGACGCACTGGTCGCGCTGTTTCGCGAAAGGCCGCTGGCGACGCTGCTCGGCTACTTCGCGGTCTATGTGGCGGCAGCGGCGCTGTCGATCCCCGGCGCGGCGATCCTGACGCTGGCGGCCGGCGCGATGTTCGGCCTGGGGATCGGCCTGGTGGTGGTGTCGTTCGCGTCCAGCCTGGGCGCACTGCTGGCCTTCCTGACCGCCCGCTACCTGCTGCGCGACACGGTGCAGGCGCACTTCGGAAAACAGCTCGCGCCGGTCAACGAGGGCATGCGGCGCGACGGCGCGTTCTACCTGCTGACGCTGCGGCTGGTGCCGGTGTTTCCGTTCTTTCTGGTCAACCTGCTGGTCGGCCTGACGCCGATCGGCGCCGGACGTTTCTACGGGGTCAGCCAACTCGGCATGCTGGCCGGCACGGCGGTGTTCGTGAACGCGGGAACCCGGCTGGCGAATATCCAGAGCACATCGGACATCCTGTCACCGGGCCTGCTGCTGAGCTTCGCGCTGCTCGGCGTGTTTCCACTGATCGCCAAGGTCATCGTCGGCCTGCTGCGCAAACGGAAGATCTACGCCCGATGGAAGCGGCCGTCGAAGTTCGACCGCAACCTGATCGTCATCGGCGCGGGGGCCGGGGGTCTGGTCACCGCGTACATCGCCGCCGCCGTGAAGGCGCGCGTCACGCTGGTCGAAGGGCACTTGATGGGCGGCGATTGCCTGAATTTCGGCTGCGTGCCGAGCAAGGCGCTGATTCGTTCGGCGACGCTGGCGCATCAGCTGCGACAGGCCGAGACGCTGGGCCTGCGCGACCCTGCGGAGAGTTCGAGTTCGGTGGACGGACCGGTCGCCTTCCGCGTGGACTTCGCGGCGGTGATGGCACGCGTGCACCGGGTCATCCGCGACATCGCTCCGCACGACTCGGTCGAACGCTATCGATCGCTCGGCGTCGACGTCGTGCAGGGCATGGCACGCATAACCTCGCCGTGGAGCGTCGAGATCACGACCACCGACGGCACACAACAGTGCGTGCAGACGCTCACCACGCGCAGCATCGTCATCGCCACCGGCGCACAGCCGTTCGTGCCACCGCTGCCCGGTCTGGCCGACGTGGGTTTCCTGACCTCGGACACGTTGTGGGGTCTGACTGAACGGCCTCGGCGGCTGGTCGTGCTGGGCGGCGGGCCGATTGGCTGCGAACTGGCACAGGCCTTCGCGCGCCTCGGCTCGCAGGTCACGCAGGTGGAAATGGCCGCGCGCGTGCTGGGGCGCGAGGACCCCGAGGTGGCCGCGCTGGTGGCCGATGCGCTGCGTGCCGATGGAGTGCAGCTGCTGACCGCGCACGAAGCGCTGCGCTGCGAGCGGTCGGGCAGTGATGACGCACCAGTGAAGCGCCTGATCGTCCGGCAGATCGGGGCCGACGGGGTCACCGGATCGGTCGCTTCTCCCGAGCTGACGATCGAGTTCGACACGCTGCTGTGCGCCGTCGGCCGCAGCCCGCGCGTCGAGGGTTACGGGCTGGAAGAACTCGGTATTCCGCTGTCGCCACGCAAGACGATCGAGACCGACGCATACCTGCAGACGCTGTACCCGAACATCTACGCGGTGGGCGATGTCGCCGGCCCGTACCAGTTGACGCATGTCGCGGCGCACCAGGCCTGGTACGCGGCCGTCAACGCGCTGTTCGGCCGGTTCAGGCGATTCAAGGTCGACTGTTCGGTGATCCCGTGGGCCACCTTCACCGACCCCGAAGTCGCGCGCGTCGGCTTGTCCGAAACCGAGGCCCGGCAACAAGGCGTTGCCTTCGAAGTCACGCGCTTCGCCCTCGACGACCTGGACCGCGCCATCGCCGACGACGCCACGACCGGGTTCATCAAGGTGCTGACGGCGCCGGGCCGGGACAAGATCCTCGGCGTGACGATCGTGGGCGCGCACGCCGGCGACCTGCTCGCCGAATACGTGCTGGCGATGAAGAACGGCCTCGGTCTGAACAAGATCCTCGGCACCATCCACACCTACCCGACGCTGGCGGAAGCCAACAAGTACGTGGCCGGTGAGTGGAAGCGCGCGCACGCGCCGAAGCGGTTGCTGGCCTGGGCCGAGCGCTTTCACGCGTGGCAGCGCTCGTGACGTGCCGGCCGTCTATGACCCAGGCCGAGTGATGAATTCACCCTGCCGCGTCATCGTGATGGCGAAGGCGCCGGTGGCCGGGCACGCCAAGACGCGATTGATTCCGGCGCTCGGCGCGGCCGGTGCAGCGGCGCTGGCCGAGCGCTTGCTTGACCACGCGGTCCGCCAGGCGGTGGCCGCGGACATCGGCCCGGTCGATCTGTGCGGCGCGCCGGAGTGCAACCACGCCACCGCGGACCCGGGCGCGCATCCGGCTTTCGTGCGGCTGCGTGAGCAGTTGCCGATCGAACTCACCGCGCAGGGCACAGGCGACCTCGGCGAGCGCATGCACCGGGCCTTCGAGCGCGTGCTGGGTTCGACGCACGGCAATCCACGGCATGCGCTGTTGATCGGCACCGACGCGCCGGCGCTCGATGCGGCGCTGCTGAACGAGACCGCCGACGCGCTGAACCGGACCGATGCGGTGTTCGTGCCGGCGCACGACGGCGGCTACGTGCTGGTCGGCCTGCGCCGCCCGGCGATCCAGCTGTTCGAGCAGATGCGGTGGAGCACGCCGACGGTGATGGCCTGCACACGCGAGCGGCTGGCTGCAGCCGGGTTGCGCCACGTCGAACTACCGCCGCTGCACGACATCGACGAGCCCGCCGATCTGCTGCACCTGCCGCCCGGCTGGCTCGAATGAAGCGCCTGCTGCTGATCGGCGCCGGCCACGCCCATGCGCAGATACTGAAAGACTGGATCAGCGCGCCAGTGCCCGACACCGAACTGGTGATCGTGTCACCGAGCGCGCTGTCGCCCTACTCCGGCATGGTGCCCGGCTGGCTCGCCGGCACCTACCGCTACGACGAGATCTGCATTCCGTTCGATGCGCTGGCGGCAGCAGCCGGCGCACGCTTCATCGTCGACGAGCTGACCGGTCTCGATCCCGACTGCCGCAGCGTGCAACTGGCGAGCGGCGCCACACTCGACTTCGACGTGCTGTCGCTGAACGTCGGCTCGACGCTGCACGCACCGCAGGTCGACGGCGTCCGTGTGCTGTCGCTGCGACCGCTGGGGAAGTTGCGCGAAGCCTGGGAGGCCTGGCTTGCCGAGCCGACCACGGCAACCAGCAGCCGACCGCTCGCCGTCACGATGGTGGGCGGTGGTGCGGCAGGCGTCGAAGCGCTGCTGGCGGCGCTGGTTCGGCTGCGCGCACGGCAACCGGCACGACCGATCCGCGCCCGCCTGATCACCGAGAGCGCGAACTTGCTGACCGGCGCGGCGCCCGCCGCCGCAAGATCGGCGCATGCAGCACTGGCCGCGGCCGGTGTCAGCGTGCGGCTCGGCACCGCCTACCGAGACACGGTCGCGGACAGCACCGATGTGTTGCTGTGGGCGGCCGGCGCGCAGGCGCATGCCTGGCAGCGCGACTGCGGCCTCGCGGTGAGCACCGGCGGATTCATCCGCGTGGACGAGAGGCTGCGTTCGCTGTCTCACCCGCAGGTGCATGCCGTCGGTGACTGCGCCGAATGGACCGATCCGTTGCCGAAAGCCGGCGTCTACGCGGTGCGCATGGGGCCGGTTCTGTCGCGCAATCTGCGCGCCGCGCTCGGCGCCGGCGAGCCGACCGCCTATGTGCCGCAGCGCCGGGTGCTGTCGCTGCTGGCCACCGGCGACGGCAGCGCCATCGCGTCGTGGGGCTGCTGGTCGATGCAAGGGCGCTGGGTGTGGCGCCTCAAGGACCGCATCGACCGTGCCTTCGTGCGGCGCTACACCGTCGGTACAGCCGCACCCGATCACCCTGCCGACGCCGATCCCGAAGCTCGATGACCGGTGTCGATGCACCCGACAAAAAGCCCCAGGTGACTCCCGTCACTTGAGGCTTGTCGTTCGGTCCGGTTCAGCACCGGACAGGTCATCACATGTGGTCGATCATCACCTGGCCGAAGCCGGAGCAAGACACCTGCGTGGCGCCTTCCATCAGACGGGCGAAGTCGTAGGTCACCTTCTTGGACAGGATCGAGCGCTTCATCGACGCGATGATCAGATCGGCAGCTTCGGTCCAGCCCATGTGACGCAACATCATCTCGGCCGACAGGATTTCGGAACCGGGGTTCACGTAGTCCTTGCCCGCGTACTTCGGCGCCGTGCCGTGGGTCGCTTCGAACATCGCGATGGAGTCGCTGAGGTTCGCACCGGGGGCGATGCCGATCCCACCGACCTGGGCGGCCAGCGCGTCGGACACGTAGTCGCCATTGAGGTTCAGGGTGGCAATCACCGAATACTCGGCCGGGCGCAGCAGGATCTGCTGCAGGAACGCATCGGCGATCACGTCCTTGACGACGATGTCCTTGCCGTTGTTCGGGTTCTTGAACTTGCACCACGGTCCACCGTCGATCGGCTGCGCACCGAACTCGCTTTGAGCCAGGCCGTAGCCCCAATCACGGAAGCCACCTTCGGTGTACTTCATGATGTTGCCCTTGTGCACCAGCGTGACCGAGGACTTGTCGTTGTCGATCGCGTACTGGATCGCCTTGCGCACCAGGCGCTCGGTGCCTTGCTTCGAGACCGGCTTGATGCCGATGCCCGAGGTCTCGGGAAAGCGGATCTTCTTGACGCCGAAATCTTCCTGAAGAATCTTGATGAGCCGTTTGGCCTTTTCGCTTTGTGCCTCGAACTCGATGCCGGCGTAGATGTCTTCGGAGTTCTCGCGGAAGATGACCATGTTGGTCTTCTCCGGCTCCTTCACGGGCGAGGGAACGCCGGTGAAATACTGGATCGGCCGCAGGCACACATACAGATCGAGTTCCTGGCGCAACGCGACATTCAATGAACGGATGCCTCCACCGACCGGCGTCGTCAGCGGGCCCTTTATCGAGACCACGTAATCGCGCAGCACAGTCAGCGTTTCTTCGGGCAACCACACGTCGGGACCGTAGATCTGCGTCGATTTCTCGCCCGCGTAAATCTCCATCCAGCGGATCTGCCGCTTGCCGGCGTAGACCTTGGCCACGGCAGCGTCGACCACCTTGATCATCACCGGCGTGATGTCGAGCCCGGTGCCGTCACCTTCGATGTAGGGAATGATCGGGTGATCGGGAACATTCAAGGAAAAGTCCGCATTGACGGTGATCTTTTCGCCGTTGTCCGGCACTTTGATATGTTGGTACATGGACGGGGGGGCTCCGCAGTCGTAGGGGACAGAAAATGTCGGGGAAGAATATCAATGTCGCAATTTAATTCTAGTTCAGCGTCGCGCGCAGTTTGTGCGCCGACAGTGAGCTCACCTCTCGATATGAAACCATGTTCAGGAGCATCGATGAATAAGCGCTGGCGGGAACCGGCCGTCTGGTTTTGCCTGACGGTGTGGCTGGCGGCCGCCGCAACGCCATCGAGCTTTGCGCAGACCGCTGCGCAGACTTTGCCGGCGTTGACGCTCAACGCCGGGATACACAACATCACGGCAGAGCTGGCGCAGTCCGCCGAGGAACGGGCCACCGGTTTGATGTTTCGCGAAACGATGCAAACCAATCACGGGATGCTGTTCGCTTTCGAGGAAGCCGGGCAACAGTGCTTCTGGATGAAGAACACCTTGCTGCCGCTGGACGTGGCGTTCGTGGCCGACGACGGCACGATCGTCAACCTCGACCGCATGAAGCCCCGGTCGCTCGATGCGCACTGTTCGTCCAAGCCGGTTCGCTTCGTGCTGGAAATGAACGAGGGCTGGTTTGCCAAACGCGGCATCGCTGCCGGCGCTAGGCTCACCGGCAAACCGTTCACGCCCTGACACCGAAAGCGCTCCACAGTCGCAGCCAAGAAAAAAGCCGGTCACAGACCGGCTTTTTTCATCGTGCCCGACCAACTCAAGCGAAATTGGATTCCGCGAAGTCCCAGTTGACCAGCGATGTCAGGAAGGTCTCGACCCACTTCGGACGCAGGTTGCGGTAGTCGATGTAGTA
>JARXKP010000004.1 GCA_030271615.1 Pseudomonadota bacterium
AGCATGTCGTCACCGGTGAGTGCGGTGGTCGCGTAAACCGACTCCTGGTCTTCACCAGCCAACCAATCGTTGCCGTCGCCTCCGCGCAGCGTGTCGGCGCCACCGCCGCCGAAGATCAAGTCATCGCCTGCGCCGCCGTCGATGTCGTCGTTGCCGTGCAACTCGGCCCGCAAGTCCGAGAGGCTGCCGTCGCCCAGAATCTGGTCGTTGCCTGCGCCACCCAGGATCGAATCGTTGCCCCCCTCGCCCCAGATCGAGTCGTTGCCGGTGCCGCCGTCGATCGTGTCATCGCCCGCAGCGGTGACGCGCCCCACTCCCGGCACTGCGTCCAGGAAATTGTTGTCGCCGAACAGGGCATCCGCGCCGTCGCCACCCAGGATGTAATCGTTGCGTGCACCCCCTTGCGCGTAGTCGTCGCCGACACCGGTGTCGATGTAATCGTTGCCCCCGAACTCGTCCTTGATGAATTGCCCCCCGCTGGTCTTGCTGTCGTCGCCGAACACGGAGTCGTTGCCGGTGCCGCCGAACAGCACGTCGGCACCGCCATTGCCTTCGATGCGGTCGTTGTCGGCACCGCCGTCGATGTAATCGTTGCCGTGCTCCTGTCCGGTCACGCTGGGGTCGAGGCCGAACTTGCGGTAGCTCATGCCGAGCAGTTTTTCGTCCACCAGCGCGACGCTGGCGTAGCTGTCCCCGAGCAGGTTGTCATCGCCGGCACCGCCGTAGATCTGGTCGTCGCCCTGGTAGCCGCGCACGATGTCGTTGCCAGTGCCCGCGTCGACAAGATCGTCGCCACCGCCGGCATTGACCAGGTCGTTGCCCGAACCGGCATAGACCACGTCGCGCCCGTTGTGGAGGTTGGTGTTGAAGTACAGCGCCGATTGCGGATCGGGGGTACCCACCTGCGAGGCCGTGCCATTGAACTTGCCGTCCGCGCGCACCGTCCAGCCGGCCAGATAGTCCGTCGCCGTCAACGCAGTTCCGGCAAAGGCATTGAGCGGCGTGAAATCCGCGCTCTCGACCCCGAAGTAGTTGCCCTCGTACTGGCGATCCGAGGCGTACGGAATGCCGGCGATGTAGTTGTAGGACACCGTCCCGAGTTGCGGTGCGCCGTTGAAGTAGACGGTGGACCCCGCCGCGTTGTCGCCGGCCACCCACTTGAACCCCGCACCCGCATCGGCGAAGCGCCGCCCCGAATCGCCATCGCTGAAGATCACATCGCGCCCGGCCCCGCCCACGAGGGTGTCGGCACCGTCACCACCGAACAGCGCGTCATCACCGGCCCCGCCGAACACGCGGTCGTCGCCAGAACCGCCATCGAGCAGCAGATCCGATCGGCCCGTGGCCATAGCCACGTCTTGCGCCGCCAGTGCCGCGGCCAGCGTCTGGGTGGTGGTGGCGTAGACCTGATCATTGCCGCTGCCCGCCGTGATCTGCAGGGGCAGCCCGCTCACGCCCGCACCACCTTCGATCCAGTCGTTGCCGCCTCGGGCATCGATGGTCAGGAGCCCCACCTCGGGCGTGACGTGCCAGGTGTTGAAGTTGAAGAGGTGCTCGGCCGAGCCGGCCGGTATCGCGGCGAAGCCGTCGTCGCGCCAGCCGTAACTGGTGTTCGCGCTGAGATTCCCATCTGCGGTAGTCGTCGGCGGCGGCGGTGCGGGCGGAGCGGCCGGCACGCTGATGCCCAGGTCAGTACTCACGAAGTCCTTGACCAGCACCGTGCTGTGCGCGCCCTTGATGGTGAGCACCTGGGAGGTGGTGTCCAGGCTGTAGGTGATCGGGTCGGTGGTGACACTGCTGTCTTGCCACTCGGTGACCCCACCGGCACTTGAAAAGAACGTGCCCGCGCCATTGAGGACACGGCCACCGAGCTGGAGCCGGTCGCCGGCGTCGCTGCTGGCGAGGGTGTCGACGCCGGCATCTTTGCCGACGATGTACAGGTCGGCATCGGCGCCGCCGTTCAAGGTGTCGTTGTAGGCACCCGTGCCGCCGTCCAGCGTGTCGGCGCCGGCGTTGCCTTCGATGTAGTCGGTGCCATCGCCGCCATTGAGCGAGTCGATTCCGGTGCCGCCGTAGAGGTGGTCACCCCGGTCGGCGCCGGTCAGCGAGTCAGCGCTGTCGCCACCGAACAGGAACTGACGTCGACCGCTGTCGCCAGTGAGGGCGCTGCCCATGCGAATGGTTGTCGAAGAGCCGACGTCTTGGAAAACCTGCTCGCCCGCATTGGCGTTGCTGATCGTCAGCTGGGTGTTGTCCTGCGCATTGCGATACACCAGCCACGAGGCCATGGCGGCGCGGTCATCGAGGTAGCTCTGCGTGTAGGTCGTTTTGCCCGCATCGCGGTCGGCCTGGGTCATCGCCTTGTCGGCCTGCCAGGCGGTGTAGGCCGTGTTCCATGTGGACTGCAATGCCGACTCGACGGTGGCCTCGTTGCCCGCCGTGGCCTTGAGCACAACGGGAGACAGCGTGAGCAGGCTGAGCAGCGATGCGAAGTCGGTGCGCGCCGTGGTGGCCAGGTTCACACTGCTTGCGGCGATGCTCGCCTTGCCAGCGATGGCATTGAAGGCGGCGCTGTCGGTGAGTGTCTTCAAGTTCGATTGATACGCCACACGAGACGCAGCACTGTCGCTGGCATCACCCTCGGGGGTGACCGCCACAGCGGTGCCTCCGAGCAACCGACGCAGGCCATCGAGAACCCCTTCCAACGACGCCGCAGTCCGGTTGGAACCCACTTCGAGCAGCGCATTGGTTCCACCTGTCGTCAAGGTCGGGTCCAGCCTAGCCAATGCCGTGGCCAAGGCCAGGGAATCGGTGAGCTTGTACATGGAGTGGTTGCCGACCTGCGTCGGATCCGCTTTGTTGAAGAGTTCGACGCGCTGGCCGACTTGGCTGAACCAGAAGCTGTTCGTCGCGACGTTGATGCCGTGTTGAGCAAAGTAATTGGTCTGTTCCGATTGACTTGGGAAGCGGCCGATTCCGTATCCAACGCCGATCAGGCTCTCGTACTGTTGGAAAACACTTTCACTGCCAGGTGCAAAGCCTGCGCTGTTGAACGTCGTCGTCTTTCCCACGTGCGCCTGTGCGCCGAACAAACGGGTGAACGCTGAGGCCAGATAGCCACCGAGACTGTGTCCATTGACTTCTATGCCACCAACCCGGTCTGCAGCAGAAACCAGTCCGCGCCCAGCAACGGGCGTGGCATCGGCAAGCAGGTTCATCGTCACCACTTTGATCTGACGCGCAAGCTGGCCAGTCGGTGTGGTGATCTGGAACCACCAGTTGACCATGTCGACGAGTTGATCGCGACCATTGCCAGTGAGTGCAAGTTGCGTATCGGTCAGAAAGTCCTGCAATCCCTCGGTGCCTTGCATCGAGACATACAACTTGCCATCGTTTCTGCGCCACACGGTGGCGTCAAAGCCGGAACCGGTGACGTCACCGGTTTCGATGTGGGTGACGAGGGAGAAGTTGGCTGCGATGTAGGTGGCGACTGGTTCGGTCATGCGCTCACGCAAACGAAGAATCAACGGACCACCACTGACGTTTTCTGCATTGGTGTCAAGCGCATATGTTGCGTCGGCGAGCAGCGCATTCCAATAGGCTTCTTGAATAGTGTTCATGTTGTTCAATTCCTCAATTGATAACGGTGATGTTGAACTTCTTCTTGAATGCGTCTTGCTCTTCTGGTGCACATCCAGACTCAAATAAAAGCGGAGCGTTAGTCTCTGAAATTCCCAGCGTTCGGATGAACCACCCACCTTTGGCATGCAGGGTGTAGTAGCTGACAAGCACTTGATTGGTCTCCGCATCTCGATACACATTTGGATCGATACGGATTTGTAAGGCTGTTCCTTCAACGAACTGGTCGTGCTCTGGAAGAACGAAGACGACACGTCGATTCATCGCATGCTTCTCATCAATCACCTGCACCGCGTACTTCTTGCAGAGAGAATCGAATTGCTGTTTGCCAACCAGTTCATCCGCCAAAGGCAAGACCAACAGAACGGGAAACAACACCAGGCAACTCACCACCTTCATGGCGGGTGAATTGACGCGCCGAACCACCCATCGGGTTGCGGCCAGAACAGCGATCAACCAAGCGATCGCGACGGTGATCAACAGGATGCCGGTCATGCTGCCTCCGCGAACTGTTCGTCGTTTGCCACATGCACGCCCGCGCCGCCTTCGATCCAGTCGTCGTTGGCCTTGGCGTCGATGCTCAGCAGATTGGGATAGCTGCCGACATACCAGTCGTTGAAATTGACCAGGTGATTGGCTTGTGCAGAGGCGGGGTTGGTCCACTCGCCCGTGGGCCAGCTCACCGAAGGCTGCGCGGCGCTCAGGCTGAAATCGTTGAACGAACTCGTGGCCGGCGGCGGAGGCGGGGCGGGCGCCGCCGGCACACCGATGCCCAGGTCGCCCGAGGCGAAGTCCTTGACCAGCACGATGCTGTGCGCGCCCTTGACGGTGAGCACGTGGGAGGCGGTGTCCAGGCTGTAGGTGATCACGTCGGTGACCACACTGCTGTCACGCCACTCGGTGACGCCCCCTGCACTTGAAAAGAACGTGCCCGCACCATTGAGGACACGCCCACCGAGCTTGAGGCGGTCAGCGGCGTCGCTGCTGGCGAGGGTGTCGACGCCAGCATCCTTGCCGACGACGTACAGGTCGGCATCGGCGCCGCCGTTGAGAACATCGTTGTCGACACCGGTGCCGCCATCGAGCGTGTCGGCGCCGGCGTTGCCTTCGAGGTAGTCGGTGCCGCCGCCGCCGTTGAGCGAGTCGACCCCGACGCCGCCGTACAGGTGGTCACCCCGGTCGCCGCCGGTCAGCGAGTCAGCGCTGTCGCCACCGAACAGGAACTGACGCCGACCGCTGTCGCCGGTGAGGAGGTTGCCGATGCGGATTTCGGTCGTTGAAGAACCGCCGAAATCTCGGAACAGTTGGTCGCCCGAGTTGGTGTCCGTGATCGTGGCATCCGTGTTGTCCTTCACGTTGCGATACACCAGCCACGAGGCCATGGCGGCGCGGTCATCGAGGTAGCTCTGCGTGTAGGTCGTTTTGCCCGCATCGCGGTCGGCCTGGGTCATCGCCTTGTCGGCCTGCCAGGCGGTGTAGGTGGTGTTCCACGCGGTCTTCAAGGCGGACTCGACGGTGGCCTCGTTGCCCGCCGTGGCCTTGAGCACAACGGGCGACAGCGTGAGCAGGCTCAGCAGCGAGGCGAAGTCGGTGCGCGCCGCAGTGGCCAGGGCTGCGCTGCTGGTGGAGAGGCTCACTTTGCCGGCAAGCGTTTGGAATCCCGCACTCGCTTGCAGATTGTTCGACGCGAGATACAAGGATTCGCGCTGGCTGTTGCCCGTTGGAAGCACATCGTTCTGCCGCAGCAGCAAGCGCTCCATTGCGTCGACAAGGCGTTCCAATGAAGCCGAGCTGGCATTGGATGATGCGTCGAGCATCGCGTGGTAGCGCGCGAAGTCCAGGGTCGGGTCTAACTGATCGAACAACGCTTTGACGGCCAGCGAATCGGCCAGCACCATCTGCGAGTGGTTGCGCGAGCTGGGCGGATTGGGTTCGTCGCTCAGCCACTGATCTTCGATGGGCACGTTTACCGCAAGGCCAGGGCGCGAGTGCAAGCCGGCAATCGCGCTGAAGCCGGTCGCGGCTGCGTCGCGAAGCTTCGCTTCGTCGGCGATGACGTTGGTCGTGTTGGCTCCCGTGGGCACAGCCGCACCGCCCAAACGGGCGAAGAAATTGTTATTGCCTGGATTGCTCAGGAAGCCCGGTGCGTTGAAGGTGGTGACACTGGCCGTCGCAGCGCCGAACATGGCGTTGAACGCCATGGCGAGATGACCACCCAGGCTGTGGCCCGTGACGTCGAGCTTGTGGTCGGGGTCGGTGGCCAGTGCCGCGACGAGCGTGCCGGTGGCGGCCACATCGGCGCGTTTGACGAGGTAAGTGCCGTCAGGCAGCACCAGCGCATTGGCATCGCCCTGCGGGCTGTCGCGGACCGCGTATTGCGCCACCTGCGTGCCGGGCGTGTTGCTCACGCGTGCCCACCAGCTGTACAGCGCGGCGATCTGGTCGTAGCCGGCGCCCCACAGGGCGATGTTGTGATCGGTGGGTGTGATGTCGCCGACCACTTCCAGCGTGCCGCGGATGGCCAGGGTCAGCTTGCCGGAGGTGTCCTTGAAGACGGTGGCCGACAGGCTGGTGTTGTTGCCGCCTGCGCCGGCTGCATCGTCGTTGTATTGCAGAACGACGGTTTGCTCGGCGGCGAAGCGCTGGGCTTGGGTCAGGGTGAAACCAGAGCTTGGTGATTGCAAGGCATCAGCGAAGCTTGGCCCTGCCATCCCATTGACCAACGTTGCATATGCAGCTTGTGCGAATTGAGCGGACAGTGAGAGAGTCATTTTGAATCCTCCTTAAGGAATACTTGCTGAGTCAAGTCGAGGGGGACATCGCGACATGAATATGCAGACGGTGCCCACGGTCCCGAAAGATCACCGCCGCCGCGGACGTACACGATCCTTTTGCCGAGCACCTTGCTGTTACTTTCTTTGATGATCGTTTGCTCCCATCTGGTCAGAGATGGATCTCCGTCAACGATCCGTTTCGTGAAGCTGTTCCATTTGTAGTCAGGCCCAAAACCACCGCCTGAGACCACGTCCCCCCGGTACTGCGGAAACAACTCCCCATCCGGTCCGAAGTTCTCCTTGGACAACGTGATGGTTTCGTAGATGTGCACGCCGCCGTCGATGGCGCAGAGCCGATCAACTTCGCGGTCCAGCCGGGTCTTGGCGCGTTCGCAGCCGGTGGTGCTGAGTGCGAGCAGCGCAATCAGGACGAGAGCCATCACGCGTGAAATCGAAATCGGCCGACTCATGCTCGTTGCTCCACGTGGAAGCGGCCGTCATTGCCGGCCATCGCAGGCACACGACCGATCGCCATGACACGGTGCCCACTCAGGCTGTGGGCCGCGATAGCCAATTTTTGGTCGCCGGCCACCCACCGGAAGCCGGACGTGGACTGCGGATTCAGCTCTGGGTACTGCAGCCCCGAATCCCCATCGCTGAAGATCACATCGCTGCTGGCACCGCCGACGATCGTGTCGCCCCCGTCACCGCCGAACAGGGCGTCATCGCCCGCCGCCCCGAATACCCAGTCGTTGCCGAACCCACCATCGAGCAGCAGGTCCGAACGGCCGGTGGCGACTGCCACGTCTTGCGCAGCGACGGCGTCGGCCAGCGCCTGGGTGGTGCTGGCATAGAACTGGTCGTTTCCGCTGCCGGCCTTGATCAACTTCAAGTTGGTGTTGGTGCCCGCGCCGCCTTTGATCCAGTCGTCGTTGCCCTTGGCGTTGACGCTCAGCATGTCGGCATAGCTGCCGACGATGCCACTGGTGCTGGATACCTCTTCCGACTTCATCGACACCATTTCTCGTCTCCTTTTCTGACTCATCGAACCACCTCGCCCATCATCAACTTGTTGCGAATCGATGCCCAGTTCGCCGACTCACTCGTCAATCCCAGAAGGTCGTCATATCCAGCGACTGCTGAAGTCAGTCCATACCGCTGCGCATCTGCCATCGCCTGCATCCTCAATTTCACATTCGCGTTGTCGCTGTGCATCGTCGAAACAACCGCCTCGGCCATCGCCCCGACATCGAAAAACTCCACAAGCCGCCCATTGATCCCGTCCCGCATCACTTCTCGCACGGGCGCCGTATCACTCGCCACGATTGGTGCCCCGCAGGCCATCGCTTCCAGCAGCGACCAACTCAGAACGAACGGATAGGTCAGGTACACATGTGCATCCGACACCTGCAATACGCGCAGGTACTGGTCACGCGGAAGGTGCCCCATGAAGTGTGTGCGGGTCGCATCGAGCTTCACTTGCTTGAGCATGTGTTCTCGCCAGTGGACTGAAGCGCCCGAGTCGCCTTTGTTGCGCGGCGGCCGCTGCCCGTAACTCACGCCATCGCCGCCGACGATCAGCGCATGGCACCTCGGCTCGATCTGCTGGATGCGCTCCAGCGCCCGCATGAAGATGTGAAAGCCGCGATACGGCTCCAGGTTGCGCGCCACGTAGGTGATGACCGGTCGATCGACATCGCCGGCGCGCAGCACGATGCCGCTCGGGGTGGTGACCGTGGCCTCTTCATTCGGCCCCAACTCATGCGTGGCAATGCCCTCGTGCTGCACGCTGATCTTCGAGTGGAAGATTTCCGGATGCCGGCTCTTCTGCCAGTGCGTGGGCGTGACCGCGGCGTCGCAGTTCGTCAGGTTCAGCGTGTGCAGCGCATTCCAGGTGCGGATGCGGGCGTGGGCGTCGAAGCTCACCGGAAATTCCGGGTCGAAACCCAGGTCGGCACCTTCGGCGCTGTAGTACCACTCGCAGAAGTGAACCAGACGCGCGTTCGGAAACACGTCCTTGGCGTACAGCGTTTCGCCCCAACCCGGGTGGGCGACGATCACGTCGGGCGTGTAGCCGCCCTTGCGCATACCCATCATCGCGCGAGCCGTGGCCTGGCCGTGCAAGGTGGCCGTTTCCATCTGACGCAGGTACGGGTGCTGATCGACGCGGCCACTGCGCGCGGGGGCGTAGCGCACCAGCGGGTCGAATCCCGGCAGGCCGGGTGCGGTGTCGCGACCCAGTGCGCGCACGTCCCATCCGGGGCGTTGGGCCCAGGTGTTGACCAGGTGGCCGAACTGGCCAGGAAAATTCTGATGAATTACCAGGACGCGCATCACCGCTCCCTCAGGCTTTCGGTCGCCGCCCGCTGCACCGGGCTGAGCAGGTAGTCGATGACCCGACGCTGGCCGGTCTTGATCTCCGCAGTGAGGTTCATCCCCGGGCTCAGCGCGATGCGCTTGCCGTCGATGTCAATGTGCGTCTGCTTCAAGCTCAGCGTCGCCGGGAACATCGCCCCCTTCTTCTCGTCGTTCACCGCATCGGCTGTCACGCTCTTCACTCGGGCTTCGACGGTCCCGTAGCGCGTGTACGGAAACGTCTCCAGCTTGATCGTCACGTCCTGCCCCGCATTGACGAAGCCGATGTCCTTGTTGTCGATCACCACCTCGGCGGTCACCTCGGCGTCCTTCGGCACGATGACCATCAGCACCTGCGCCTCGGTCGCCACGCCGCCTTCGGTGTGCACCGCCACCTGCTGCACCGTGCCGGCCACCGGGGCGGTCAGCTGGGTCAGTCGGGACCGCTGCGCGGTCTTGCTGAGTTCTTGCGTGTATTGCTGTCGTTTCAGCATGGCCTGGGCCTGGCGCTCGCTGAGCGCGCGCTGGGTTTCGGCCAGGTAGGCGGCGCGCGACTGAGCGGTTTCGGTGGAGGCGGCCTGGGCTTCGATCAGGCGGGCCCGTTGGGTGGCCAGATCCCGTTCCTGCTCGATGCGCTCGCGGGTGCGGTCCTGGGTGGCATGCCCCGACATGAAGCCCTGATCGGCCAGGCTCTTGAAATCCGCTTCGCGCTGCCTGGCGATGGGCAGCGTCGCCTCCAGCTTGGCGACGGTTTCGTTCACCGTGGCAGCTTCGGCCTGGCGCCGTGCCTGTTCGGCACCCAGCTTGGCCAGTCGGGCCGAGATGTCTTGCCACTCGGCTTGCAGCTGGGACTGGCTGTGGGCACTGCTGCCGCTGGCCATGCGGGGCGGGCGGTTGGTCTGCAAGGCCTCGATCAACGCGGTGGTGCGTGCTTCCTCGGACTGGGCGGACGCCAGTTGCTCATGCACGCTGGCCCCGTCGGCACTGGCGTTGGTGGCGTCCAGCTCGACCAGCACCTGACCGGCCTGCACGAAGTCACCGTCTTTCACCAGCACCTTGCGCACGACGCTGGTCTCCAGCGGCTGCAGGGTCTTCGTGCGTTCGCTGACCACGATGCGCCCGGGCGCCACCGCCACGATGTCGATCTGGCCGAGGCAGGCCCACACGAGTGCGATGACGAACAAAGCGCAGATCGCCAGGGCAAAGCGCCGCGGTGCGGGATGCACCGGTGTTTCCTGCAGGCTCAGCGCGGCGGGCAGGAAGGCGGCTTCATCGGCTTGGCGCTGCGGGCCGGCCAGTTCGCGGCGGTGCTGCCAGGCGGCCTGGAACACCGCGCCGTAGCGGCCGACCAGGTCGCGCAGCGGATGCGTCGGGTGCGTCGCGGCGGTCATGTCGCCGCTCCCGCGGGCTGATCCCGGCCAGGCGGCGTCGAACTGCCGTCCTGCATGCGCCACAGGTGCGCGTACAAGCCTTGCGGTTGACCCAGCAACTGTTCGTGCGAGCCCATCTCGACGACCTGCCCCTTGTCCATCACGACGATGCGATGCGCGTGGCGCACGGCGCTCAGGCGGTGGGCAATGATCAGCACCGTGCGGCCGTGGCAGATGTGCGCCATGTTGCGTTGCACGATCGCTTCGCTCTCGTAGTCGAGCGCGCTGGTGGCCTCGTCGAAGATCAGGATGCGCGGCTGGTTGAACAGCGCGCGGGCGATCGCGATGCGCTGGCGCTGTCCACCCGACAGGCTGGCGCCTTGCTCGCCGACCAGGGTGTCGTAGCCCTCGGGCAGCTCGCTGATGAAGTCGTGCGCGCCGGCCAGTTGCGCGGCACGCACCACCTGTTCGATCGGGGCGGCCGGGTCGACGATGGCGATGTTCTCGCGCACGCTGCGGTGGAACAGCAGGTTCTCCTGCAGCACCACGCCGACCTGGCGCCGCAGCTGTGCCGCATCGACCAGCCCGATGTCGATGCCGTCGATCAGGAGGCGACCCTGCTCGGGTGAGTACAGCCGCTGAACCAGCTTGGTCAGCGTGCTCTTGCCCGAACCCGATCGCCCGACGATGCCGATGACCTCGCCGGCGCGGATGGCCAGGCTCAGGCCTTGCAGCGCGGGTGCGGCTTCGGGGCGATACCGAAACGTCACCTGATCGAGCGTGATCTGGCCCTTGATCGGTGGCAGTTGCGCCGCGTTGCTGGGCGGCACCTCGGTGCGCGCGTTCAGCACGTCGCCGAGCCGCGCCATCGAGATGCCGGTCTGCTGGAAGTCGGTCCACATCTGCGCCATGCGCATGATGGGCTGGCTGACCCGCCCGGCGAACATGTTGAACGCGACGAACATGCCGACCGTGAGCTGCCCGTCCATCACCAGGTGCGCGCCGTACCAGAGCGTGGCCGCATTGACCAGCTTGCCGATCAGGCTGACGCCTTCGTGAGCGAAGCCGGCCAGCGTCTGCGTCCGAAAGCTGGCCGACACATAGGCCGCGAGCTGGCTGTCCCAGCGACGCGCCATCGCCGGTTCGAGCGCGGTGGCCTTGACGGTCTGGATGCCGGTGACGGTCTCGACCAGCAGCGCCTGGTTCTCGGCGCCACGCGCGAACTTCTCGTTCAGGCGCGCGCGCAGGACGGGCACCACCGCGAGGCTCAGGCCCAGGTACAGCGGCAGCGAGACCAGCACGATCAGTGTCAGCGGCACGCTGTAGGTGAACATCACCGCGACGAAGACGACCGAGAACAGCACGTCGAGCACCAGCGTGAGCGCGTTGCCGGTCAGGAAGCTGCGGATGTTCTCCAGCTCGCGCACGCGGGCGACCGAATCGCCGACGCGGCGCGCCTGGAAGTAGGCCAGCGGCAGGTTCACCAGGTGGCGGAACAGCCGCGCGCCCAGCTCGACGTCGATGCGGCTGGTGGTGTGGCTGAACACATAGCTGCGCAGCGCAGTGAGCGCGCTCTCGAAGACGACCACGACGACCAGGCCGATGACCAGCACGTCGAGCGTGGTCAGGCCGCGGTGCACCAGCACCTTGTCCATCACGACCTGGAAGAACAGCGGGCTGACCAGCGCGAACAGTTGCAGGAACAGGCTGATCAGCATCACCTCGCCGAACAGGCGGCGGTACTTGACGAGGCTGGGGATGAACCAGCTGAAGTCGAACTTCGCCAGCTCGCCGGCCAGCGAGGCGCGGCTGGCGACCAGGATCAGCTCGCCGGTCCATTGGGTGGCGAACACGTCGAGCGGTTCGATGGTGGGACGTGCGCCAGTCGTTTGCGCAGGGCCCGAGCCGGCCGGGTCCTGGAACAGCACGCGCTGGCCGTCGCATTGAGCCAGCACGACGATGCGCGGCGGGCTGTTCGAATCTTCAGCGTTCAGCACCGCCAAGGCGGGCAGTGCGGCGAGACTCAGGCGCTCGATGGTGGTGCGGCTGCGCTTGGCCTTCAGGCCGATGAAGCGGGCCGCGATCAGCAGGTCATCGATGCCCGGTCGGTGGCTGGCCGACCAGCCGAACTGGTGGGTGAGCGTGGCCGGGTCGGCGGCCAGGTGATGCAGTCGGGCGATCAGGCACAAGGCCTGCAAGCCGGCGGCCGGGGTGGCCGCGGGAGTCGGATTTGCTTCTGCCGGATCGCTGCTGAAGCTCGATACGAACGCGCGCTCTTCGACCGATCGAGCGGCCTCGTGTATAGACATTTGCCGCTCCCTCGATGGCGTTTGAAAACACCTTGTTACGAAGTCTCTGGGCGCCATCGGTGACGTGTAATCCCCTGGGCAGGGGTGGGTGTAAGGTCTTACAGGGTCCCCCCTTTTGAGTGATGACAGCCGATGCAATCCCACTACGACGAACACATCGACCGCGAGATGGGCTGCACCGAAGCCGAGTGGCTGCGATGGCTGCCGCTGGCGTCGGGCGGGCATGCGGTGCGGGTCGATGGGGCCGGGCGGTGCGCCGACATCACGATCAGCGGCGGGTGCTGCCGGCTGGCGTGGACGCCACTGCCCGATCGCCAGATCGCGCTGATGCGCATCCCGCGACTCGCCGTGTCATTCCGGTTCGACGGGGTCGACGCGGTCGAGCGCACGCGATTCATGCGGCACTTCGATCTGCACACGCAGCGCGGGGGAGGGTGAGTGCCGTCGGTTGCGCTGAGGCCCTGGCCTGCCGCGCATCAGCCGATCGTGGTTGAATTCGTGTCGGGCGCGGCCGCATCGGCGGCACACCGTCATCGAAAGGCAAGCCATGAACAAGCTCTGGATCGGATTGATGGGGGTCGCGTTGAGTGCCAGCGCCTGGGCGGAATGGACCGAGATCGGTGGCAACGACGTGGTCACGTTCTACGCCGATGTCGCGACGCTCGACGCCTCGGGTGGCACGAAGAAGATGTGGTCTCTGGTCGGCTCGAAGGCGGTGCGCACCTACGGCGAGATCAAGTTCTCGTCGATCAAGACGCAGTTCGAATTCGACTGCCCGGCGCACAAGGTGCGTCAGCTGGAAACGGCCTTCTATTCGGGCCCGCTGGCCGATGGCGAACGCGTGGCCGGCTACTCGGAAGCGAGCGAGTGGGAGGCGGTGCTCGAAGGCACGGTGAAGGACGGGCTGTCGAAGATCGCCTGCGAGAGCGCAGTCCCCGCTTCCTGAAATTTCCCCCTGCGCTCATCGCACGGGCAGGGGCCGCGGGTTCAGCCCTTCGATCAGATCGGCAAAGCGATCGCCGGTTCGTTCAGCAGCCGATCGAGTGACCGCGCCCAACGGCGCGCCGGTCCGCGTGCCGACAGCTGCAAATCGACCCCGCGCTTGACCAGCCGCATCGCGCCCGTGCCAGGCCGATCGCGATGAAGGGATGCGCGTCACTCGCACTGCCGACACAGAAGCTCAGGATGTTCATGGCCGATTGTGTGCAGCACGACAATCGAGGCCTCACCGGTCGGGTTCGATGCTCGACCCCGACACCAGCGAGCCCCCGTTCATCGTCCTCCATGCGCATCGATCACATCCGACAGCGGCTTCGCGCCCACGGCGCGTTGCCGTGCCACGAGCACCGCGTGCTGCGCCTGTGGTCGCAGGCGCTTGCACAGGACAGCGGCCGGCGCAAGCCGCAGGACTTCCTGCCGCTCGGCGTGCGCGGTGCATTGCCTGCGCTCGAGGCCGATCTGCACGGTCTCGCACGCCTGATTTCCGACCACCCGGCCGAAGACGGTTCGGTGCGCCTGCTGGTGGGTCTGCACGACGGCCAGACCGTCGAATCGGTGCTGCTGCCGCGCGATGGGCTGTGCGTGTCGACCCAGGTCGGCTGCGCGGTCGGTTGCGTGTTCTGCATGACCGGCCGCGACGGACTGCTGCGCCAGTTGGGCAGCGCCGAAATCGTCGCGCAGGTGGCGCTGTCGCGCAGCCGCCGCAGTGTCACGAAGGTGGTCTTCATGGGCATGGGCGAGCCGGCGCACAACCTCGACAACGTGATGGACGCGATCGAGCTGCTGGGCCGCGAAGGCGGCATCGGCCACAAGAACCTGGTGTTCTCGACGGTGGGCGATCGCCGGGTCTTCGAGCGCTTGCCGCAGGGTCCGGTGAAGCCGGCGCTGGCGCTGTCGCTGCATTCGACGAATGCAGCGCTGCGGGCCCGTCTGCTGCCGCGCGCACCGGTCATCGATCCGGAAGAACTGGTTGAACTGGGTGAACGTTATGCGCAGGCCACCGGCTATCCGGTGCAGGTGCAGTGGACCTTGCTTGCCGGCATCAACGATGGCGACGACGAGCTCGACGGCATCGTCCGCCTGCTCGCGGGCAAGCGCGCGATCCTGAACATGATTCCGTACAACGACGTCGACGGGCTCGATTTCAAGCGCCCGTCGGCCGAGCTTGCGCGCGGGATTGCCGCCTCGCTGCACCGGCGCGGCGTGCTGACCAAGCTGCGCCAGTCGGCCGGGCAGGACATCGACGGCGGCTGTGGTCAGTTGCGGGCCCGGCAGGTGCCATCGCCGCAGGGCCCGCAGCCGGTGGTCTGGAGAACTGCAGCGCCAGCCCTCCACGCTCGGGCCGGTCCCGGCGGCCCGGACGCCGCAGGGCCAGGATCCGACTGATGTTCAGCGCCACCTTCATCTTCGACAAGAAGCAGTTCGACGACGAGTTCCATGCGCTCGACGCCGTGATCACCGCGGCCGCCCGCGAGACCCCCGGCTTTCTGGGCGAAGAGGCCTGGGAGGACCCGAGCACCGGGCGCTTGTGCAACGTGTACTACTGGGCCGACGAGCAGGGCCTGCGGCAACTGATGCAGCACCCCACGCACCTGGAGGCCAAGGCGGCGCAGGCGCGCTGGCTCGATGGCTACCAGGTGATCGTCTCGCAGGTGCTGCACAGCTACGGAGACGGGCGCATCCCGCACCCGACGCGACGTGTTGAAGGCGAGCGCACTGAATGAGCCCCGGCACTGAGTGGCGAATCGAACGTGCCGGCCTCGACGACCTGCCGCAACTCGCGCCGCTGTTCGACGCCTACCGACAGTTCTACGAGCAGCCGAGCGATCTGCCCCTGGCCGAACGCTATCTGCGCGAACGGCTGGATCGTGGCGAATCGCTGGTGTGGATCGCGTGGCAAGGCGCGCAGGCCATCGGCTTCTGCCAGTGCTATCCCACCTTCTGCTCGGTCGCGGCCGCGCCGATCTTCGCGCTGTACGACCTCTGTGTTCAGCCGGCCGCACGCGGCCTTGGTGCCGCGCGGGGCCTGATGCAGGCCGCTGAAGACGAAGCCCGAACGCGCGGCTGCGTGCGGCTCGATCTCAGCACCGCAAGGACCAACCTGCCGGCCCAGGCGCTCTACGAATCACTCGGCTGGCAGCGCGACGAGCTCTACCTGTATTTCAACCGGACAGTGGCGCCACCGTCGTGAACCTGCGCAGGGCCGCGCGGCGCGAGCGGCCCTGCATCGATCACGACCGTTGTTGCCGAACGATGTGTTTGAGAAGCGCACGGCGCATCCTGGGTGCGAGCACCTTGCCGGCGTTGTCCAATCCGAGCTTGCGATAGCTTTCCCACTGCGCTTCGTCGAAGAACTGATCGGCCGTGGGTTCCTGCGGAAAACGGGGGTGACTCAGCTTGTACTGCCTGATGTCGTCTGCGGAGTCGTTGCGCACCCTCGGCTTGAGCAGCACGATCCAGCAAATGGGGCCGGCATCGGGGCCCGCGGGACGCGCTCGCAGCAGCAGGGCACAGGGTTCGCGGCCCGCAGGCGTTCCGTCGCCGGCATTCGAAAAATCCTGCGGGCGGCCGAAGACGGTGTTCAGCACCGGATCGTCGACCACGCTCTTGTCGACTTCGACCTCGACGCCCATGTCGATGCGCACCAACCGGATCAAGTTGGCCAGGTCTGCGAATTCGAAGGTCGGATCGGCACCGTTGTCGCAGGCCAGGATGCAGCGCAGGCCCCGACCGGGTCTCAGCAGTTCGTAGAGCGCGGTGTTCTCGAAGTGCCCGCCATCGGACAGGTACTGCCAGGGGCGGTGCAGGCCATGGAACTTGGCGGTGAACTCGCCGAGAAGATAGCTCTGCGTCGTGAAGAAATAGGTGAGTGCCGATCGCAGCAGCCCCGCCTGCCCGGAGCCGCCAGCGCCCGACTCCCACCAGGTGCCGAGCCGCACGTTGGCAGCGCCCATCAGCAGCGACATCCCCAGCGTGGTTTCGCGGCCGATGCCGGTGCTGAACGCCGCGCCCGAGGTGCCGATCCACTGTCCCAGCGTCAACGGCCGCTGGATCTCCCGACCCTGCGTCTTGCTCGGGAAGGCAAAGGGCCGGCCGTCGACCGCGAAGCCCTGCGGCGTGACCGCCATCGGTTGGCCCTTGCGGTCGCGCTGCACCAGCTGTTCGGCCGGATCGACGGTCTTGTTCACGGTGACATTGATGATGTGAAAGGGCGCGAGCGTGCGCGGCCCCTGAGCGTCATCGACAAACTGGCTCAGTGCGATCTGGTCGCCCGCCATCGGCTCGGCGACGCTCTGCTCGCGCCCGGCCGCACCCGCGCCGGGCGTGCGGATGAAGCGTCGACCGTTGGACGCCCCCAGGTACGCACGGGTCAGCCGGGCGCTGTAGAACGATTGCAGACTGGACAGGTTGATGAACCCGGGAAACTGGCCCGTCAACGCGGCCAGCAGCGCCGCCATGAGGGTCAGGACGCACAGCACGGCGGCCTGGCCTCGGCTCACGGCTTCGACCGTGGGCAGGCTGCCGCCCCATTGCAGCCAGGCCACGGCCAGACTCCAACCGGTGGCTACCAGGGCCAGGATCAGCACACCCGCGGCGCCGCCCAGGGTGCTCAGGGGTAGTCTGCCCAGCCACGAGGACGGTGCTCGGGTCTTGCCGAACAGCGCGGTGGTCTGGCGGGCCAGACCGACGAGTGCGGCAATCAGTGCCGCGGGGGTGGCCAGGGCCGTCGTGCCACCGCCGCTCACGGCCACGATGTAGAGCGAGCGGCCGGCGGTCTCGATCAGCGCCAGGCCGGCAATCACCGCCACGCACACCATGGCCGCGGTGAACTGGCGGGTCGACTCGACCCGCAACGTGGCGACCTCGTCGCTGCGCCTGCGGTTGTAGCCATGCAGCAGCAGGCTCAAGCCCAGCACGCCGGCGGCCAGGTAGGCCGTGCCAAGCGATGACGCACGCAGCGGTGCGATCGCGACATCGGGCTGCAAGAGCCAGTGCTGCGAAGAGGCCAACGCGAGCAAGCCCAGTCCCACGGCGATGTAGCCACACACCGCGCGATTGAAGAAGTCGCAACGATCGCGCGGGCCGGGGTAGCTGAGCCAGAACGCCAGCCCCGCGGGCACCGCACCCAGCAACAGAACCAGCCCGGCCAGCCACCACAGCGGACTCCACCAGAACCGCTCCGTCCAGGTGTACGCCTGTAGCACCTGCTGCAGCTGGGCCGCATCGTGGTCGCGCAGGAATGAACACAGCGTCGTGAACAGCGCCGAAAAGGAAAACAGCCCGAGCAGCGCGGTGCCGATCACGTAGTGCACGGCCACCCAGTTGCGCAGGCTCAGGCACAGGGCGTAGACCATGTCGCCGCCGCCGCTGGGCGTGAGGTAGCGGCCGTTGTCGCGCAGCCAGGCCAGTGGTGCTTTCCGGACGGTGTCTTCCGTGTAGGCGTCGCCTGAGCGCATGCGGCTCGGCGGATCGGTCAGCAGCACCCTCACGGCGTCATCGGCGGCGCGTGCTGCTGGATCGGGGCCCGCCGCGGCGATGGACTTCGCGCGCAGGCGTCCCGGCAGGAAGATGCTGCAAAGGAAGGCGCCCACGTACCCGCCGCCGCTGACCGTCGACAGGTAGTCGAAACGCGACAGCAGTGATGCCTTGTGCATGGCACCCGCCGGCATTCCGGTGGCTGCGACGTAGGGTGGCTGCGCCGCGCTGCGGACGGGGCTGCGCGCCAGTGCCTGCAGGACACCGAGCGCGAAGGTGGCGCTGCGGATGCCACCGCCGGACAGCGCCAATCCCCAGGGAGCGTTGCGGTCCGGCGTGTGAGGCGGGTCTTGCAGTTGGCGCCGTTGCTCTATGAACTTCTTTTCGGCCGCCTCGGCGGCGACCGGGATCACCGATGGATCGTGGGTCATGCACTGACTCCCGAGCTGCTGGGGTGCAGCCATTGCGCGAGCCTACTGGTATTGCGTGCACGCAGACATCCCCAGGATGCCCGGCCCGAACCAGCCTGCAACCCGCAATCTGCGGCCTGAGCGGCGCGACGGCGCGCTCAGGCGTTGCTCATCGCCCGCACGTCCTCGATGGTCGTGATGCCGGCCAGCACCTTGTCGATGCCGTCCTGCCGCAGGGTGCGCATGCCTTCGCGCAGGGCCACCTGCTGCAACGCCTCGGCCCGTTCGCCGGTCTGCACCATGCGGCGCAGGTTGCGCGAGATCACCATCAACTCGTGCAGCCCGGCGCGGCCCTTGAAGCCGGTGTGATCGCAATGCGCGCAGCCGGGGCTGTGGTGCATCTGGAGGCGGCCGTTCTGGCCGTGCTGATCGATCCACTGCGCGCGCACCGCGTCGCGGTCCGGGAACGGGCTCGCGTCGGCGGCGAAGGCATTCAGGTAGTCGTCGAGCAACTCGTCGATTTCGGCTTCGGTGGCCGGGCGGCTCTGGCGGCATTCACCGCACAGCTTGCGGACCAGCCGCTGGCCCAGTACCGCCAGCAGCGAATCGGCGAAGTTGAACGGGTCCATGCCCATGTCGAGCAGGCGGGTCACTGTCTCGGGTGCACTGTTGGTGTGCAATGTGCTCAGGACCAGGTGGCCGGTCAGCGACGCCTCGATCGCCATGTGAGCGGTTTCCTCGTCGCGGATCTCGCCGACCATGATCACGTCCGGGTCGGCGCGCAGGAAGGCACGCAGCGCCTTCGCGAACGTCCAGTCGATGCGCGGGTTCACCTGCACCTGGCGCAGCCCGGGCTGGGTGATCTCGATCGGGTCCTCGGCCGTCCAGATCTTGCGCTGCGGCAGGTTGATCGACGCCAGCGCCGAATGCAGCGTGGTCGTCTTGCCCGAGCCGGTCGGGCCCACGCACAGCACCATGCCGTAGGGCCGTTCGATCGCGGCTTTCAGTTGCGCCAGGTTGTGCGCCGACATGCCGAGCTGCTCCAGCGGGATCGGCCTCGCCGACACCAGGATGCGCATCACCACGTCCTCGAGGCTGTTGTTGGTCGGGATCGTCGCCACCCGCAACTCGATGCGGTGCTGCGACGAGAAGCGCGCGAAATTGATCTTGCCGTCCTGCGGCTTGCGGCGCTCGGAGATGTCGAGGTCGCACATGATCTTGATGCGCGCGATCAGCGACGAGCGGTAGTTCGGCGGCAGTTCGAGGTAGGTGCGCAGCACGCCGTCCTTGCGGAAGCGGATGCGGATCTTCTCGCGGCCCGGGTAGCTCTCGATGTGGATGTCGGAGACGCCGTCCTTGTAGGCCTCGATGATCATGTTGTTGATCAGGCGCACCAGCGAGTTGTCCGACTGCTCGATCGGACGGTCGTCGTGGAAGGCGTTGTCGTTCTCGCGCTCCAGGTTCTCGACCAGCTGGTCGGTGCCCATCGGCTCGAGCACCTGGGTCTCCTGCCCGAACTCGCCTGTGTAGCGTCCCGATGCGATGGCGCCGATCTGCTCGTAGACGGCGTCGATGCGCAGGTCGATCGAACGGCTCTGGGCGAGCACCGGCAGCACCTTCATCTGCATCGAGAACTCGGCCTCCTCGACCGCCGTGTGCAGCCGTGCCGGATCGTCGATCGCGATCACCACACGGCTTTCGCACATCAGCAGCGGCAGCACCCGAAGCCGGGTGGCGACCGCGTAGGGCAGCTTGCGCAAGGCTTCGCTGTCGACCGGAAAGGCGTCCACATCGACCAGCGGATAGCCCATCTTGCGCGCCATCGCCACTTGCAGGTCGGCTCGCGACACCACGCCGTTGCGCACCAGGATTTCACCCAGCGGCACGCTGCGGTCGTGTTGCTGCTGCGCCAGCGCGTCCTGCAGTTCGGCCTCGCTGATCAGGTTCAGTGACATCAGTGCTTCGCCGATGCGCACCATCGGCATGCGGGCCTGCTGATCGAGTGCGAGCAACAACTGCTCGGGCGTCACGATGTTGCGCGTGACGAGGATGCCGCCGATCTTCTGGCTGCGCAGCCGTGCCTGCTGTTCCGCGGCCTGCTCGATCTGCTGCGGCGTCGCAGCGCGCTGCGCGACCAGCACCTCACCGATGCTGCCTCCCAGTTCGAAGCTGCTGAATGCAGCGGCCGGAATGAACATCCGAGTGACGGCCTGTGCCGCATTTTTCGGGTCGCCTTCGACCGGCGGGAACAGGAACAGTCCCAACGCGGTCCGGACATGTCCGAGCGACGAGCCGAGCAGTTCGCCGCCATGACTCCAGGTCAACCGGAACGGGGTGGCCGCGCCGGGTGCGAGCGAGAGCGCACCAGCGTCATCGTGATCGACGTCTGACGCAGTCAGCGGTTGCGTCAGGCACAGCGAACGGAACTGGTCGAAGCGCAGCGGCACGTTGGTGCGCGATGGCGGCAACTGCACGAGTGCGACGCCTTGTTCGGGCAGCAACGCGGTCAACTGACCGTGCATCAGCTTGTCGTTCAGGCCGGTGATCGAGCAGGCCAGCGGACCGGATTGCGGTTGCCCCTGCGGATAGGCGGCAAACGGCGGCGAGGGCCAGCAGTAGGCTGTGCCCGAGCCGTCGGCCATGGAAGATTCGCTGGCGCCTTCGGAACCGCCCCATTGGAGCGGTGTCAGCATGTCGGCCATGTTGTCCTCGAAATCGGTCGGCAGACCGCGTGTCAGTGATCGGATGACAGGCGGAGCCCGGCCCCGGTTGTCGACCTGAACGGGGCGCGAGTACAGCAGTGTCTTCACTCGATATTGATGGTGTTCGCCGCACGGTGATGCGGCGATATGCAGGCTTGCGGGCGCTCAGTTCAGCCCGCTCACCACGCATCGGAATGCTCGGTTCCTGCGCAGGTCAGCAGATGGAGTGGCCGTCACGAGACCCACTGATGCGTGTGAGCTCTTCCGACCTGACGCCGGACTTGTGACGGGTCGCCCGTCCCGAACGAAGTGCCTCAGCGCCGCATCAGCTTGCGGGCGACGCGGATCACCGGCCAGGCCGTCAATGCCCAGCGTGCGACGCCCATCCAGGTCTTGCTCCGACGTTTCAGCATCCACAGCAACGGCACGCCGCCGACCGCCGCCACGGGACCGAGCCAGTCGCGTGAGCGACCCACGGCCGCACTGAAACGCGCTAGTGGCGCGGTGCTCGCCTGCCATTCGGCATGCAGCAACTCGCGCTGCAGCGCCGCTCGAAGCACCAGCAGATCCCGCTGCAACGCGAGCTCTCGCAGCCGCCGGGCGCTCATCGTGGCGGTTCCTCTGCTGGCCGGGGTTGCAACGCAGCCACGTCGCGCTGCAGCTCGGCCACGGTGGCCGACATGAACGGGGGGCGATTCGCAGCGCGCGCACGCCAGCGCACGGCCGACACCACGGTCGCACCGACGAACGCCAGCGCCAGTCCGCCTGCGGCCAGCAGTCGGTGGCTGTCCCACATCAGCACGATCAGGAAGCCGGTGCACATCACCACCGCCATGCCAAACAGCATCAGCGTGACCACCGCCGAGATCAGCAGCCCGACCAGGCGCAGCCGTTCTTCCTCGATCTCGGTCGCGGCCAGCTCGAGTCGCGTGGCGCCGATGTCGAGCAGCAGCGCCAGCGTGGACCTCACCGAGTCGAACATGCGATGCCTTCCGCGAAGTCTGGTGAAGAGGTGTGCGGTCGCTCAGCGACGGGCGATCAGCAGGCCCAGCAGCACGCCGACAGCCGCGGCGGCGCCCATGGCGGCATACGGGTGCTCGTGCACGGCGCGGTCGGTGGCTCGCGCGGCGTGCTTGGCATTCAACAGCGCGGTTTCCTCGAGCCGCTGCAATTCATCCTTGGCGCGACGCAGTTTCTCTTCGGCTCGCTTCAGCAAGCTGGCGTATTCATGGCTGGCCGCCGAGCTCGCGCCTTTCAGCAGCGTCTCGGCTTCGCCGACGGTCTGCTTCAGCATGTCGGCGAGCTCGTCGCGGGTGGCTTGGAGGCTGGCGGCTGCAGTGTCGATCTGGCTCATGGTGGGGCTCCTGGTGGTTGAGATGCCCGTCGCGAGGCGTGCCTCGACGAGCAGGGTGGAACGTATCCGGCCATTCTCCGCTCGCGTCGGCACACCCGTTTGATCCATCGCAAGCCACACCGGACTGTCCCACGCGGGCACCACGCAACTCCGGACGACGCCTTCGTCCTCGACTCACCATGGCACCGCGTTCAGCATGACACGGGGCTTGAATGCCCCGTTGATCCCGCTCACCAGGAATTGGGATCCTCATGCCGGCATAGACCGGCGGATTGACCGGTTTCCAGGCTGCGTCGGTGGTGCAGGGCCCCAGGCTGCTGTTGGTGCCGGTGGTGGCAGGTTTGAGGGGCGCCGTGTGGTTGTAGGTGCTTGTGATCGAGGCGCCCGGCGAGGCGTCCGACACGTAGGCGGAGGTGCGTATCGTCAGGTCACCGGCATTGAACGCCGCGCCGCTGAAGTTGACGCTCAACGCTGCCGGGCTGCCTGCTGCGTTCAGCGAGGACGTGCCCCGGGACGTGTCAGTCGCGCGGTTTGTACTGGATGATCATCGGCGACGTCACACGGCCGGTTTCGTCGCGGGGCAGCACGGCGGTCTTGTCAATCCCGCGCTTCACCGCGTCGTCCCATTCAGGCACGCCGCTGGCCTTGACGATGCGGCTGGACAGGATGCGGCCGTCGGGCGCCACGGTGATCTCGATCTCGACCACCGGGTTGCCGGGCAGCGTGTCGGGGAACGACACGTTCGGGCGGATGCGGCCCTTGATGCGGCCGATGTAGTCGGCGCTCGGGCCGGCGTTCTGTGCGGCCGTGCCGGTGGCGTTGGCCGCGCCGGTGGCGCCGGCCAGGCTGGCGATGCGCTGCATCTGCTTTTCGCGTGCATCGGCCAGCGCGGCCGCTTGTGCTGCCTCGCGCTTCTTGTTCGCCAACTCGGTCTTGAGCGATTCGGCAGCCTGATCCTTGCGCTTCTGCTCGGCCAGTTTTTCGGCCTGCTCGGCCTTGCGCTGCCTGGCGAGCTTCTCGGCTTCCTTCTTCGCCTCTTTTTCTTCGCGGACCTGCTCGGCGAGTGCCTTCTTGCGCTTGTCTTCGAGGCGTTTGGCCTTCTCGATCGCGATCTGCGCGTCGGGCACGGGCTCCGCTTTCGGCGGCGGTTTCGCGATCGGCTCCGGCTTGGGCTGGGGCTTCAGCACGCGCTCGGGAGGCGGCGGTGGCGGCTCGGCCTGAACCGGCCGCGGTGCGGCGATCTGCGGGACCGCGGCCCACAGTTCGGCCTCGATGCCCTCGGGCGAACTGACGTGCCAGTTGACGCTGAAAGTCAGTGCAGCGACCAGCAGCAGGTGCGCGACGATCGCCAGCACCAGACCGCTGCCCAGCCCGGCGGGCCGGCGCGGCATGAAGGCATCGCGTTCGAGGGTGGCGGCGGCTGCCATCGTCATCCGTGGAGTCGCTGCATCAACCGCCGTTCTTCACCGACAAACCGACGCGCTGCACGCCCGATTTCTGCAATCGGTTCATCACGTCGACGACGGTCTGGTACTTGACGGATTGATCGGCCGAAATCACCACGGGCGTGTTCTCGTCGCCGTTCTGAAGGGCCTTGACGCGCGCGGCGATCTTGTTCAGCGCCACCGGGGAGCCTTCTTCCTTGCTGTCGACCCGCACGCGAACGGTCTCGTCGCGGCCCACGATCAATTCGACCACGTGCTCGGGCCGCTGCTTGCTCTTGCCCACCGTCGGCAGGTCGACCACGCCGGTGGTGATCAGCGGCGCACTGACCATGAAGATGATCAGCAGCACCAGCATCACGTCGATGAACGGCACCATGTTGATCTCGTTGATCGTGCGGCGGCGCGATCCCCCGCGGTGGCTGACGGCCGGCATGGTTCAACGACTTTCAGGTCGACGCGGAAGCCGCACCGGTGTTGCGCTGCAGGATGTTCGAGAACTCTTCGATGAAGGTCTCCATCTGGATCGCGAGGCGGTCGATGTCGCGCGCGAAGCGGTTGTAGGCGATCACCGCCGGAATCGCGGCGAAGAGGCCGATCGCGGTGGCGACCAGCGCCTCGGCGATGCCCGGAGCCACCGTGGCCAGCGTCACCTGCGTGAGATTCGCGAGGCCGATGAAGGCGTGCATGATTCCCCAGACGGTGCCGAACAGGCCGACGTACGGCGACACCGAGCCGACCGAGGCGAGGAACGACAGGTTCGATTCGATGGTGTCCATCTCGCGCTGGAAGCTCGCGCGCATCGCGCGGCGTGCACCGTCGAGCAGCGCGCCCGAGTCGGTGACGCGGCGCTCGCGCAGCTTCATGAATTCACGCATGCCCGACGCGAAGATGCGCTCCATCGGGGCCGACGAGGTGCTGCGCTTGGTGGCGTCGTCGTACAGGTCGTTCAGGTTCTTGCCGGCCCAGAAGTCGCGCTCGAACACCTCGTTGTCGGAGCGCACCTTGCGCAGGCCGAACAGCTTGCCGAAGATCACCGTCCAGCTCGCCAGCGAGGTGATCAGCAAGCCTGCCATCACGAGCTGCACCACCGCGCTGGCGTGCAGCACGAGGCTGAATATCGATAGGTCTTGGTTCATGGGATCGGTCTGATTATTTTTGTGGAAGCGCGGTCTGAGGCACGGCCGGAAGGCGTGTGGCGATGTCGGTCGGAATACGGCGTGGCTGGAAGGTTCCGGTGTCGACGCAGGCGATGCGGATGCTGCCTTCGGTCAACAGTTCGTCGTCGCGCCACGCCTGCTGGTCGAGTGTGATCGACGCGCGTGTGACCTGGACCAGCCGCACCGTGATTCTGAGCAGGTCGTCGAGGCGGGCCGGGCGCCGGTAGCGCATCGACGTTTCACTGACGACGAACATCGCTCCGCCCTCCAGCCGCATGCGCTCCTGACCGTGGCCGAGCGCGCGCAGCCACTCGGTGCGGGCGCGCTCGAAGAACTTCAGGTAGTTCGCATAGAACACCACGCCGCCGGCATCGGTGTCCTCCCAGTAGACGCGCAGCGTGATTTCGAAGTCGGGGGTGTTCATGCCCAGGTCGGTGCAGCGGCCTGGTGGCCGCGGTGATGGATCAAGGCTGCACCCGCCTGTAGACCGGGCCCCACAGCGGATGGCCCGCCTCCGACTTGCTGAGCGCGAAGCCGGGATCGGCCTGGCGTGCGGCGCGGAAGGCGGCTTCGCAGTCGGTCACCCGGTTGCTGGTGCAGTAGATGAAGGCGAGGTGCTTGTCTGCGGCGGCACGGTCTTTCGGCGATGCCAGGCCGAGCTTCAGCGCCAGGCTGAACTGCTTTTCGGCATCGACGTACTGCGCGTCTTCGTAGGCGCGCAGACCGGCCAGCAGGGCCTGCTCGGCCGGCCGCTCGACCACGTCGAGCAGGCCCGGCCGGGGCGGCGGTGACAACGCACAACCGGCGACGAGCAGCGCCAGGGCGACAGGGAGCAGGGGTTTCATGATCCGAACTTGTGCTTGATCGTCACCGGCTGGTCCGCGGTGACCTGAATCAACGCACTGTAAGGTGGAAAGTCGGCGTTCCGGATGGTGATCTGGTGCGAACCGGCGGGCAGGATCAGCTCATTCAAGGGCGGCGCGGTACCGGCCGGGACGCCGTTGACCTCGATCTGGCCCCACGGACTGATGGCGAGCTTGATTCGCCCTTTCTGCGCGACGGCCGGCGCGTTGCTCGTGCCCACGCGATCGGCGGCGGCGCGGCCGCGTGCGTCGGCCGTCGCCTTATCGCGCGGCGGGCGCGGCTTGTCGGCGAGAGCGGGTTTCGGCACATCGCCGAGCAGCGCCTTGGTCGATGAGGCCGATGCATCGGCCAGGATCGCTGCCTGCGTGCTCGTCGCGCTGGCGGGCTGTTGCGGGGCGGCGCTCGCCAGCGGTGCCGTCGCCTGCACGATGCCGGGGCTCCGGCTCTTGTCGGTCCAGGTCCCGCTGGCCAGAACACCCACGCCGAGCACGCCGAGCACCGCACCGGCCACCGCGATCCTCGGGTCGCGCCAGCCATGCCAGCCTGTTGTCGGGGTCTGCGGTGTCATGTCGCCCGCGCCCGGCACCACGAAATGCCGCCGCAGTTCGCGCGACATCTCCGCTGCCGATTCGAAGCGGCGGTCGACATCCTTTTCCATTGCACGCGCGGCGATGTCCGACAGCGCTTTCGGCACCGCGCGGTTCACGCGGTGCGCGGGCAACGGCGTGTGATCGAGCACCGCCGCGGTGATCTGCTCCAGCCCGCTGCCGGTGAAGGGCTTCGAGCCGGTCAGCAATTCGTACAGCACGACGCCCAGCGAGAACACGTCGGACCGGCGGTCGACCGGTTCCTGCCGAGCCTGTTCCGGCGACATGTAGTACGGCGATCCGGCTGCGATCTCGCTGCCGGGTGGTGCGTCGCGGCGGTGCGTGATGCGGGCGATGCCGAAGTCCAGCACGCAGGGCTGGCCGCGGCCCACCATGAAGATGTTGGCCGGCTTGATGTCGAGGTGAACGATGCCCTTGCGGTGCGCGTAGGCCAGCGCATCGGCCACGCGCCCGACCAGCACCGCCGCCTGCGCCGGGCTCGGCCGCCAGCCGGCTTCGCGCAGCTGGCGCAGGTCCTGGCCCTTGAGCAGTGCCATCGCGATGTAGGCATGGCCTTCGCTGATGCCGGCATCGAACACCGTGACGATGTTGGGGTGCGACAGGCCGGCCGCCGCGCGCGCTTCGTTGAGGAACAGCGCGTTGAAGGACTCGCGCTGTTCGGGTGCGATCTCCACATGCAGGGTCTTGATCGCGATCACCCGCGACAGCAGCGGGTCGTGGGCCGCGTACACCGTGCCCAGTCCTCCCTCGCCGATCTGGTACTTCAGCGCATAGCGGCCGATGTAGCCGATCGACGGCAGCGCTTCCTCCGGCGTCGACTCGGCTTCGGGTGAAGCCGAGTCGCGATCGTCCTCACCGGAACCGGGGTGACCGGCGACCGTGTTCGGTGGCGGTGTGTCGGGTGAGCTCACTGCGCGAGGGTAGTCGATGCCATCACTCGCAAAAGGCGGAGAAACGACGGCCGAGCGGACTTTTCGTCAGCGGTGCGGGGGCTTCCAGCGGACGCTTCCGGCTGGAACGGCGATGTTGCGACGATCACAAGACCCGTTGCAGGCGATCCATGGCCTGTTGCAGATGCTCCATCGAACTGGCGTACGACAGGCGCACATACCGCTGCGGGGCATGGCGACCGAAGTCGCGTCCGGGCGTCAGCGCCACCTGGGCGCGACGCATCAGGTCGAACGTGAAATCCCAGCTGCCACCGGGCTGGTGTGCGGTGTGCGCCGAGCAGTCGGCCCAGGCGAAGAAAGCGCCGTCGGGCTCGACCGGTACCGTCAGGCCGAGCGCATTCAAAGCCGGGACGAGGTAGTCGCGGCGCGTGCGGAACGCCTGTCGCCGCCGTTCGTACTCGGCCAGCGATTCGGGCTCGAAGCAGGCCAGCGCCGCATGCTGCGCGACCGCCGAGGGGCAGATGAACAGGTTCTGCGCGAGCTTCTCGATCGACGGCACCAGCGACTGCGGCGCCACCAGCCAGCCGAGTCGCCAGCCGGTCATGTTGAAGTATTTCGAGAAGCTGTTGACCGAGATCACGTCGTCTTCATGGCCGACACCGTGCCTCAACGCCGAGTCGCCATAGCGCTCGTCGTAGCTGAGGCCGAGGTAGATCTCGTCGACGATGGTGAAGCCGCTGCGCTGGCGCACCGCATCGACGATGCGGCCCATCTCGACCGGGTCGATCGAGGTACCGGTCGGGTTCGACGGCGAGGCCAGCAACACGCCGCGTGTCTGGCTGTTCCAGGCCTGCTCGACCGCTGAGGCGTTCAACTGGAAGCGGTCCCCGGCGGTGGTCGGTACCAGCACGGCGACGCCGTCGGCGGCCGCGACGAAATGCCGGTTGCAGGGGTAGCTGGGGTCGGGCAGCAGCACCTCGTCGCCCGGGTCGATCAGCGCGAGGCAGGCCAGCTGCAGCGCGGCCGAAGCGCCCGCCGTGATGACGATGCGTTCGGGCGCGATGTCGAGCGCGAACCGTTGCTGGTACCAAGCGGAAATGCGCTCGCGCAACGGCATCAGACCGGTCGCATCGGTGTACTGCGTGGTGCCGTCGCGGATGGCGCGATGAGCGGCTTCCTGCACCAGCGGCGGCGCGGTGAAATCGGGCTCGCCGATGTTGAGAAAGATCATCGGCCGGCCGCCCTGACATGGATCGCACACCGGGCCACGCGCCAGTTCGGCCGCGGCCTTGGCGCACTCCATCACGTAGAACGGCTCGATGTGCGACAGGCGCTGCGAGAGCCTCATGCCGGGCGCATCGCCGTCAGCGAAAGGCCGACGACCCGTCAGCGCCGGGCCGCCCGGGCCGCGTCGACCTCGACGGGACGCAGGTCGACGGCGATCTTGTCGATCACGCCGTTCACGTACTTGTGGCCATCGGTGCCACCGTAGATCTTGGCCAGCTCGACCGCCTCGTTGATGACCACGCGGTACGGAATGTCGATGCAGTGCGTCAGCTCGTAGGCGCCGATCATCAACACACCGTGCTCGATCGGCGACAGCAGGCTGGTCTTGCGATCGACATGGCGAGCGAGCGCCGCGTCGAGTGTGGCGGCCTCGGCGATGCAGCCGTGCAGCAGCATTTCGAAGTGCACGGCGTCACAGGGAGCAAAGCCGCTCTGCTCGCGCACATGCGCATCGATCACCGAGGTCTGCTCGCCCGACAGCAGCCATTCGTACAGGCCCTGCAGAGCGAGTTCGCGCGAGCGCCGACGCAGAGATTTCTGCGATGTCTTCTTGGAGGCCTTGGGTGGGGTGGGCGGAGCCACCGTCGTCGAGCCGGGTGAATCGCTGCTGCCCGGGTCCTGTGGACCCGGCACAGCGGTGGGCTTTTGTTCGGTTTCGGTCACGACAAGTCTTCCATCAGGTGCGCCATTTCGACCGCCACGCGGGCAGCGTCGCGGGCTTTTTCTTCGGCCCGTTCCCAGGCCTGTGCTTCGTTCTCGACGGTCAGGATCGCGTTGGCCACCGGCAACTGGTGATCGAGCGAGACGCGTGTGACGCCGGCGCCGCTTTCGTTGGCGACCAGCTCGAAGTGATAGGTCTCGCCGCGGATGATGCAGCCCACCGCGATCAGCGCATCGAAGTTGTCGCTGTCGGCCATCGCCATCAGCGCGACCGGGATTTCCAGCGCGCCGGGCACGCTCACGTGGTCGATCATTTCGGCATCCACGCCCAGCATCCGCAGTTCGGCGATGCACACGGCCGCCATGCGCTGGGTGATCGCCGCATTGAAGCGTGCCTGGACGATGCCGATGCGCAGGTCGCTGCCGTCCAGTTTGTCGTCGGACGGACCGTTCTGGTCAGCGCCCTGCATGGTCGATCCGCATCGAGTGAAGTGAATTCATGGGGTGTTGCTCGCGGTGTCGGCTGCGACGAAGCCGGTGACTTCAAGGCCGTAGCCAACCATGCTCGGCATGCGGCGAGGGCTGCCGAGCAATTTCATTTTCGAGACGCCCATCTCGCGCAGGATCTGCGCCCCGATGCCATACGTGCGCAGGTCCATCTGGCTTTGCCGGCGCGAGTCGAGCGGCTCATGAGGCTTCAGTTTGCCGAGCAGCGTCTGCGCGCCTTCGCCGCAGTTGAGCAGCACCGCGATGCCGCGTTCGCTGGCTTGCAGCGCCGTCAGCGCACGGGGCAGGGGCCAGGAGTGACCGCACTGACCCGCGTCGAGCAGGTCCATCACCGACAGCGGTTCATGGACCCGCACCAGCACCTCGTCGCGCGGCGTCCAGCGGCCGTGCGTCAGCGCCATGTGCACGCCACCGGTGCGGTCGATGAAGGACGTGCAGTCGAACTCGCCCTGTTCGGTCTTCAGCTTGCGTTGCCCCACGCGCTCGATCAGCGTTTCGTTGCGGCTGCGGTACTCGATCAGGTCGGCGATGGTGCCGATCTTCAGACCGTGCTGTTTCGCGAAGACTTCGAGGTCGGGCAGGCGCGCCATCGTGCCGTCGTCGTTCATGATTTCGCAGATCACCGCCGCAGGCGACAGGCCGGCCATCGCCGACAGATCGCAGCCCGCTTCGGTGTGACCTGCGCGCATCAGCACTCCGCCGTCCTGCGCCTGCAGCGGGAAGATGTGACCCGGCTGCACAAGATCGGTGGCCTTCGCATCGCGTGCGACGGCGGCTTGCACCGTGCAGGCACGGTCGGCCGCCGAGATGCCGGTGGTCACGCCCACGGCGGCCTCGATCGAGACCGTGAACGCGGTGCCGTGTTTCGTGCCATTGCGAGGGGCCATCGGCGGCAGTTGCAGTCGCTCGCAGCGATCGCGCGTCAGCGTGAGGCAGATCAGGCCGCGCCCGAAGCGCGCCATGAAGTTGATGGTCTCCGCCGTCACGTGCTCGGCAGCGACCACCAGATCGCCTTCGTTCTCGCGGTCTTCCTCGTCGACAAGGATGACCATGCGGCCAGCGGCCAGCTCCGTCAGGAGCTCGGGAATGGGGGAAATCGACATCGACGGATTGTAGGTGGCGGGCCCTGTGACCCCACGGTCACGCGGGCCGGGCGGCCGGTGGCACGGAGTGCATCCGTTCGACGTAGCGGGCAATCAGATCGACCTCGAGATTGACGGCCGCACCCGTCATCAGATGACCCAGCGCCGTGTTCTCGATGGTGTGCGGAATCAGGTTGATGCTGATCTCGCAGCCCGCGGCATTGTCTTCGACGCTGTTGACCGTCAGGCTCACGCCGTTGACCGTGATCGAGCCCTTGTAGGCCAGAAACTTCGCCAGGCCCGGCGGCGCCTCGATCCGCAGCATCCACGACTCGCCGACCGCTGCGAAGTGCGTCACCCGGCCCACGCCGTCGACATGCCCGCTGACCAGGTGGCCTCCCAGGCGGTCGTTGGCACGCAGCGCCTTCTCGAGGTTGACCGGGCCGGTCGAGGCCAGTCCGGCGGTCTTGTCGAGGCTTTCTGCCGACACATCGACGGTGAAGGTCGACCGGTCCTTGTCGAACGAGGTGACCGTCATGCACGCACCGTTGATCGCGATGCTGTCGCCGGGATTCACGTCGTCGAGGTAATGCGCCGGCGTGGTGATCGCGAGTCGCTTGCCGTGCGAGGCAGCCTCGCCCAGCGCGTGCACGTCGGAGATGCGGCCGACTCCGGTGATGATGCCTGTGAACATGTTTCATTGTCTCAGGCGGCGGCCGTCGCAGGCCGTCACAAGCCGGCGCAGCCGCTGAAGCCTGCAGTCAGGCCGAACTCGTCCGTTCAGTCGGGCACAGGCCGCGCCAGCACGCGCAGATCGTCGCCGACGCGGTCGACCTGATGGAACTGCAGCGCCAGCGCGTCCGACAGCTCGGTCAACGGGCCGAATGCGGCCATGTCCCGGCCGGCCCCGAGCAGCTTGGGCGCGAGGTAGATCAGGTACTCGTCGACCAGCCTTTCGCGCACGAACGATCCGTTGAGCTTGTGGCCGGCTTCGACATGCAGTTCGTTGATGCCGCGCCCGGCCAGGTCGGCCAGCAGGGCCACGAGGTCGACCTTGTCGGTTGGTCCGGGAGCGAGTGCGACTTCGATGCCGCGTGCCGTGAATGCTGCATGACGCTCGGCGCCGGGATTCGCCGCGTAGACCAGCGCCGATCCGGGCGCGTCGAAGATGCGGGCGTCGAGGGGTGCGTCGAGCCGCGAATCGACGACGACGCGCAGCGGTTGGCGCGGTGTCGGCACCAGGCGAACGTCGAGCCGCGGGTTGTCCTCGGTCACGGTGCCGACGCCCGTCAGCACCGCGCCGGCGCGTCGGCGCCACGCGTGCCCGTCGGTGCGTGCGGCTTCCCCGGTGATCCACTGGCTGACGCCGTTTTGCAGCGCGGTGCGCCCGTCGAGCGAGGCTGCGATCTTGAGACGCACCCACGGACGCTGCCGCAGCATGCGAGAGAAGAAGCCGATGTTGAGCTCACGTGCGGCTTCCGCCCCGATGCCGCTGAGCACCTCGATCCCGCTGGCGCGCAATCGCGCGGCACCTTGACCCGCCACCAGCGGATTGGGGTCTTCGACCGCCATCACGACGCGCGCCACGCCCGCCGCAGTCAGGGCGTCGCAACAAGGCGCTGTACGGCCGTGGTGGGCGCAGGGTTCGAGCGTGACGACGACGGTCGCGCCGCGCACCGAATGTCCGCGCTGGGCGGCGTCATGCAGTGCCATCACCTCGGCATGCGGCCCGCCGGCCTGCTGCGTGTGCCCGCGGCCTATCACCTGTCCGTCATCGGCCACGATCACGCAGCCGACACGCGGGTTCGGATCGCTCAGCGCAATGGCCTGATGCGCCAGCGCCAGCGCCTCGGCCATCCAGTGGTCGTGGGGGTGCGCGGCGGTGGGGCCGGAAGGCGCGGCGGGTGTCGAGGTCATCGCAGGTGGAACTCGTTCGGTGTTGGCTTACGGTTGATGCTGGACCGTGGCGATCTGAGTCGGGATCGAAGCTGCATCGGCTTCGATTCTCGCGGCAGTGCCGGGGCAGGCCAGATCACCGTGGATCACCAGAAAGTTTTGCTGCATCAGGTCCCGATCGACGCCGGTGTAGACGGCGGGATGCTCGTCGTTGCGATCGATCGTCCCGCTGCCATCGCGGTCCCAGGCGTAGCGGCAGACCTTGCGATCCACCGCTGTCACCCCGATCGTCCAGCCCAGCGGCACGACGCTGCTCACCCCCGACCAGCGCAGCGGGTTGCCTGTGGCTGGCACGAGGCAGTGGTAAGCGACGTAACGCTCGCCGAGATCCGCCCAACCGGACAGGCCTAGGCTGGCGGGCTCGGCCGCGAGCGGCACGGCCTCGCGGTGGAGGCCGGTGATGTCGCGATACAGCACGGTCTTCTGCGCCTCGCTGCCACACCACGGCGAAGCCGTTGCGGCGTCACGGGGTGGGGTCACCGACAGTGCTAGGTCCAGCGGTGTGTCGTTGGCCGCTGCCGGATCGGGCGGGTTCGCATTCGAGAATCGCACGGTGCCGCTCAGCCACAGGCCGTGAGCCTCGCTGCAATGGGACAGCTGCCCGGGGGTCAGCTGCGCGGTGGAAACGCCGCTCGGCACGTCGGTGCAGCGCTCGATCACCTGTCCGCTCACGTTGTCGAACACGAAGGCCGTGGTGCCCATGACCGTCGGTTTGAGAACACTGCGCCCGTCACCCAGATTCCTGGCTCCGAATGGAATGCCCGGCGCTCGTGCGTAAGCGCCGGTCGGGGTGTGCGCGCTCGGCCCCAAGGTCAGCGCGCCGGCCAGCGCCGGGCTCTGCCCTGCGATCACCGAGTGCAACGCGGCCCGTTGCGTGCTGCCGTCGCGGGCCGTCCAGGCGACGCTGACGGCGGCCGCTTTCAGGCGTATGGACTGGCCGTCGTCGATTTGACGGGTCGTGTGAAACACCGTGTTCAGCCGCGTGCCGCTCAACTGCTCGACGGATGAGGTGACGGTTTCGACGCGCTCGTAGAACGCGTCGCCGGAGCGAGCGTCCGCGGGCGCACGCAGCGATGCGAACGCCCGCAGGGACTCGATGTCTTCCTGGGCGATCCGGACCGCTTCGGAGCGCTGGCGGGCCATATCGGCGTGCGCCTGCAGGTGATGGTGCAGCTTCGACATCGCGAGCACGCCCGACGCGAGCACCAGTAAGGCAAGCAGTGCTTCGAACAGCGTGACGCCGCGTTGCGCATGCGCAGGTTTGCGTGTCAGAACGAACCAAGCATTCATCAGAAATCCTTCCAGCTTCCGGGGACCCGTGCGTAGCTGCCGGTTTGCCCTTGAAGGGCGCGCAGCAGCGTTGGGTCGTAGTGCAGATCGGGGGCTCCGTTGCCGCGATACGCCGATTCCGAGATCAACGCGCCGTCGACGCGGGCTTGCGGGCTCGAGGTGTCGTCCCAGTGGATGTCGGCGGCGTACAGCAGCCCGTGCAGCGTCACGTTGCCGGTCAAGGTCACGCGGCCGTCGATCACGATGAGCACCGGGTGCTCGGGTGACCCCAGCACCACCGGGCCTTCAAGTCGCGCATCGCCGGGAATCGAGACCATGCGGTTGCCTGCAGCGCTGCCGATCGCGGCGGCGACGGTCACCGTGCAGTCGCTGTGGCAATCGACGGTTTGCACGGCGGCGTGGCTTTTCCAGGTGGCCCTGTCCAGACCGAAGTGCGTGGCGAACAGGCGGTCGGGTTCGATCGACGCCAGAGCGACGTCCTGCGTCGAGGTCGACGCCCCGGTCGCGCCGCCGGGTGCCGTGGTCAGCCGCAGCGCCGAGCCGATCAGGCTGCCGCCAGCGCGCACGGTGATGCCGCCCGACATGACGTCGGTGTTGTGCAGGCCGAGCGCCGCGGCTCCCACGTCGACCGAGCCCTGGGCCGTCAGCGGAGCGGTCGGTACGGCCGACAGGCCGGGAAGCAGCCCGAGGACGACCTGAAGCCGGACCGACGCATCGGTGCGGCCGGCCACGCCAGGGCGGCACGGTCCGGCGGCGCTGGAGCAGCCCGTCGACGTCACGCGGATCAGACCCGGCTGCGCTTCTGCACTGAACTGGACGGTATAGGCGGGGTGCGGGGCTCCGTCCTCGATGACATCGAGCGAAGGGTGGCCGTCAGAGGGGCAACTGCACGACCAGCCGCCGGCTCCACCGACGCAGCCCGGCTGCAGTGCGATACGCGTGGAGGTGGACATCCACACCGCCGGCTCCTGCTGTCCGGTGTCCTGGTGGGTCCGCAGGAATCGCTCGCGGAACGAGGGGTCGCTGGCGGTGCTGCTCGGCAGGCAGTGGTTGTCGACACGCTGTGGCTGGTTGAGCTGTGCAATGGCCCATTCGAGTCCGGCTTCGGCCGCTTCGAACGCCTGCGCCGCGCGGTACTGGTTGGCGGACGCGCGCTGCTCGAACAGCAAGCTCCGGTTCGCGTAGGCGGCCACCAGCACCATGGCGAAGAACAGCAGGAGCGTCACCGAGAGGGCTGCGAAACCGGTTTGCCGACGGGCTGTCGATCGGCTAGTTGCGGATGTCGATGGATGCATGTCGGCCTCACACCGGGCAGCGGCCCGTGATCTCGTCATTGCGGACCCGCACGCGGGTGCGCACGGTGCGTTCGGTGGTCGCGTTGGCGACATCCTGGGCAGACACGGTCACCGTCACGCTGCGCACGTGCTGGCGTGGTGGGCAGGTGGTGCTGTGTTCGGGACAGGGTGCCTGGCATGAGCCGTCCAGATCCAGCACCTGCTCGGTGGGCGCGATGTCCAGGCGTGTGACCTTCATCGAGGTGATGTCCGTCATGGCTTGCCAGCGCGCAGCGCCCACCTGCATTTCGAGGGCTCCGTCACGCAGGCGGTAGCCGAACTGCTCGTTGTCGTCGACCCGGTTGTTCTCGACGGCATCGCGCGAGAAACGGAAGCTGACGACAGGAGTCGTTGTGCCGGTGACCGCCATCGCGGTGTACGGGTTGGACGCGACGCTGCCCGGCCGCATCGTCGGATCGCGCGGCCACACCCCGGCGGGGGCATCGCTCCAGTAGCCGGCGCGGCGCAGATCGCGGGCGATCAGGTCGGTGGCGGTACGCAGGTCCTGCATCAAGCGACCTTGAGCGATCAGTGCGCGGCTCTCGCGCAGGTGAACGACGAGCATCGTGAGTCCGGCGCCGACGATGAACAGCCCGAGCGTGATGCCGATCAGCAGTTCGACCAGCGACACCCCGGCCTGGCGACGTGAACTGCGTGTGCGGGATGAAGGCATGTCACAGGCTCCAGCACCGGCGGTTGGCCGACGAGGCGTTGTCCGCTGCCTCTGTCGCGCCGGAGGCGTAGACGATGTTCAAGCCATCGACGGTCAGCCGCATGTGCCTGCAAAGCGTGTCGCGCTGCTGGTTGCCGACGGCGGAGGCACGCACCGAGTAGCCCGTCGTCGAACTGTCCAGCATCGCGATGTCGTAGTGCCGGGCCGGCGAGGTGCCGTCGAGACCGAGTTGCGACAGCTCTGCGTAGCTGGGGTGATCGGCGCGGAACCGCTCCTGCAATACCTGCACCTTCATCAGTGCGACCAGCGCGTCGGACCGACGCGTGGTCGCGAGCGTGCTGCTGAAAGCGGGGTAGGCGACCGAAGACAACACGCCGACCACGGCGACGCAGATCATCAGTTCGATCAGCGTGAAACCCGCAGCGTGCGCTGGACGGCGCAGCGGATGCGAGGTCGAATTCGATGCAGGCACTGTCATGGTGGGCTCCTGGGTGGGATGAAGGTCAGCAGACGCGGTAGCCGGGTACCGCAGGGCCTGCAACGTCGGGGGAGCAGGTGCGCACGCGCCCCAGCAGATTCACGACGTGATGCACCGAGCCGACGGTGGGCGACACCACCCGCAGGGTTCCCGTGGGCGTGCTGGTGCCGTGCAGCGGATCGAAGAGGATCGACGAGACATTGGCCTGCACACCGAGTCCTGTCGATGCGGGAACGACCACGGTCTTGACCTGGACCGCGTCGGCCACGCAGGTCGCTGTGGTGGCCGTTGCTGCGCAGGAGCACTGGTTGCGTGCGCCGCTGTGCACGACGTAGCAGGTGCCCCACGCCGCGCTGTAGAAACTCAGACGCAGGGTTTCGTTGCGCAGGATCGATTCGCTGCGCACGAACTGCACGTCGGTGGCCAGCTGGGCGGCGAGACCGGCCAGGCGCTGGCGTTCGATCAGCCCGTGGAAGCTCGGGGCGGCACCGCAGACGAGCACGGCGAGGATCGCCAGCGTCACCGCCGCTTCGATGAGCGTGTAGCCGCGCTGATCGGGAGGACGTCGAGAAGACGAAGCCCGCCGGGATGCAAGCCGTGTCGGCAGGTTCGTTGTCGAGGGCGTGTGTTGCAGCGAGTCCATGGGCTCACTGTAGGAAACACCCTGCGCGTTTGCGACCCCCGGGAGGTGGGTCGGGACGGTCTGCGTGGAGGGCCCACGGAAGGGGGGCCTGCCGCCGCAATTCGGTCAGATCAATGCGTGCTCAGGTGTCGCCGTGATGAGTTCTATGCAAACCTGACCCGTGCGGTCCACCCACCCCTGCCAGGGAAATCTCGGAGGGCATCCTGCGAGGCCCCCCGCAGGATCCCCCCCCATAGCCAGCCTGAACGGATCAGTTCTGACCGCTTTACTGCCGTTTGAGATTCATGTGACAAAACGTATGGTCTCGCAGCGGGTAAAGAAAAACATCAAGGCGGAAGCCGACCCCAGTGAGGGAAGGTCTCGCCTGTCAACCCTTCGAATCGTCCACGGGGCCGCTCCTGCGGCTCGATCGAAATATTGGATTTCCTCATGCTGAACCCACGGTCTAACCCGGTGCCCGTTGCGCACATCCGAACCCTGCCCCCGGTGGGTGCGCAACGTCGGCACTCGGCAGTGCGGAACTTCGCGCTCGTGCCGGTACTGGCCGCGTTCGCCGTCTCTTTGGTAGGGACCGATGCATCGGCTGTCGATTTCACCATCAGCGGTTCCTCGACAGCAGGGCAGACGCTCGGCACTGCCGCCGGGCAGACAGGCACCGTCACCGCGACCGGCACGCTGACCGTGAGCGGCAGCACCAATGCAGTCACCATCAGCGGCAACAACGCGACGCTGACCAACCTGGGCACGATCAAGCAGACCGGCACCGGCCGTGTCATCCGCGACAACACCGGCGTGACGGGCCTGACCGTGACCAATGGCAGCCTGACCAATTCAAGCGCGCTGATGCAATCGGCGGATGGTGACGTGTTCCAGATGAACGTGTCCGGCGGCAGCGTCATCCTGCACAACTACGGAACGATGTCGTCGCTGAACGCCTCGGCCAGCGGCGCACAGGCCGTCGACTTCAGTGCCATCACGACCGGCGCGAACACCGTCAACAACTACGCCGGCGGCCTGCTCAAGGCCCTGGAGGCCGATGCGGTGCGCACCGGTGTCAACGGCGTCGTGAACAACTGGGGCAGCATCCTGTCCGTGACGACCACCGGTAGCAGCAGCGATGGCGTCGACTTCCAGAACAACTCGGGCGCGCAGATCACCAACTACAGCGCAGGCGCCATAACGGGTGGCCGCCACGGCATCACCGGCGGTGCGCTCAACAGCACAGTGAGCTTTGTTGCCGCGATCACCAATCAGGCGGGCGGCAACATTCTCGGCAGCAACGGTTCCGGCATCAACCTCGACGGCTTCAACAACAAGCAGCTGGTCACCATCGTCAACAGTGGAACGATCCGCGGCACGGGTATCACGGGCGACGGCGACGGCATCGACGTCGACGGCCTGGTCAACATCACCAACAGCGGCATCATCCGTTCGACCAATTCCTTCAGCGCCGTGGCCGCCGGCGTTGCGTACAGCGAAGGCATTACGGTGGGGGGTGGCACGATCGTCAATTCCGGCACGATCGAAGGCTTGGTCAGCGTTGGCAACACGAATGCGCTGGGCCGTGGCATCACGCTGGCGGGCAACGACATCACGACCGGGCCGCTTGCCGGCACGCGCGAAGGAATCTACGGCAACGCCGTCATCACCAACAACAGCGGTGGCCTGATCCGCGGCCAGAACGACTCGGCGATCGTGGTGGAAGGTGCGGCCAGCATCTACAACGTGACCATCACAAACAACGCCGGCGCAACGATTCAGGGCGGAAGTGCTACGGCAGCAGCCATCCGCACCGGCCTCGACAGCGCCACGATCACCAACCGCGGCACGATCGACGGCTCCAGCAGCGGCCGCGCCATCGCCATGGGTGCGGGCAACAACACGTTGAACATCCTCGGCGGGCAGGCTTCCATCCTGGGCGACGTCAGTGGTGGCGTTGGCGGCACCAACACCATCGTCATCCACCCGGGCGCAGGCAACAGCTTCAGCTACTCCGGTTCGCTGTCGAACTTCAACACCGTCGAAGTCCAGAGCGGCACTGTCACGCTGTCGGGCGTCAGCAATTACACCGGCAGCACCACCGTCAGTGGGGGCACCCTGGTGCTGGGCGGAGCCAACCGGCTTTCTTCATCCAGCGCACTGGCGCTCAACGGCGGCACATTGAAGCTCACGAATGCAGCCGGCGCCAACGGCCAGACCTTCTCCAGCCTTCTGCTCAATGCGGACTCGGCGATCGACCTGGGCGGCTCTTCGCTGACGTTCAATGCCCTGGGCACGATCGCCGGCGGCAGGACGCTCACCCTCTTCGACTACGTCATGTCGTTGTCGCCCGGCTACGCGATTCGCATCCTCGGTGACGTTTCAGCCAACAGCGACTTTCTGGCGCTGATGTCCGGCCTGACGATCGATGGCGTGGCTGCCGGCTATCACTTTGACGGCACCTACACCGACATTGCACCCGTGCCATTGCCGCCCAGCGTCGTACTGTTCCTCGCAGGACTGGGCTTGTTCGGCGTCGTGATCCGCCGCCGCGAAACTGTTTGAAGTCGACCGCCGCGCGTGTACGCCTGATCGCACAAATAACCGTGTTGCGGGTGACGACGGCACAGACCAGAGAAGGGACAGGCGAGGTCGGTTGAGGTGGATCGGGAAGGGCCCACGGAAAGGGCCTGCCGTCGAACTGCGCTCAGATGTCGCGGATCAGCTGCCGGAACTCGTCGACGTCCTCGAAGCTGCGGTACACCGACGCGAAGCGCACGTAGGCGACCTTGTCGATGCGCTTGAGTTCGCGCATCA
>JARXKP010000132.1 GCA_030271615.1 Pseudomonadota bacterium
CGACGTTCTCGCATGTGCTGAACGGCAGCCACGCCGGTGCCGGACAGGGCGACGGCAGCGAGCCCGAAGCCGACCTGTACCTCGAAGGCCACGACCAGCACCGCGGCTGGTTCCACTCGTCGCTGCTGATTGCCTGCGCCATCGAAGGCCACGCACCCTACCGCGGCCTGCTGACGCACGGCTTCGCGACCGACGGCCAGGGCCGCAAGATGAGCAAGTCGCTCGGCAACGTGGTCGCGCCGCAGACCGTCAGCGACAAGCTCGGCGCCGAGATCGTGCGGCTGTGGGTCGCCAGCACCGATTACTCGGGCGACCTGAACATCGACGACAAGATCCTCGCGCGCGTCGTCGATGCCTACCGCCGCATCCGCAACACGCTGCGCTTCCTGCTCGCCAACACCAGTGACTTCGATGCCACCCAGGACCTCGTTCCGCACGCCGAACTGCTCGAGATCGACCGCTACGCGCTCGCCCGCGCGGCGCAGTTCCAGGCCGACGTGCTGGCGCACTACGAGGTCTATGAATTCCACCCGGTGGTCGCGAAACTGCAGGTCTACTGCAGCGAAGACCTGGGCTCGTTCTACCTCGACGTGCTCAAGGACCGGCTGTACACCACCGCACCGAAAAGCCACGCGAGGCGCAGCGCGCAGACGGCGTTGTGGCACCTGACGAACGCGATGCTGCGCTGGATGGCGCCGTTCCTCAGCTTCACCGCAGAAGAAGCGTGGCAGGTGTTCGCGCCGGGCCGCTCGGCATCGATCTTCGTCGAGACCTACACGGACACCGCAGCCTGGGCCGACACCGCGCTGCTGGCCCGGTGGTCGCGCATCCGCGAGATCCGCGACTACACCAACAAGCAGATCGAAGCGGTGCGCGCAGCCGGCCAGCTGGGCTCGTCGCTGCAGGCCACGATCGCGATCACCGCAGACGCCAGCGACCATGCGTTGCTCGCTGCGCTCGGCGATGGCTTGAAATTCGTCACGATCACCTCGGAGGCGACGCTCGCGCAAGGCTCCGAACTGGCGGTGACCGTCGCGCCATCGAGCGCCCCGAAGTGCGAGCGCTGCTGGCACTACCGCGACGACGTCGGTCACGACGCAGCCCACCCGACGATCTGCGCTCGCTGCACCAGCAACCTGTACGGCGACGGCGAAGTCCGCCGCGTGGCCTGACATGGCCTACAAGAAAGCATCCGGTTCCAGCCTGCTCCCGTGGCTCGGCATCGCATTGCTGGTCATCCTGGCCGATCAGCTGACCAAGACGCTGATCCTCGGCAGGTTTCAGCTCGGCGACAGCCACACCGTCACGTCGTTCTTCAACCTGGTGCGGGTGCACAACGCGGGCGCGGCGTTCAGCTTCCTGGCGGGTGCTTCGGGCTGGCAGCGCTGGTTCTTCGTCGGGCTCGGACTGGCGGCCACGGCGTTCATCATCTGGATGCTGAAGCAGCATGGCGGGCAGCGACTGTTCAGTTTCTCGCTGGCGCTGATCCTCGGCGGCGCACTCGGCAACGTCATCGACCGCTTGCTGCACGGGCATGTGATCGACTTCCTGCAGTTCCACTGGCACTGGCTGGCACCGATGTTCGCGAGCGGCTACTTCCCCAGCTTCAACATCGCCGACAGCGCGATCACCGTCGGTGCAGCCTGCCTGGTCCTCGACGAGGTGGTTCGGGTGCGCAAGACACGCTGAAATCGACCGGCGGCGGAGGGTCGACGTATTGACGTAAGTGCGGGGTGCAACGGGCATGCTGCGGCGGCACACTGCCCGCCATGAATGCACAGACCGACATCGAAGCTCCCGTCGACGTGGCCGCGCCGGATACCGCCGGCACGGCGTTCGACCTGCCGCTCAGCACCTTGCCCTGGTACGCGCCCGCGCAATGGCTGAGGCTGGGCTGGCGTGATTTCACCCGCGCTCCCGCACTCGGACTGTTCTACGGCGGCTGTTTCACCGGCATGGGTTGGCTGCTGGTGTATGTGTTCGAACATGCCGCCGCCTACACATTGGCGCTGAGCGCCGGCTTCCTGCTGGTGGGGCCGTTTCTGTGCCTGGGGCTTTACGACGTGAGCCGCAAGCTCGAAGGTGGGGAGCGGCCCGGCTTTCTCTCGTCGCTGACGGCCTGGAACACGCGCGCTGGCACGATGGGGATCTTCGGCGGCGTGCTGCTGATCGTCGAAATGCTGTGGGCGCGCTCGTCGCTCATCGTGTTCGCGCTCAGCTTCAACGGCATGCCCGACTTCAAGGGTTCGCTGCTGGCGCTGGTGAACCCCGCCAACCTCGAATTCATCGTCGCCTACCTGGTGGTGGGCGCCATGTTCGCGAGCCTGATCTTCACGATCAGCGTGGTGTCGATGCCGATGATCCTGGACCGGCACACCGACGCCATCACCGCGGGCCTGACCAGCCTGCGGCTGTGTCTCACGCAGCCCGGGGTGATGCTGTTGTGGGGCGCCGTGGTGGCGCTGATCGTCGCGCTGGCGATGGCACCCGGATTCCTGGGCCTGCTGGTGGTCGGGCCGGTGATCGGCCACGCCTCCTGGCACGCCTACCGAGCCGCGGTGCCGCGCTGATCGACGCAGAGAGATTCGAGCCTTCTCAAGGCAACAGCACGCTGCAGCCGGTGGTCAGCCGCGCTTCCAGATCGCGGTGCGCCTGCGCCGCATCGGCCAGCGCATAGCGGCGTTCGACCGGGATGCGCACCGCGCCGCTGGTGACGACGGCGAACAGCTCGTCGGCCATCGCCTGCGTGGCCTCGCGCGTGGCGATGTGGGTGAACAGCGTCGGGCGCGTCACGTACAGCGATCCCTTGGCCGCCAGCATGCCCAGATCCACCGGCGGCGCCTTGCCCGACGCGTTGCCGAAATTCGCGAGCAGACCGAACGGCTGCAGCACATCGAGCGATTTCTCGAAGGTGTCGAGCCCGACCGAGTCGTAGACCACCTTGACGCCGCGGCCGCCGGTGATCTCCTTGACGCGTGCGACGAAGTCCTCACGCCGGTAGTTGATGGCGTGCGAGGCACCGTACTCCAGCGCGAGCGCGCATTTCTCGTCGCTGCCTGCCGTGCCGATCAGCTTCAGACCCAATGCGCGCGCCCACTGGCAGGCGATCAGCCCGACACCGCCGGCCGCGGCGTGGAACAGGATGAAGTCGCCCGGCTGCAGGCCGCCCTGCGGCAACGTCTTCTTCAGCAGGTACTGCGCGGTCAGGCCCTTGAGCATCATCGCGGCGCCGGTCTCGAAGCTGATGCTGTCGGGCAGCTGGACCACGCATTTCGCCGGCATCACGCGAGCCTCGCAGTAACTGCCCGGCGGCGTGCTCGCATAGGCCGCGCGATCACCCACTCGCAGGTGACTCACGCCTTCACCCACGGCTTCGACGACCCCGGCCGCTTCCATGCCCAGGGAGGCAGGCAGTGGCAGCGGATACAGGCCGGTGCGGTGGTACACGTCGATGAAGTTGAGGCCGCAGGCGCGATGGCGGATGCGGATCTCGCCCGGCCCGGGCTCGCTGATCGGCACTTCGACCAGATGCATGGCATCGGGCCCGCCGGGTTGCTCGATGCGGATCGCGCGGGTACTGAGTTGACGGGTGGCAGACATGCAGGTGCTCCTCGAAAAGGCGGTGCGCTATCGTGCCCGAAGCCGGCGTCACTCGCACGCCGCGGCGTCGACTGTGACGTCACTCCATGAAGAAGCTCACCACCGCCCCGAACCTCGCCATCGCCACGTTGTGGGCCGATCTGCTGTGCCACGCCGGCGTGCCGACGACGATCCAGCGGGCCTACAACAGCAGCCTGGCCGGTCAGGTGCCGCCCGATCAGACCCTGCCCGAGCTGTGGATCACCGACGCGGACAACTTCGACCGCGCAACCCGGCTGCTCGACGAACTGCGGCACCCGGTGTCGCGGCACTGGATGTGCAACGCCTGCGGCGAAATGATCGACGGCCCGTTCGAGCAATGCTGGAACTGCGGTGCCGCGATGCCGTGAGCGCTTGCCTTGGTCAATCATTTCCATAACAATGGAAATATGGAAGAGAAGGACGTTGTCGTGGCACTGGCCGCGCTGGCCCAGTCGGCCCGCTTGCGGGTGTTTCGCGCGCTGGTGGTCGCCGGCCCGCAAGGCATGACGCCCAGCGGTCTGGCCGAAACCCTCGCCGTACCCTCGTCGACCCTGTCATTTCATCTGAAAGAACTGATGCACGCCGGGCTGATCTCGCAGCAGCGCGACGGTCGCAGCCTGATCTACCGCGCGGCGATCGATCGCATGAACGGCCTGATGAGCTACCTGAGCGCGAACTGCTGCCTGGGCGTCGACTGCACAGCCGAAGCAACGCCCGCCTGCACGACCTGCTGAGCGTTCGCCGCGAGCGCAGCTCCTCGCTTTCCGCCCTTCATCCCATCCCCAGGAGTTCCCATGTCCGACACCCCGAAACACGTGCTGTTCGTCTGCACCGGCAACTCGGCTCGCTCGATCCTCGCCGAAGGCCTGCTCAACGAACTGGGCAAGGGTCGCTACATCGCGCACTCGGCCGGCAGCCATCCGAATGGCGTCGTGAACCCGTTCGCGCTGTCGACCTTGCGCGCACTGGGCATCCCGACAGAAGGCTATCGAAGCAAGAACTGGGACGAGTTCTCGCTGCCCGGCGCGCCCGCGCTCGATTTCGTCTTCACCGTCTGCGACAACGCGGCTGGCGAGATGTGCCCGATTTGGCCCGGTCAGCCGATGACCGCACACTGGGGCGTGCCCGACCCGGCGGCGGTCGAAGGTACGGATGAAGAGAAGGCACGAGCCTTCATGGCCACCGCGGTGACGCTGAAGCGGCGCATCGAGCTGATGCTGTCGCTGCCGATCGAAAGCCTCGATCACATGGCGATCCACCACGAGTTGAAGCAGATCGGCAACGCGTGACTCACCCGACTCGACCATGGACACCACCACCTTGCCTGCACCCATCGCCGCACCCGCGCCCATGAGCGTCTTCGAGCGCTACCTCACCGTCTGGGTCTTCCTGTGCATCGTCGTCGGCATCGCCCTCGGCCAGCTGTTCCCGGGTCCGTTCCAGGCCGTCGGCCGCATGGAGTTCGCCCGGGTCAACCTGCCGGTCGGGCTGCTGATCTGGGTGATGATCATCCCGATGCTCCTGCGAGTCGACTTCGCGTCGATGTCGCAGGTGAAGCAGCACTGGCGCGGCATCGGCGTGACGCTGTTCGTCAACTGGGCGGTCAAGCCGTTCTCGATGGCGCTGCTGGGCTGGATCTTCATCCGCCACGTGTTTGCGCCCTACCTGCCCGCCGGCCAGCTCGACAGCTACGTCGCCGGCCTGATCCTGCTGGCCGCCGCGCCGTGCACGGCGATGGTGTTCGTGTGGAGCCGTCTCACCGGCGGGCATCCGCTGTTCACGCTGTCGCAGGTGGCGCTCAACGACACGATCATGGTGTTCGCGTTCGCACCCATCGTCGCGCTGCTGCTCGGCCTGTCGGCCATCGTCGTCCCGTGGGACACGCTGATCACGTCGGTGGTGCTGTACATCGTGATCCCGGTGGTGCTGGCGCAGCTCTGGCGAAGGGCCTTGCTGCGGCGTGGACAGGCGTCTTTCGATGCGCTGCTGGAGAAGATCGGCCCGTGGTCGATCACCGCGCTGCTGGCCACGCTGGTGCTGCTGTTCGCGTTTCAGGGCCGGGCCATCATCGAGCAGCCCTGGGTGATCGCGATGCTGGCGGTGCCCATCCTGATCCAGGTGTTCTTCAACGCAGGGCTGGCGTACTGGCTGAATCGCCGCCTGGGAGAATCACACAGCGTGGCGTGTCCGTCGGCGCTGATCGGTGCGAGCAACTTCTTCGAGCTGGCCGTGGCCGCCGCCATCAGCCTGTTCGGCTTCGAGTCCGGCGCCGCGCTGGCCACGGTGGTCGGCGTGCTGATCGAGGTGCCGGTGATGCTGCTGGTAGTCCAGTGGGTCAACGACAGCAAGGGCTGGTACGAACGCGGAATGAACGAAAGCGGTCGACGTGGCTGAATCACGGGTTGAACTTCCGAATGTCGATGCGGCGCTGTTCTCGGTGCCCACCGTGGCGCAGCTGCAGGCCGTTCCACCATCGCGGCACGCGCCCCGTTTCCTGCTGCTCTACGGCTCGCTGCGCGAGCGTTCCTACAGCCGCCTGCTGGCACAGGAAGCAGCGCGGCTGCTCGAAGCCATGGGCGGCGAGACGCGCCTGTTCGATCCCACCGGATTGCCGCTGCCCGACGGTGCACCCGAGTCGCACCCCAAGGTCGTCGAGCTGCGCGAACTGGCCGACTGGTGCGAAAGCATGGTGTGGTGTTCACCCGAACGCCACGGCGCGATGAGCGGCATCCTGAAGGCTCAGATCGACTGGATTCCGCTGGCCCTCGGGGCGGTTCGCCCGACTCAGGGCAAGACGCTGGCGGTGATGCAGGTCTCGGGCGGTTCGCAGTCGTTCAACGCGGTCAACCAGTTGCGCGTGCTGGGCCGCTGGATGCGCATGCTGACGATCCCGAACCAGTCGTCCGTCGCGAAGGCGTTCCTCGAATTCGACGACGCCGGCCGGATGAAGCCGTCGGCCTTCTACGACCGAGTGGTCGACGTCATGGAAGAACTGATGAAGTTCACGCTGCTGACGCGCGACGCCGCACCGTACCTGGTCGACCGCTACAGCGAACGCAAGGAAAGCGCCGAGGCCTTGTCACGCCGGGTGAACCAGAAAAGCATCTGACGCCATCGATCTTGCAGAATCAATGAACATATCGTATAAACGATTTACATTTATTCTGGAGATACACCATGACGAATTCGGCCACCACCCCCGGCAAATCCACCCCTTCTGCGGATGCCGCCGCCACCGTGAAATCTCGCGCAGCGCAGGCGACCAAGGCCAAACCAGCCAAGAAAGGCAAGATCGCTGCAGCAGTCAAGCCGGAGGCCAGGTCGGCAGCCCCGACCGCAGCCCTGCCGGTTGAGAAGAAGCAGAAGTCAGCCAAGCCCGCAGCGCCGGTTGCTGCCAAATCAACCCTCAAGCATGCGACGAAATCCGACACCACCCCCGAAGGCAAGGCGCCCAAGGCCAAGCTCAAGCTGGTGCGCGACAGCTTCACGATGCCGCAGGCCGACTTCGATCTGATCGACGTGTTGAAGCAGCGGGCGCTGAACTTCCGTCACTCGGCCAAGAAGAGCGAGTTGCTGCGCGCCGGATTGCAGGTGCTGGCCGCGCTGCCTCAAGCGCAGCTCCAGTCCACGCTGGAACGCATCACCTCGTTGAAGCCCGGGCGCCCGAAGAAGATCGACTGAAACTCACCGCCACTTCGCCAGCATCCAGATGCCGGCGATCACCAGTCCCGTGCCGGCGGCCAACCCGGCGGTGAACGGCTCGCCGAGCAGCAGCACGCTCATCAGGAGGGTCGACATCGGGCCGATCATCCCGGTCTGCGCGACCAGCGTCGCGCCGATGCGCTCGATCGCCATCATCACCATCAGCACCGGCGCGAAGGTGCACACCAGCGCGTTCAGCAGCGACAACCCGATGACCTCGGGCGCCACTGCCATCGCGGCCCACGGGCGCAGCGCGACGAACTGCGCGATGCACAGCACGCAGGCCACGGTGCTGGCGAGGCCGGTGAGGCGCAAGGCGCCGAGCCGTTGCACCTCTTCGCCGCTCAGCACGAGGTAGACGGCGTAGCTCATCGCACTGCCGAACACCAGCGCCGCGCCGAGCATGGCGTGCGGCCCGACATGCGTCAGCTCCTGCCCGAACACCAGCAGCACGCCGCCGTAGCTGACGGCCAGCGCGATCAACTGGCGGCGCGTGACACGCCGCTGGAACAGCACGACACCGAGCGCCAGCACCAGCGTCGGGTTCAGGTACAGGATCAGCCGCTCGAGGCTGGCGCTGACGTACTGCAGGCCCATGAAGTCGAGCGTGCTGGCCAGGTAGTAGCCGGTGAAGCCGAGCCCGGCCACCACCCTCCAGTCGCGGCTGTGCAAGGCCGGCTTGCCGCGACTCGCCCACACGCTGAGCATCACGAACAGCGGCAACGCGAACAGCATGCGGTACATGATCAGCGTGATCGCGTCGACGCCGTGCCGGTAGGCCAGCTTGGCGATGATGGCCTTGCCCGAGAACGCGATCGCGCCCAACGTGGCCAGCAGCAGGCCGGGCCACAGCGCGGACGAGGCGGCGGGCGGCGACGCCGGCACGGGCTCGCTCACTCCCACGCGGGCGTGGCGCTCATCACTTCCTGCAAGGTCGTCACGCCTTCGGCGACCTTCATCGCGCCGGCCAGACGCAGCGGACGCATGCCGTCCTGCAGCGCCTGTTGACGCAGCTTCGTGACGTCGGGCACCGGCTGGATGCAGGCCCGCGCCGCATCGGTCACCGACAGCAGTTCGTACAGCCCGGTGCGACCGCGGAAGCCGGTCATCCGGCATTCGAGGCAGCCCACCGGCTTGTACGGCTTCGCCTTGCCGTTCAGGCGCCACGGTTTGACGAAGTCGGCCAGATCCTCGTTTGTCAGCGCCTCGTCGGGCTGCTTGCAGGCCGGGCACAAAGTGCGCACCAGCCGCTGCGCCAGCACGCCGATCACGGTCGCGCCGATCAGGTAGGGCGCCACGCCCAGATCGACCAGCCGCGTGATCGCCGACGCGGCGTCGTTGGTGTGCAGCGTGCTGAACACCAGGTGACCGGTGAGCGCCGCCTGGATCGCCATCTCGGCGGTCTCGAGGTCGCGCACCTCGCCGACCATGATGATGTCCGGGTCCTGACGCATCAGCGCACGCACGCCTTCGGCGAAACCGAAGTCGAGCGCGGGCTGCACCTGCGTCTGGTTGAACGCGGGCTGGATCATCTCGATCGGATCCTCGATCGTGCAGACGTTCACCTCTTCGGTGGCGAGCCGACGCAACGTCGAGTACAGCGTGCTGGTCTTGCCCGAGCCGGTCGGGCCGGTCACCAGCACGATGCCATTGGGCCGTGCGACCAGCGCCTCCCAGCGCTTGGCGTCGTGCGTGCCGAAGCCCAGCGCCTCGAGCGGCTTGACGGTGGTGTCGGGGTCGAAGATGCGCATCACCATCTTCTCGCCGAA
>JARXKP010000133.1 GCA_030271615.1 Pseudomonadota bacterium
ATCCTCGCGAGCGTCGAAAGGTTTTGTCTGCGAACTTCTAACTCACGACACTAGGCTGGTAGCGACTTGCCAGCGATCGGAGCGTCTTCCAGGCTGTGGCCAGCCCCGGCCTCACGATCGAATCCATCGCCAACCGGCCGGGGGCAACGACCGGTCTCCCGCCTTCGAGGCCCGGCGATTTCTTCGTGCTTGTTGACCAGACAAAAAAAGGCGGCGAATCGCTTCGCCGCCAAGTCGTCTGGAGTCTGTCTGTTTTTCCGAAGGTCGGTGAGGCCTGTGGCGGCGAGCGGTCGCAGCACCAGCGACCGTTCCCGTCAGACGAAGTGTCGCGATACGCCGTGACAAGCAACGCCCTCGATTCGCGATCCAGCGTGGCTCTTTCGTCCTAGTCCGCCACAACCCCGCTGTGACAGGCAGGTGCGCGCCGACGTCAAGAACCGGTGGTTCGTGTCGTCAGAGAGCGGGCGTGGCCGCGCTCGGCATGTCGCTGAGCGCGCTGCCGATGTTCGACAACTGAACGATCACGGCGCGCGCGCAGGCGAGCGCGTTCAGCGCGCCTTCCATGCGACTGGGATCGACAGCCAGAGGCTGCTCGCGCAGCCGCCGCTCGAGCCACTCGAGTTGCGCTGCGATGAACGCGAATTCTTCGATGCTGGTCATGGTTGATTCGAGTGACAGGACTGGGACCGAACGAACCCGTCAGGCAGCGACGATGGCGCTCTTGCGCTTGCGCGTTCCGACCGCGCCGAAGGCGGACAACCCCATCAGCAACAGCGGAAAGGCGGCAGGCAGCGGTACCACCGAGGCCGTGGCGGTGAGCGTGCCCGCATAGGACCCCGGTGGCGCGAGCAGCGTGCCGCGCACCCGCAATTCATAGGCGCCAGCGCTCAAGCCCGTTTGCGGCGTCAGCGAGAGGGAATACAGCGATGTGTTGGCCGGTGGGTCCAGCGGGATCACGTTCTGCCATCCAACCGCGAGGATGTTGTTGGAGACATCGAACAGGTTGACCTGCAGGTTCTGGATGCCGAACGTGTTGAGGAAGCTGAAGGCACTCGTCAGGCTGGTGACGTTGGCCGACCCGGTCAGCGTGAACTGCCAGGCGTCGATGAAGTTGTACGGTGCGGTCAGTGGCGCGCCGGCGTGCAGCGTCAGGTGGGTGTCGGTCCGGTCACCGAACTCCACCGAGGCGGGCGCCGTGATCGACCCCGAACCGAGCACGCTGACATAGTCGGCGTGGGCCGCACCTGCAAAAGACAGGCATGCCACCCAGATCAAACGTGTGCAATCGACCTTGCGCATGACGCTCCCGAATTTGAAGAAAAGCTCGTCGTACTGTGACGCGTCAACATGACAGCATGCCCGGTGTGACGCGTCCGCGAAATGATCCGAACGAGCCGGCTCGCGACCTCAGCGCACCGGTACCTGCAACACCCGATAGGACCGATCCCGGGCCACCGGCAGGCGCAACTCCCGCACGCCATAGCCTGGCACCGTCATCTGGCCCACGGTGCGAAAAGGGCCGATGCGTCCGGGAGCCGACTGCAGCACGTAGGCGCCAGGCCGCAGCAGGCGGGTCTGCACCGCGACTTCGGTTGCCGTCTGCGACACCCGCATGCCGCCGAAGGGCCGCGCCAGCGGCTCGCCGACGAACACGCCCTGCCCCGGCATGCGCACGCTTTTCCAGTACGCCTCGATCAGCGTTTCACCGCCGAGGTAATGGCCCATCACGACGCCGATGTCGGGAAACTTCTCGCGGTAGTTGCAGGGCTCGGTGGTGTTGCCGTAGCTGCCGGTCGCGCCGGCCGCCAGCCACTCCAGCGCGCTCGTCTGCGAGCTGTCGGTGAGCATGCCGCCCACTGAGGTCAGGTGGTCGGCCACCGCACCGTCGAGGTAGCGGTTCGTGTTCATGCCCGCGACCCTTTGCACGCCGGTGAAATAGAACATCACGTCCGGCCGATCCTCGAGCGCATCGGCATTGATCCGGGTCATCGGGTAGGCCGCGATCAGTTTGCGACGCACGGCGTCGTAGGTCTCGGCACGCACGTTGCGCTTGCGGTCGCTGGTGCTCAGCAGGTAGCCGGTGCCCGCCGGCCAGCGCTGGTCGGACCGAACGCCTCGGTCGATCATCGCCTTCACGCCAGCCACATCGCGGCCTGCCAGCAGCATCGCCGGACGCAGTCCGTGGTCCTTGAAGGGCGCATTGCTCGGGCTGTCGAAATACGCAGACGGCCGCGTGATCTGGCAGCCCACGGCGCAATACGAGCGGTCGAAGCCGAACGCGAACGCGCTGGTCACCGACATGCACTCGACCCGATACGGCAACGTCCAGGCCAGTGCATAGGCCTGCACTGCCGCCGGCACCCGGGCTTGCAGCACCGCCTGAACGCGCTCGAAATCAGCGGCGCTCATCGCCACCTGCCCGGCCGGAAAGCTGACGTGCACCACCCGCTCGGCGGCGATGCCGCGCCGGCTGGCGTAGTAGCGGCCGATCTCCACGCTCGCCGGATCAGCGTCGTTGACGATCAACGCCAGGTCCTGCGATTTCAGACCGATCGGTGGCAGCGACAGATTGGGCGCGGCCGAATCCGGCAAGGCCTGCGCGAGATCGTCGTTGAGCGCCAGGGCCGCCATCGCCGCATCGGGGCTCGCGCACGTCAGCAACAGGAGCAGCGCGGCCGCGAGCACCGGCCTCGCCGATCGCGCGAATCCGCTGACCCATCCCGCCACGGAGGTCGCCGCCACTTCGCGTTAAGGCGTGTCGGCGGATCGGCTGGACCGGTAGCCGGACAGAAAACCCGACACCAGGCGCCGGTACCACGGCGGTCGACGCTCGGCGGTGCCCTTCTCGGTCTCGCGGGCCTGACTCATCACCGTGCCGATCAGGTTGAAAGGCGCCAGCAGTTCGGCCATCGTCTCCATGTCCTGCATCGAGGTGGTGTGCTCTTCCACCACCACCAGCGTGGTGTCGACCTGCGGCAGGAAGGCCAGCGCATCGGCGGTGTCCAGCAGCGGTGGCAGGTCGATGATGATGTAGCGGTCCTGATAGCGCTGCTTCATCTCCTGGATCAGTTGCTGAGCCAGCCGGGTGGCCAGCAGCTCGGACGAATTCAACCCCGCGTGCTGGCCCGCCGGCAGCAGCACGAAGCGTGGGACGCCCGGATTCACCAGCAGTTCAGGAATCGGCACGCCGTGCGTCAGGTGATCGCTGAGCCCGCGCGCGCTGTCGAGGCCGAACATCGACTGCAGCCCCTGGCCGGTCAGATCGGCGTCGACCAGCAACACCGCCGAGTCGTAGTCGGCGGCGATCGTCAGCGCCAGGTTGACGGCGGTCAGCGACTTGCCTTCGATGCGCCGCGGGCTGGTCACCGCCAACAGGGTGTAGCCGTCGGCGCGCATGCGCTGCAGCACCTGGTTGCGCAGCATCTTGAACGACTCGGCGAGCGCCGAGCGGTCGGGCTTGACGACGCCGTGCGTGCGCTGCAGGCGCACCAGCGCGTCGTGCATCACCTGCGTGCTCGAGTACTCGATGCGCAGCGGTGCGGCGCGCGCCTCGGCCTCGCCCTCCGGCAGACCGGGCGGCACGATGTTCAGCTTGACGGCGCTGGGTGCCGAAGGTTCGGTCATGGCATGAGGGTTGTCGTCGAGCAGCTTCAAGGGCGCGATCACTGGGCGACTCGCCGCAGCAGGCCGTACCAGGCCACGTCGATCGGCATGTAGAAATTGTGGAAGGCCGCGAGCAACAGCGCGAACAGAACCAGTGCGCAGACCGCGACGATCCAGCGCATCCGCGAACGCCGCTTCACCAGCACCGGACTCGGCAGCGCGGGCAGCCGCGCCAGCACCGGCACCTGCATCACGCGCATCACGTCGCGGGCGCTGTGCACGGTCTGGTCGATCGCTTCGCGCAGCGCGGCCGAACCGACGCCTCCCACCAGGGCCAGCACGAAGCCCATCATCACGATGACTCCGCGATTCGGGCGGAACGGTTTCTCCGGAAAGATCGGCGGCTCGATCAGCGTGAAGCGCTCGGCCTTGCGGCCGCGTTCGAGCTGCTCGGCCACCTGGGCCTGCATCTGCTTGTCGCGCAGTTCCCGAAAACGGCCGCGCGAGCTGTCGAGATCGCGGGCCAGTTCGAGGTATTCGCGCTCGACCTCGGGCGTCTGGCTGACGCGCAGGTCCAGCAGTTCGAGCTTGCCGCGCATCTCCTGGCGTTCGCTGCGCATCGACTGGACCTGCGAGGTGATCGTCTCGATCTGCGACTTCAGCGTGATGTAGGCCGGGTTGTCGGGCTTGCGAGCCTTGCGCAGCTCGTCAGCCCGTCCCTCGGGGGCGTCGGCGCCGGTGCGCACGGCCCGGTCGATGGCCGCGAAGGCGCGCTTCAACTGCACCACGTCGGGGTGGTCGTCGGAGTACTTCTGGCGCAGCAGCGAGATCTGCTGCTGCAGCAGCAGCAACTTGCTTTCGCGATCGGTGGCGTCTTCCTGCAGTCCGGTTTCCTTCTTCAGGATGGCGATCTCGCGACGCAACCGCTTGATGTCGGGGTGATCGTCGCTGTAGACGCCGGTCAGGCTGGTCAGCTGCAGCTGCAGCGCCTTCAGACGGTCTTCGGGCTCCATCAGCACCCCGCCGCTGCCCAGCACGGGCATCGACGGTTTCGTGTCGGCCAGCTGGCTCTGCAGGTCCATCCGGCGCTGTTCGAGAAAGACGATCTCCCGATCGATGCGCTGGATCTCGGCGTTCGCCCGTTCGCTGCCCATCTGATTGGACAGGTTGAGCTCCGGCAGGCGGCCCTGATTGCGTGCCTTGAAGGACGACAGCTTCTGCTCGAGTTCGGAGATGTGCTCGGTCACCCGGGCCAGTTCCTCGTCAAGGAACAGCGTCGTTTCGGCCGCCTTCTGCTGGCGGTTCTTGACGTTCTCGTTGAGGTACAGCGTCGTCAGTTCGTTGGCGATCTTCTGCGCATTGGCGGCGACCTCGCTGTCGTAGGACAGGCTGAAGGCGATCGTCGACTTAACCGGCGAACCGCTGCGCCGATCCGTCACCTCGGCGCTGATCGGCGTCAGCTTGATGTCACGGCGCATGCGGTCGAGGATTTCCTCGCTGGTCTCGCTCTGGCGGGCCTTGCCGTAGAGCGCGTACCGGTCGACCAGGTCGAGCAGCGTCGAGCGGGTCATCACCTGCTGGCTGATCACCTGGATGCGCTCGTCGGCGAAGCTGGTCACCGTGGAGCGGACGAACTCCTGCGGGATCTCCTGCTCCTTGATCAGGATCGTCGCGGTCGAGCGGTAGACCGGCGGCAGCACCACCGCGACCACGGCGGCGATCGCGAACAGCACCGCGAACACCACCGCGATGAGCTTTCGGCGCCGGCGCAGGATGCCGAGATAGTCGCCGAAGGACTTGCCGGCGTCGGCTGCCGGATCGGCAGTGTTGTAGAGGTCTTGAGGTACGGCTGACATGAGGTGTGCGGCTGGGCTTCAGGTTGGGCGTCGTCGCTTCAGCGGGTCGCGTCGATTCTCGACCAGTCATATTTCAGCGAAACACTGACGCTGTTGGACTGTGCGGTGTTGCCGGCCCCGACGTTGTTGGCCTGGCTCCATTGGTAAGCGGTCTGCAGGCTGAGCTCCGGGGCGAGCTGCTTCGACATCGACATCGAGAACGAGCGCTGCGAGGCCGTCCCACCCTGGCTGGTGCCCTGGAATTTCGAACGCGAGAGCGCATAGCCCATGGAGCCGCTCAGCGTTTCGGAAAACGCATGCGTGGCGCCGAGACTCAAGGACTGCCCGCGGGTGACAGCGCCCGCGCCGCTCGGCGTCTGCTGCGTGCCGGTCGCGAACGAGAAGCTCGAGCTTTCGTCGAATCGGTAGTTGTAGGTCGAGCTGTACTGCAACCCGTTGGCAGCCGTGTCGGCGTTGCTGCGGACCAGGATGTACGGAACCAGTCCCGCGCGGCACAGCGAAATCTCCAGCGGGCAGGCCACGCGGCTGCCCGCCACCGAGTTTTCGGTCCGGTAGAGGCCGAGGTTCAGCGACGCGCTGACCCGCTCGGTCAACGACCGCGACATCCCGACGCTGACGAAGTTGGTCTGCGAGTGGTTCGAACTGGCGTCGGCACGGTAATCGGAGTGGCTGAGCTGGACGCTCATCGTGTCGGTCTCGGTGAGGCGGTACGACAGGCTGGCGGAAACACTGGTGTTCGTGAATCCGGCGGCGCCGGACACCTGCTTGCCGTAGCCGGTCAGCGAGGTCGACACCTGGGTGCTCGCGCTCAGCAACTCGGTGATGGCCCGCGACCAGTTCGCCGACAGCGATTGGGTGCGGCGCAGCCCGCGGCCTACGGTGACATCGGCGTTCTGCACCACGTTGTTGAAGTCCTGCGAGTACAGCCCCGAGACGCTGAATTCGTTCAACGGATCGGTCAGCGACTGAGTCAGCCCGAGCTGGCCGTCGATGCGATCGTTGCCGCCATTGCCGCGCTGGCGCAGCGCGTTGAACGAGGCATTGACATGCGTCGCCGAGTTCTCCATCTGCCGCGCGGCATTCAGGGTGTTGGACAGGGACAAGGTGTTCACGGTGCCGGGTGAGTTCCTGGAGAGCGTCACGTTGTCGTTCAATTCGAAGCGGGACTGCACACTGTTCTCGATCGTCCACAGCTCGGCGTGCGCCGAGGCCGACAGGCCCCAGGCCACCGCGCACAGGGCGATGCAGCGACCTCGCGAGCGGGCCTTCACGGCCGCGCTCACGGCACCAGCAGTACGTCTCCGCTTTTCAGCGTGATGTTCTGCGACAGGTCGCCGCCCTTGCGAACGCGGGAGTACAGGAACGGAATCGACACCGTCTTGCCATCGACCTTGCGGATGATGCGGATGCCGTCCTCGGACGCGAACGGCGTCATGCCGCCGGCGATGCTCAGCGCCTGCAGCACGTCGATGTTGCGACCCGTCTGGAAGTCGCCCGGCTTGTTGACGCGGCCGATCACGTAGATGCGGTAGCTCGACACCCGCACCACCGACACCGTGACCACCGGTTCGGGAATGTATTTCTCGAGCCGCTTGACCAGTTCATCGCGAACCTGCGAGGCGGTCTTGCCCGCGACGATGAAGTCGCCGGCCAGCGGGAACGAGATGCCGCCATCCGGACGCACCAGCGCCGCGGCCTTCAGCGTCTCGTCTTTCCACACCGAGATGTCCAGCGCGTCCTCGGGGCCGATCACGTAGGCCGGGTCGGTGATGACGGTTCCGTCGACGCGATCACCCCACTGGGTCGCCTGACCCGTGGACGGCATCGCCGGCGGCGGCGGCTCGTCGTCGAAGAACGGGATCGGCGGCAGGCTGGAGCAGGAAGCAAGCAAACTGAGGCTGAACGTCGCGGCGATCGTGCGGAGCGTGATCGAGCGCGGGACGAACTTCAGTGCGCACAAGGATGTCATTTCGTGGGTTTCACCTGTTGATGGGAGGGGGTGGCGAGGAAGAGGGATCGGCGGCGGGCGGAGCGACGGGCGCCGTGAAGCGCTCCGCATCGGCCTTGTCGCGGTAGTCCTGGACGAGGTTGAACATCTCGATGTCGCCCAGGCCGAGCAGCGGCTCGCGCTGCTTCACCACGTCACCGACGGTCTTGCCGCGGTAGCGATCGACCAGCTCGACGCTCAGGTGAATCAGCTTGTCGTTCTTGACAGTGCATTCGCCCACCAGCGTGACCTGGTCGTCGTGCCTGCGCTGCAACTGGGCCTGCTGGTCGTCGCGCAGCCGGGTGAACTGCACCAGCTCGCGCGCCTTCTGGGCCAGCACGTCCTCGTGGCTGCGCTGTTGCTCGGCCATCTGCTTCTCGAGCGACGCCACCGTGGCCAACGCCTGAACGCGCCCCGCTTCCGACACCTTCAGGCTGTCGGCGGCCTTGCGCAGCGCGCCCTTGAGGCGCGTCACCTGCTGTGCCTGCTCGATCAGCTGCTTGTCGACTTCGGCCTTGTCGGCTTCGACCTTGGTCTTCGCGGCCTGCGCTTCCTGCACCTGCTGCTGCAGGTTCTGCATTTGCAGTTGCAGGCGGCGGGCAGCCTTGTCGGCGGCCTTGTCCGCTTCGGCCGACGCGACCAGCGGCATCAGGCCGAACAGCGCCGCCATCGCGCAGCAGGCGGCAATGCGAAAGGTCGAGGCGCTGGATCTCATGGAAGGCGACGGCTGCAGGGAGGTCGGCACGGGATCAGAACCGGATGTTCAGATCGAACTGGACCACGTCGATCGACAGCGGCGGACCGGAGATCGAATCGCCGCTGAAGAAGCGCAGGCCGGCCGCGGTGTTCTTGCCCAGCCCGTAGCTCGCCCCGAGGATGTAGCCCTTCGCGTCGGTGCCGCCCAGTCGGAAATCGCTGTCGGTGAAGGCGTCGAGCACCGCGTCACGCTCGATCCGCTTGTAGGCCATGAACACCTGCCAGTCGTGCAGCGCCTTGACCTCGGCGTTGCCGAAAGCGACCCGCACGTGATACGCCGAGATCTGCGGATCGACATCGACCCCGACCCGCTCGCTGACCTGCGCGCGATCGAAGCCGACGTTGCGCACGTAGTCGCCGGTCAGCATCACCCGCTTGCCCGCGAACGACGGGAAATCGAGCTGACCGGTCAGGTTGAGCAACCGGTATTCCGATGCCAGGGCGAGCAGCGGCCGCGCGGCGTCCGACGAGATGTTGAAGTAGCTGTTGCCCTTCTGGGCGAACTGCGGCGCGGTGTACTCGTAGGCCGTCGAGCCGGCCGGGCTCACGCGACCCACCATGTTGGTGTAGCGGTAGTAGCCCAATCCCACCTTGCCGCCGATGGTGCGCGGCGAACTCGCCAGCGTGGCACCCACCTGCGCACCGAACAGCCACTTGTCGGCCTGTGCCAGCTCGATCTCCTGCACCGGCATCGCCGCCACGGTCGCGAAGCCGCGGATCTCCGAGGTGATGCGCGGCGTCCACTGCGCGGCCACGCCGTCGAAGCTCAGGTCGTTGGCCCACAGCAGGTCGGTGCCGAACCAGG
>JARXKP010000134.1 GCA_030271615.1 Pseudomonadota bacterium
AACGACCGCTTCAACCGCAACGTGCTGTTCACCTGCCTGGGCAGCCCGGGCAAGCCGGTGATCGACACCGCTGGCCCATTCGTGCTGCAGCGGGGTGATCGGCTGATGCTGTGCTCCGACGGTTTGTGGAGCACCGTGACCGACGAGTCGATCACCGAGCAACTGTCCAGTCGCCCGATTGCCGAAGCGGTGCCTGAGCTGGTCGAGCAAGCGTTGCGCAATGGTGGGCCGAAGTCCGACAACGTTTCGGTGATGGCGATCGAGTGGGAAGGCTCCGAAGCCGATTCGGGCAGCGCCGGTGTGTCGACGCAGGAACTCGGCGAGGAAGTGTTTGCCTCGACGATCCAGGCCAGCGTTCTCGGTCACGACGCGACCGACGATCTCGACGACGCCGAGATCGAGCGCTCGATCAAGGAAATCAACGACGCCATCCGGCGCTCGTCTCAACAAAAAAAGAACTGAAGGAGCCCGTCATGGGTTTTGAACGCACGCAAGGCCGGAGCGTCGATGCGCTGCGGCCGGTTCGCATCACGCGGCACTACACGAAGCACGCCGAGGGTTCGGTGCTCGTCGAGTTCGGCGACACGAAGGTGCTGTGCACCGCGTCCGTCGAGGAGAAGGTGCCACCGCACCAGCGCGGCTCGGGCCGGGGCTGGGTTACTGCCGAGTACGGCATGCTGCCGCGCGCCACGCACACCCGCAGCGACCGCGAGGCGGCCAAGGGCAAGCAAAGCGGGCGCACGCAGGAGATCCAGCGGCTGATCGGCCGCTCGCTGCGCTGCGTGTTCGATCTGAAGCTGCTCGGCGAACGCACGATCTCGCTCGACTGCGACGTGATCCAGGCCGATGGCGGCACCCGCACCGCAGCGATCACCGGCGCCTTCGTGGCGGCTCACGATGCGGTGAGTGGCCTGATCGCGCAAAGCAAGCTGGGCGCCTCGCCGATCCGCGATTTCGTGGCGGCCGTGTCCGTCGGCATCGTCGATGGCGTGCCCCTGCTCGATCTCGAATACATCGAAGATTCGGCCTGCGACACCGACATGAACGTGGTGATGACCGGCACGGGCGGTTTCGTCGAAGTGCAGGGCACGGCCGAGGGCGTGGCTTTCTCGCGCAGCGAGATGGACAGCCTGATGCAACTGGCCGACCAGGGCATCCGCCAACTGGTGGCTGCGCAGCGCCGCGCGCTCGAGTTGTGACGCCGTGATCCGGTGATGCTGTGAGATTGGTACTGGCCTCCAACAACGCCGGCAAGCTGGCCGAGTTGCAGGCGCTGTTTGCACCGCTGGGCCTGGCCTTGGTGGGCCAGGGCGAACTCGGTATCGCCGAGGCCGATGAGCCGCACCTCACCTTCATCGAAAACGCGCTCGCGAAGGCGCGCCACGCTGCGCAGCTCGCGCAGGGTGCTGCGATCGCCGACGATTCGGGCCTGTGTGTCGACGCGCTCGGTGGCGCGCCGGGCGTTCGTTCGGCGCGCTATGCCGAAGATTTCGGTCAGCCGAAAAGCGATCGCTCTAACAACTGGGTGCTGCTTGAACGCCTTTCCGGCGTGAAGGCGCCGGCCGAGCGCACGGCGTGCTTCGTCTGCGCGCTGGTGGCGGTGCGTTCGGCCGACGATCCGCAGCCGCTGGTCGCGCTCGGTCGCTGGTCCGGCGTCATCCTGCCGGCTCCGCGCGGTGAATCGGGTTTCGGCTACGACCCGCTGTTGTTGATTCCCGAATTGCAGCGCTCGGTCGCCGAGTTGAATCCTGGCGAGAAGAACGCGCGCAGCCACCGAGGTCTGGCGGCGCGCGAGATGCTTCGGCAAATGCGCGAGGTCTGGGGCCTTGGCTGACATTCCGATCGTGCCCGCTCGCGAGCCCGAAGCCGCATCGCTGGAAGTGGGCGTCGACCCGACGCAGCTGCTCGCCCGCTACCTGCGCCCCGGCACCTTGAACCTCGCGGCGCTGCCGCCGCTGTCGGTCTACGTGCACCTGCCGTGGTGCCTGAAGAAGTGCCCTTACTGCGACTTCAATTCGCACGAAGTCATGACGGCCTCAAGACGCTTGCAGCGTCGTCCCCCGGGGGCAGCCCAGCCCGCTTGGGGCGGCCCGGCGCTGGCTGGGGGCTCGGCCGACGCCGAACTGCCCGAGGCACGCTACCTCGATGCACTTCGCTGCGACCTTGAAGCGGCGCTGCCCTTCATCTGGGGGCGACGCATCCACACGGTGTTCATCGGCGGAGGCACGCCGAGCCTGTTCTCGCCCGACAGCATCGACCGTCTGATCACCGACATCCGTGCCCTGCTGCCGCTCGAACCCGGCTGCGAGATCACGCTGGAGGCCAATCCCGGCACCTTCGAGCGCGACCGCTTTCGCGCGTACCGCGCGGCCGGCGTGACGCGGTTGTCTGTCGGCGTGCAGAGCTTCGACGATGCCAAGCTGGCGGCGCTCGGCCGCGTCCATGACGGCGCGCAGGCGAGGGCGGCGCTGGCCGAAGCGAGCGAGTCGTTCGAGACCTACAACCTCGACCTCATGTACGCGTTGCCGGGGCAGACGCTGGCCGAGCTGGACAGCGACCTGACGACCGCGCTCTCGTTCGCGCCGCCGCACCTGTCGATCTACCACCTGACGATCGAGCCGAACACGCTGTTCGCCAAGCGCCCACCGGTCGGCTCCTTGAAGTTGCCCGACGATGACAAGGCCTTCGACATGCTCGACCGCATCACGCAGCGCACCGAAGCAGCGGGCCTGTCGCGCTACGAGGTGTCGGCCTTCGCGCGGCACGGTCATCGCTGCGCGCACAACCTGAATTACTGGCAGTTCGGCGACTACCTCGGCATCGGCGCGGGTGCGCACAGCAAGATCAGCTATCCGCACCGCGTGGTGCGCCAGGTGCGTTTTCGAGACCCGGCTGCCTACATGGCGAACGCCTTGGCCGGCCGAGCCGTCGCGCAGGACGAAGAGGTGTCGCGCCGGCAGTTGCCGTTCGAGTTCATGCTGAACGGCCTTCGTTTGAAGGAAGGCGTCGAACTGGCTCGTTACGCCGAACGAACCGGCTTGCCGTTGAGTTCCATCGAGCGGCCGCTCGACGACGCGGTGCGCAAAGGGCTGCTCGAACGCGAGACCGCCTGGATCAGGCCAACCTCACGTGGCTACGACTTCCTGAACGATCTGCAGGAGCTGTTCTTGCCCGCCGAGTGAGCAGACTCACACGCGGTTCATCGACATGCCCGAGGTGCTGCGCAACCGTTCGATGAGCTTGGGAGCGATCTGCGCCAGCGACAGCACTTCGTGGGCGGCGCCGGCTGCGATCGCTTCGCGAGGCATGCCGAAGACGACGCAGCTGGCTTCGTCCTGGACCAGGTTGTAGCTGCCTGCGTCGCGCATTTCCTTCATCGCGGTGGCGCCATCGGCGCCCATGCCGGTCAGCATCAGGCCCAGCGCGTTGGGGCCGACCACACGGGCGGCCGATTTGAACAGCACCTCGACCGACGGCTTGTGCCGGTTGACCGGTTCGCCGTCCTGCACGCGGGCGATGTAGTTGGCGCCGCTGCGCTCGACGCTCAGATGAAATCCGCCCGGTGCGATGTAGGCATGCCCCGGCAGGATGCGTTCGCCGTCTCTTGCTTCGGCCACGCGCACGCGGCACAAGCCATCGAGTCGCGCGGCATAGCTCTTGGTGAATCCCGGCGGCATGTGCTGCGTGATCACCACCGCCGGGCAGTCCGCCGGCAGATTCATCAGCACTTCCTTGGTGGCTTCGGTGCCGCCGGTGCTGGCGCCGATGAAGATGATCTTTTCGGTCGACAGCCGGCCGATCGAGGTGGCCGGCGCGCTGGGTTTCGATATCGCACCGCCCGTTCCGGGAGCCGGCTGGGATGGCGTGCGACGCAGGTGCGCCTTCGATGCAATGCGTACCTTGTCGGTGATGTCTTGGGCCAGCAGCTTCAGTCCGTCAGCGACACCGATCTTGGGTTTGGCGACGAAGTCGACTGCGCCCAGCTCCAGCGCACGCAAGGTGACGTCGGCGCCTCGCTCGGTCAGCGTCGACACCATCACCACCGGCATTGGCCGCAGCCGCATCAGCTTGCCCAGGAAGTCGATGCCATCCATGCGGGGCATCTCGACATCGAGCGTGATCACATCGGGATTCAGCTCGCGAATCATCTCGCGCGCCGCGAACGGGTCGGCCGCAGCCCCCACGCATTGCATGTCGGGTTGCCTGTTGATGATTTCCGACAGCAGGCTGCGCACCAGAGCAGAGTCGTCGACCACCACCACACGGGTTTTTGCCATGATTCGTTCCGCCGTTTCGCCAGAGGTTTAAAAGAGGTCTACCGAGCCACCGCCGCTGCTCGAGCTGACCGCACGTTCGACGGCCACCCGGTCCTGCGCCACCAGCGCGTCGGTGCTGGCCGGTGCCAGTCGCTTGACCATCGCCTTGCCGCTGGCAGGCAGGAAGCACACCTTGCGCGGGTAGATGTCCAGCACGTCTTTCGACACCACAGTGATGCGTTCGGTCTTCAGGTAGTCGAGCACGAACGTCGTGTTCCGTTCGCCGACGTTCAGCGTGCTCATGCCGCTGATCACCGCCCCGCCGCCGAAGACCTTGGCTTCCAGGCCCGAGCGCGAGGCACCGCGCTTCATCAGTTCGTTGATCAGCATTTCCATCGCGAACGAACCGTAGCGGCCAGAATCGCCCACGCCGTCGGGCAGCATGAAGTGGTTCATGCCGCCGACCCTGGCGTTGCGGTCCCACAGGCACGCGGCGATGCACGAGCCCAGCGTGGTCATGATCAGCAGGTCCTCGTCGTCGACGTAGTACTCGCCTGGCAACACCTTGACGGCGTCGCTCTTGAAATGGGCTTCGTAGAAAAAGAAGGATGCCTGACCCGGCTTCGGCGTCTGCGCCCTCAGACGTGCCAATCGCGAGCCCGGCGCGGGGGCGCCGATGCCCGGACTCGAACCGCTTCCCGCCGGGAAGGTCGACCCGGGTCGCGACAGCGATGAAGACGAGGCGGAGGTGCTTCTGGAACGCAGCATGTTCATGGGCGCTCGGGTGGGTGGGGCGGGGCGATGTGCACAGGGGAGCCGGGCTTCAGACGCGCTCGTAGATCGTCTTGCCGCGCAGCCGGAAGATGTGCCTGGCCTCGGTGAAATTTTCCGAGTGACCGACGTAAAGCAAGCCTTGCGGCTTCATCGTCGCGTGGATCTTCTCCAGGACCTTCAGCTGCGTGGCGGCGTCGAAATAGATCATCACGTTGCGGCAGAACACGATGTCAAACTGCTCGCCGAGCGACCACCGTGCGTCCATCAGGTTCTGCACGCGAAATTCGATCATGCGGGCCAGGTCTGGCTTGACGCGGATGAAGCCGGCCTGCGCGCCCTTGCCTCGCATGAAGTGTTGTCGCAGCCGTTCCGGCGACAGCCCGCGCGAATCCTGCGGGTACACGCCCAGGCTGGCTTTCGCCAGCACGCTGGTGTCGATGTCGCTCGCAATGATCTTGGTGCCGTGATTCGCGCCGAGCGACTCGGTCACTGTCATCGCGATGGAGTACGGCTCTTCACCGGTGGAGGCGGCGCTGCACCAGATGCGCACGCTGCCGCTGGCGCGCGAGCGCAGGTCGTCGACCAACGCGGAGAAGTGGTGATCCTCGCGAAAGAACGAGGTCAGGTTAGTGGTGAGGCAGTTGATGAACTCCTGCCATTCGGCGTCGGCTGAAGGCCCGCTCGCCTGCTCCAGCCATTGCAGGTAGCTCACGAACGACGCGTGGCCGGTGTGGCGAAGTCGTCGCGAGACGCGGCTGTAGACCATCGCCTGCTTGCCGTCGCCGAGGCTGATGCCGGCGCGCTGGTAGATGAGTCGGCGCACCCGCTCGAAATCGGCCTTCTCGAAGGCCAGGTCACGCTCCGAAAGGTCGGGGGAGGCGTCGAAACGGGTTTGAGCAGAGGCGGGCATCACGGCAGACATCGTCAAACTCTCCGGTCGGGCAGGGGGCACCCTCGGTGCGACACCCGCACCTCGATAAGCGGGGACATGCAGGAATATCGGCAGGCGGCAGCACAGCTTGAATCCGTCGAATCGGGGCGCGGGCCGCCGAATGCCGAAAGTGGATGGGTTTTGCCGGCCTGTCTCGGCGACGTCGCCGGATGTCGGGCCGCTAGACTGGTGCCCTGTTCGACTGCAACCTGCATCCATTCCTCATGCCAACCGTCGATTCCCTTGGCGATCTGCAACTTCAAACGGCGTTGCAGCTGTTGAAGCAGGCCGGTCGTGAAGTGGTCATCGACGCCGCCCCGGGCTCGACGCCGTGGCTGCAGGCGGTGGTCGATGCGCTGTGCGAGTTGTCGAGCCGCGACGCACTCACCGGCCTGGCCAATCGGCGGCAGTTCGAACTGATCATCGCCCGCGAGATCGATCGCGTGGCCCGTGCCGGCGAGCCGGCGCTGGTGCTGATGGCCGACATCGATCACTTCAAGGTCGTCAACGACACCCACGGTCACCCCGCCGGCGACCAGGTGTTGAAGGCGGTGGCCGCCGCGCTTCAGGACTGCGTGCGTCCGATGGACACCGTGGCGCGCTATGGCGGCGAGGAGTTCGCGATCATCCTGCCCAACTGTCCTCCCGCCTTCGGTCAGACCGTGTGCGAACGCATTCGCGCCAAGGTCGAGCGCCGTGTCGTCAATGTGGCCCCGGGCACCGACGTGCAAGTCACCATCAGCATCGGCGGTGCCTACGCGCCGCAGTGGGTGCGTTCGTCGGCAACGCTGTGGGTCGAGCGGGCCGACCGCCAGCTCTACCGTGCCAAGACCGAAGGTCGCAACCGCGCTTGCCTCGAGCAGGCAGCGGTGTATCAAGTCAGCGCCGAAGAGAAGGGCATGCTCTTTGGCACCTCCCAGTTCCAGGATATCGAATGACCGCCCCGACCCCCCTGACCGATCTCACCGCCCGGCCCGCTGCGCCCGCCAGCGGTCGCCGCGCGCGGACGATCGCCGTGACCAGTGGCAAGGGCGGCGTGGGCAAGACCTTCGTCTCGGCCAATCTGGCGGCAGCCCTGGCGCGCCGGGGCGAGCGCGTGCTGGTACTTGACGCCGACCTCGGCCTCGCCAACCTCGACGTCGTGCTGAACCTGCATCCCAAGATCACGCTGCACGATGTGTTCACCGGCAAATGCGAACTCGAGGAAGCGATCCTGCCCGCGCCGGGAGGTTTTTCGGTGCTGCTGGCCGGGTCGGGTCTCGTCGAGTACTCGCGTCTCACCAGTGACATCCGCGAGCAGCTGCTCGCCATCATCGAGAAGATGAAGCCGCGTTTCGATTGCATCCTGCTGGACACCGGCGCCGGCATTTCCGATGTCGTTCTGTTCGCGGTGTCGCTGGCCGACGAGGTGCTGGTCGTAGCGACCCCCGAGCCGACCTCGATGACCGATGCCTACGCCACCATCAAGGTGCTGGCCATGCAGCAAGGTCGACGCATCATCAAGCTGCTCGTCAATCAGGTGGGTCGCCTTGGAGAAGGGCGCACGATTCGCGGGCAGCTGCAGCAAGTGATCGACCGCTATGTGTCGCCCCTGCTGACGGCACCGGAGGGCCCACTGAAGCTCGAGCTCGTCGGCGAAGTTCCGGCCGACACCGCCGTGCGCGAAGCCATCCTGAAGCGGCAATTGCTGATGGAATCGCTGCCCGGCTGCTCGGCCGCCAAGGCCATCGGCCTGCTCGCCGACAAGCTGCTGGCATGAGCAGCGCAGAGTCTGCCGACACGCCGTCCAGCCTGCCGTTCGACCTGCTCGGTGGCGAGCCTGCGGTGCGACAACTGGTCGATCGCTTCTACGACCTGATGGACCTCGAACCCGCGTTTTCCGGTATTCGCGCACTGCATCCGGACACGCTCGACGGCTCGCGCGACAAGCTGCACTGGTTCCTCTGCGGCTGGCTTGGTGGCCCGCAGCTCTACGTCGAAAGATTCGGTCATCCGCGCCTGCGGGCCCGGCACATGCCGTACTCGATCGGCATTGCCGAACGAGACCAGTGGATGGCCTGCATGACGCAGGCGATGCGCGAGTCGCACATCGACGAATCGATGGCGGCGCGGTTGGTCGAATCGTTCTTCGGCACGGCCGACTGGATGCGCAACCGCGGCGCCTGACGGCTGTGGCGGACCTCGGCCTCAGCCCTTGATGGTGCGGCGAGCCCGCGGAGTTCCGGGGTCGTTGGCGGCCGGTGTCGACACCGGCGTCGGTCCGGTCGGACGCAGCAGCACCAGCAGTGCGCCATGTCCGCCATCGGCCGCGCGGGCCTGGGCGAAGGCGATCACTTCACTTTTCTGCACCAGCCAGGTCTTCACCTTGGACTTGAGCACCGGTTCGCGTCCCGGCGAGCCGTTGCCCTTGCCGTGGATCACGCGCACGCAGCGCAGTCCGTGGCGCACGGCCTCGCGCAGGAACGTGGCGAGTTGTTCGCGCGCCTCGTCGCGACGCAGGCCGTGCAGGTCGAGCTGCGCCTGGATCGACCAGACGCCGCGCCGCAGCTTGCGCACGACCTCGGGCCCGATGCCGCTGCTTCGGTAGGACAGCGCATCGTCGGTTTCGAGCAGCGACTCGACATCGAATTCGTCCGAGATCGCCTCATGCAGCACGGCGGCTTCGTCGCGTTCGAGCTGGCGCGGCAGCGGCTCCGCGCGTGGCCGCTCGAGCGCAACGACGACACCGCGACGCAGCGGCGTCACCAGCCCCACCGTGAGAGCGAACAGCTCGCGTTCGTGGTGCGCGCGCGCAGCCTCGGCACGGGCTTCGGCCTCGCGGCGGGCTGCCTCGGCCGCGGCTTGGGCGAGCATCTTCTTCAGCGCCTTCAGGTCCTGCAGGCTGCGCACTTTGCGGGGCGGCGTCACAGCAAGCCCCGCTCGGCGAAG
>JARXKP010000135.1 GCA_030271615.1 Pseudomonadota bacterium
GCTCGAGCTGGCGCACGCCGGCCTCGCGGGTGTGCTCGGAGACGAGTTTCGTCAGTGCCGCGACGGTGATCTCGCATTGATCCTCGCGCAGGCCGTTGACCTCGCGCTGGCGGCGCAGCAGATAGCGCTGCGCGATCTGCAGCTTTTCCTCCTGCGTGTAGCCGGGCAGCTCGATCACCTCCATGCGGTCGCGCACCGGCCCGGGCACGTTGTCGATCACGTTGGCGGTGGCGATGAACACGACCCGGCTCAGGTCGAACGGCACCCCGAGGTAGTTGTCGCGGAAGGTCGAGTTCTGCTCCGGGTCGAGCACCTCGAGCAGCGCCGCGGCGGGGTCGCCGTGCGCGCTGGCCGTCAGCTTGTCGACCTCGTCGAGCATCATCACGCAGTGCCGCGCACCGGCCTTGCGCAGGCCCTGCACGATGTGACCCGGCATCGCGCCGACGTAGGTGCGGCGGTGGCCCCGAATTTCGGCCTCGTCGTGCACGCCGCCGAGCGACACCCGCACGAAAGGCCGCCCCAGCGCCCGCGCGATGCTCTGGCCGAGCGAGGTCTTGCCGACCCCGGGAGGCCCGACAAAGCACAGGATCGGCGCCCGCCCGTGCGGGTTGAGCTTCTGCACCGCCAGGAATTCGACGATGCGCTGCTTGATGCGCGCCAGCCCATGGTGATCGGCCTCCAGGATCTGGCGTGCGGCGTCGAGGTCGATCGTGCTCTCGGGGGGCGTCGCCCACGGCAACTCGGTCATCCATTCGAGGTAGGTGCGCATCATCGAATACTCGGCCGACGCGTCCGACATGCGCTTCAGCCGACCGAGCTCCTTGCGCGCCTGCGCTTCCACGTCGGGCGGCATGCCCGCCTGGTCGATCAGTTCGCCGAGGTGCGCGATCTCCTCGTCGTTGTCGCCGCCCTCCTCGCCGAGCTCCTTCTGGATCGTCTTGAGCTGCTCGCGCAGCAGGAACTTGCGCTGCCGGTCGTCGAGCTGTTCCTTCGTGCGCTCGCCGATCTCCTGTGACAGCCGCAGCACCTCGATGCGCCGGGTCAGCAGCTGCAGCACCTTGTCGAGACGCTCTTCGGTGCGCATGGTCTCGAGCAGCATCTGCTTTTCGGGCAGTTCGGCGTCGAGCAGGCTGGCCACGATGTCGGCCAGGTGAGACGGCTCGCGCGTCGCCTGCAGCGCATGGGCCAGCTCGGCCGGCACCCCCGGCAACAGCGACAGGATTTCGACCGCCCGCTGGCGCAGCTGCAGCCCCAGCGCCTCGGACTCGGTGGACACCTCGGTCGGCTCGTCGATAAGCGTCACGCGAGCCGCCAGGAACGGATAGCCGTCGACCAGCTCCTCGATGCGAAAGCGCTGCAGGCCCTGGCACACCGCGTAGTGCACCTGCTCCTTCGCCTCGACATGCTGGACGATCTTCGCCAGGGTGCCGACATCGCACAGCGCGCTGCGCCCGGGGTCGTCGATCGTCGAGTCCTTCTGCAGCACGACACCCATCGTGGCACCGGCCTGCAGCGCGTGCTGCACCGCCGCGATCGACTTGACGCGCCCGACGGTGATCGGCATCACGACGTGCGGAAACAGCACGACGTTGCGCATTGGCACCAGGGCGATCACGCCCGGGGGAAGTTCATGCAGCGGAGGAACTGGAGCATCCATGACGACTCACCTGTTTGGTCGGTTGTGCGCGCAGACGGGCAGGCCTGCACGCAAGGTGTTCGAGCGTCGGGAACCGCACGCTGGGAGCCAGACAGTGCGGCTCATGTCACCCTGAAATTCTTGAACTGCCACGGGTCGTCGCGGTCGACGTCTTCCTTGAAGAGGACTTCGCGCCCCTGCAGCGGAGTCCAGTCACTGAAAACGCCGACGACGTTGCCGAGGTAGTGACGGCACAGCGCAAGCACGTCGTCGAAAGGCAGGTCGTCCGGCTCGACGATGCCGCACGAGGGGTTGCGCATGGCCCACACCACGCCCGCCATCACCGCCGCAGCCACCTGCAGGGTGGTCGCGTTGTTCCAGGGGCACAGGCTGCGGGCCTGCTCGATCGACAGCTGCGAGCCATACCAGTAGGTGCTCCGGTCGTGTCCCATCAGCAGCACGCCCAGCTCGTCGATACCGCTTTCGATGTCGTCCATGAGCAACCGATGCTCGGCCTGCAGCGTCCCGTTGTTCTCGGTCAGTTCCAGCAGGGACAGCACCGCATCGTCGCAGGGGTGATACGCGTAGTGCACCGTCGGCCGGTAAGCGGGATGTGCCCCCTCACCCACCGTGAGGTAGTCGGCGATCGAGATCGACTCGGCGTGCGTGATCAGGAAGCCGTGGAACGGGCCCGCCATCGGCGTCCAGGTGCGCACGCGCGTGCTGGCGCCGGGCCGGTCGAGATGGATCGCCGCACGGCTTGCGCTGCGGTGCCGTACCCCGTCGGCCGGAAAGTGCCGCTCGTGGCTGCCCCACCCCAGCTCGGCCGGCTGCAGTGCCTCGTCGGCGAAAGCCTGCGCCGACCAGGTGTTGACGAATTCTCCCGGCTGCTTGCGGCGCCGGCTGCTCTGCGTATCGCGCTCGGCGATGTGGATCGTGCGGACTCCGAGCTTCGCCGCCAGTGCGGCCCACTGATCGCGGGTGCGCGGCAGCACCACCCTGTTGCCGGATGACACCGCCACATCGAGCAGCGCCTGCTTCAGCAGGTGCGACACCAGCCCGGGGTTCGCACCATGCGTCAGCACGGCGGTCGGCGCATCCCGGCTTCGGCGACGCAGCGCCAGCGATGCCTCCCGCAACGCATCGTTGGTGCGCATCGAAGGCGACAACGCCGGATCGACATGCTCGCCGGCCCAGGTTTCGATGCAGGTGTCGAGGTACAGCGCGCCGCGTTCCTGGCACAGCGCGATCAGCGCGATGCTGCTGACGTCGACGCTCAGATTGAGCAGAAAGTCGCCGGGCTCGAGACGCGGTTCGAGAACGGCACGGAAATTCTCCGGCGTCAGTCGCGCCAGCAGGCAGGGGATGCCGTTCTCCCGCGCCGCCGCCGTGTGGGCATGCGTGGTCGCGATGACCAGCATCTGTTCGCGAAGCATGTCCAGGTGCCGCAGCAACAGCGGCAGCACGCCCTGCCCGATCGATCCGCAGCCGATCATCACCAGCCTGCCGCTGAACGCCTGCCTGAAAAAGGCGTCGGGCATGCTCACCCCCGGACCGCGCAAGGAGCGGCCGGTGTCAACGGGGGATTCAACGCGTTGGCAGCACCCATCATCCGACTCCTCGACCTTCGTTTCACGCAGACTCTCTCAAGAATGGAGCGTGCGGGAAATCGAATGCCATGGCTATCGGCAGCGCGGCCGACTTCGTGTCGGCGCCTTCCATGCTGCGTCGGAACATTCTGGCTGCGCGTTCGGAGTTTTCCGAGCCCACAGACGGTCGACGGCAGCGCAGTGCGGCGCGAAGGCCGAATCGAGTTGACATAAATCAACGTGGGGTGACGACCGCCTGTTCAAGGCGTCCCCGAGCCCCTAGCATCAGCGTCGAGTCCGCAATCTCCGAGTCGTCTGAATGAAACATTCGAGAACCCGCTGAATGAATTCTTCCGACCTGTCGGGGCTGACGACGGTGGCTCTCGATGCGGCCTGTGCCAGCGCCCTCCGCGCGTCGCAGGAGGCGGTCGTCATCGTCGACGAGCAGCAGCGTGTCGTGCTGTTCAACCCGGCCGCCCAGCGCATGTTCGATTGCACCGAGGCCAGCGCCCTGGGCAGCGATCTGTCGCGATTCATCCCCGAGCGCTACCGCCGGGCACATGCGGCGCATGTTCGTGATTTCGATGGATCAGGGGCGATCGAGCGGCCGATGCGGGGCCGCGCGCCCATCTGCGGTCTGCGCGCAAACGGCGAGGAGTTTCCGGCCCAGGCCACGATCAGCCGGGTCGAGGTGCCCGGAGCATCCGGACCGCGCCACTACTTCACCGCGCTGGTACGCGACCTGACCCGTGAACACGACCTCAAGGCTGAAATCGACTCGCTGACCGACAAGATGCAGTCGATCTTCGATCTGGCGCCGATCGCGATCTGGATCACCGACGGCGACTCGATCGTCTACGCGAATCCGGTCTGCACCGAACTGTTCGCCGCGCCGGACCGAACCTCCCTGGTCGGGCGTTCGATCTATACGCTGCTGCAGCCCGATTCGCACGCGCCGGTGCGTCGGAAAATGGCGAAGGTCTGGTCGAGCAACGCACCGGTGTCGCTGGTGCACGAGCAGATCGCGCGGTTGGACGGGACCTCGCGTCACGTCGACATCGCGATGGCGACACTGCCCTGCCCCGACCGGACGGTGCTCCAGATGGTCATCACCGACGTCTCCCGCCGCACGCAGGAGCGCCTGGATCTGGAACGCTCGCGCCGTGAACTCCAGCGTCTGTCGGCCAATCAGGTCGATGCGCGCGAGGCCGAACGGCGCCACATCGCCCGCGAACTGCACGACGAACTGGGCCAGCGCCTGACCTCGTTGAAGATGGAGCTGTCGAGCATCGGACGGGCGCGGCGCGGCAAGCCCGACGACCGCATCGGCGCGATGCTGGAGATGGTCGACGACACCGTCGCGTCGGTGCGCCGCATCGCAAGCGATCTGCGTCCGATGATGCTCGACGACCTCGGGTTGAATCCGGCCATCGAATGGCTGGCCCGTGAATCGGCACGTCGCATCGGCATCGAGATCACCCTGGACCTCGTCGAGCTGGCAGAGCCGATGAACGAAACCATGACGATCGCCGTCTACCGGATCGTGCAGGAGGCGCTGACCAACGTGGCGCGCCATGCGAAGGCGCGCCGGGTGAGCATCAGCACGAAGCGAGTCGGTCACGAACTGCTGCTGAGCGTCGAAGACGACGGCATCGGGTTCCCCGCCGAGTCCTCGGGTCGAGACGGTTCGCACGGGCTGATCGGCATCCGCGAACGGGCCCACATCCTGGGCGGCCGGTTCACGTACGGCAACACGCCGTCCGGCGGCGCGCAGATCGTCGTGGCGCTTCCGCTGGGGGCCGTGGAGGCAGGCGCGGCGCCAGCCACCTCCGAACTCGCGTCACTTGGCGCGCGGCGACGGGCGAAGACGGGTGCCCCGAGCAACCCCTCGGTCCACGAACTCACCCACGAGCTTCACGTGCACCAGATCGAACTCGAGATGCAGAACGAGGAGCTTCAGCGTACCCAGATCGAACTCGCCGCGGCTCGGGATCGTTACATCGACCTGTACGACTTCGCCCCTGTCGGCTACTTCACGCTCGACCGCCAGGGTGTGGTCACCGAGGTGAACCTGACCGGCGCATCGTTGCTCGGCAAGACCCGGGCGGCCTTGATGGGCCGCCCTTTCGCCCGGTTCATCGAGCGTTCGGACAGCGATCTCTGGCACCGCCATCTGAATCAGGCGTTGGAGCACGACGGCGCGCAGAGCATCGAGCTGACGATGCGGCCGGCGAGCGGTGCGATGTTCCAGGCGAAGATCGACAGCCTTCGCATCGCACGGCCCGACGTCGAGCCGACCTTGCGGATTACCTTGTCCGACGTCACCCAGCGCCGACAGGCCGAGATGGACCGGCGGGTGGCCATCGCCACCGTCAACACCAGCGAAGCCGAGCGGCGCCGGGTCGCGCGAGAACTGCACGAGGAGCTGGGGCAGCGCCTGAGCGCGCTGAAGATGGATCTGTCCGGCCTGCTTCGCCCGAACGACCGCCGTGCCGACAACGGGCGCATTGGCGAGATGCTGCAGGTGACCGATGCGGCGCTCGCCACCGTGCGTCGCATCACCTCCGAGCTTCGTCCGCTGATGCTCGACGACCTCGGGTTGAATGCGGCGATCGACTGGCTGGCTCGCGAGTCGGAGCGACGCAGCGGCGTGGAGGTGCGGCTGAGCCTCGACGAGGTCGACCCGCCGCTGGATGCAAACCGCACGCTCGCGCTGTTTCGCGCGGTGCAGAGCGCGCTGAGCGAAGTCACTCGGCACACTTCGGAGCAGAGCGTTCACCTCATGTTGAACCAGCGCGACGACGAACTTGTGCTGGTAGTGCAGGCGCCGGGCTCCGGCTGGCCTCACACCTCGACGGACACTGAAATCGACTCGACTTCCTCGGTGCGCGAGCACGCTCACATGCTCGGCGGCCAGTTGTCCATCGAGAACGGGCCCGGGAACGGACGCAAGATCACGATACGGGTACCGATATCGCCGCCGGCCGTGCCGGCCGGAGATGCGGGTGGCGATTCACGGTCAAGGATGGATACATGAAAAATCACGGTGCCCCTTCGAATCTGCTGCTGGTGGACGATCACACCATCGTTCGCGAGGGATTGAAGCGCGTGCTGGAGCCGCTGGGCGACGACTGGACGATCACCGAGGTCGGCTCCGGCTTTCAGGCGCTCGAACTGATGCGCCGCCAGCACTTCCATCTGGCCATCGTCGACCTGTCGATGCCCGGGATGAACGGCCTGGAACTGATCCGGCGCATCAAGCTGGACCATCCGACGGTGGCCGTCCTGGTGCTCAGCATGCACGCCGAGGAGCAATACGCACTGCGTGCCTTCAAGGCCGGCGCCAGCGGATACGTCACCAAGGACTGCGCGGCTGCCGAACTGGTCGCCGCCGTGCGCAAGGCGGCATCCGGTGGCGCCTATGTGTCGGCGAACCTGGCCGAGCGCGTGGTGCAGCAACTCAGCGGCGCGATGTTCGCGCCGCGCCACGCGCAACTGTCGAACCGCGAACTCGAGGTGATGCAGCGCATCGTCGCCGGTCAACGCCTGACCGACATCGCTGCCGAACTGCACCTGTCGGTCAAGACCGTCAGCACGCACAAGTCACGTATCCAGGAGAAGCTTCAACTGCCGACGATAGCCGCGCTGATCCGCTACGGGCTCGAAAACAACATGGGCGACAACAGTTCCGGCTTCGACGTTGCCGGCGTCCTGGAGCCCGTGATGGCGTCGCACTCGACCGGAAATCCGCCTTCGAGCAGCGGCGACACGTGACACGTGACGCGAGGGGCGTGGCCGCCGACATCAAGCGGCCATGTAGTCGCGATTGAACGGATACACGCACTGCGCGCCGCGCATGGAACCCCCGTCGATGTCGCCGTCGGGCCGGGTCGCCAGCAACTGGTACAGCGACAGCCAGCCCCGCTCGAAGCCCATCGCCGACCCGGCCAGGTACAGGCGATAGGCGCGCAGCGCGGCTTCGCCGACGAGTTCGCGCGCCTTCGCCTGCTCGAGCTCCAGCGCTTGCGACCAGGCCCACAGCGTGCGGGCGTAATGCGGGCGCAGGTTCTCTGCATCGAGCAGTTCGAGCCCGCCCTCCGCGAGGCTGTGCGCAGCGTCGGACACATGGACCAGCTCCCCGCCGGGGAAGATGTGCCGGTCGACGAAATCGCCGATGCCCCCTCCGAGCTGGTCGTTGTGCACGCCACCGGCGGTGATGCCGTGGTTGAGGATCAGCCCGCCCGGCACCAGCAGGCGCGCCAGCTTGGCGAAGTAGGCACCCAGCTGCGACCTGCCGACATGCTCGAACATGCCGATCGACGCGATGCGATCGAAGGTCTGGTCTTCGGGCAGGTCGCGGTAATCGAGCAGTTGCATCTCGACGCGACCGCGCAGCCCGCGCTCGTCGATCAGGCGATTCACGTGGGCATGCTGGTTTTTCGACAGCGTGATGCCCGTCGCGTGGACGCCATAGTGCTCGGCCGCCCACAGCAGCAAACCGCCCCATCCGGCGCCGATGTCCAGAAACCGCTGTCCGGGCATCAGCCTCAGCTTGCTGCACACGTGGTCCAGCTTTGCCTGCTGGGCCTGGGCCAGCGACATCGAGGCGTCGCGGAAATAGGCACAGGAGTAGACGCACATCGGGTCGAGCCACAGGGAGAAGAACTCATCGCAGACGTCGTAGTGGAACTGCACCTGTTCGGCATCCTTGCGCCGGTCGTGGTGCCACAGCGACCGCCAGGCGCCGAGCCAGCGTGGCCACGACTCGCGCGCTCCCGCACGCACCGGATTGCCGGCCAGTTCGCCAGCCAGCTCCATCACGTCGGACATCGATCCCTCGATGTCGACGGCACCGCACACATAGGCGTCGGCGAGGCAGCCGATGCGACCGGTGGCCAGCCAGCCGAGCGACCTCTGGTCCGGCAACCGGATGCGCACCTGCGCCGGGCGCGGGCCGGCACTGCCCCCAGGCCACTCCAGCTGCAGCCGGCGTGGCAACTGCGTGAGACGCGAGGAAATGAAGGTGGAAAGAGCCGTCATCGTGTGCTCCTGAGTCTGACCCCTGCTGCAAGCCGACCCGCTCTCGCCTGCGTCTGAACGGTCACGGTAGGCCCGGTCGCCGATGCCGGGTTGCGCAAACTCAATATCGCCCGGTGAGCAGGCCGGGGACGACCGGCGGGGCACCGAGTCGGCACGTCGTGATTCGGAATATTCCGACACGGGCGTAGGCATCTTCCCGGTGTCATCCGGCAGTGTTCCGACCGCCAATCACAGCCGATGCCGATTGCCACGCCGGGCCGCGGGGGAGAAGCTTCATCCACGCCAAGACGGCGCGTGTCACACCCCTTTCGGAGATGCCCATGACCACTGCATACGGTTTGCACGCAGCAGACATCGTCCACCCCGACGTGTGGACGACCGGACGTTGTGCCCTGATGCCGATGACGGCGGTGAGTCCGTTGTCCGACCTGCTGGTGTTGATGGGCTGCGAGCGCGACGCCGCAGCGGACGATGCGGACGTCAGCGTGCCGATGTGGCAGGTGCGCGCCGGTGCGGCGCTGTTGCTCGAAGGGGCACGCTCCAACCACCTGTACGTGGTGCGAGCCGGCATGCTCAAGTGCATCAAGACCGCAG
>JARXKP010000136.1 GCA_030271615.1 Pseudomonadota bacterium
TACGTGCGCCGCTTCCGCACGCGCAACGACACGACGCCGGTGGTGCTGATGGGCTACGCGAACCCGGTCGAGCGCTACGGCATCGACCGCTTTGTTGCCGATGCGAAGGCGGCCGGCGTCGACGGCGTGCTGGTCGTCGACTACCCGCCCGAAGAATGCGAGTCGTTCGCCCGGACGCTGCACAGCCACCAGATGGACCCGATCTTCCTGCTGGCGCCCACCTCGACCGCGAAGCGCATGAAAGAAGTCGGCCGCATCGCGAGCGGCTACGTGTACTACGTCTCGTTGAAAGGGGTGACCGGCGCCGGCCACCTCGATATCGGTGCAGTGGCCACGATGCTGCCGCGCATCCGCGAGCATGTGCAGGTGCCGGTCGGCGTGGGTTTCGGGATCCGCGATGCGGCGACCGCGAAGGCAGTGGCGGCGGTCTCCGACGCGGTCGTCATCGGGTCGGCGCTGGTCCAGTTGCTCGAACACCAGACGCCCGACAATGCGGCTGCGGTGGCCGGCCGATTCATCGCCGAAATTCGCGCCGCCCTCGACACCCTGACAGGAGAACACGCATGAGCTGGCTCGAGAAACTGTTGCCGACGAAGATCCAGCAGACCGACCCCAGTGAGCGGCGCTCGGTGCCTGAGGGGCTGTGGGTCAAGTGCCCGTCGTGCGAAACGGTGCTCTACAAGACCGATCTAGAGCAGAACATCAACGTCTGCCCAAAATGCGGTCACCACCACCGGCTCTCCGCTCGGGCCCGACTTGATGCGTTCCTCGATCCGGAAGGCCGTTTCGAGATTGGCCAGGAAGTGGTGCCGGTCGATGCGCTGAAGTTCAAGGACAGCAAGAAGTACCCCGAGCGGCTGAAGGAAGCGCTCGAAGCCACTGGCGAAACCGATGCGCTGGTCGTCATGGGCGGGGCAATCCACAGCATCCCGGTGGTGGCGGCCTGCTTCGAATTCCAGTTCATGGGCGGCTCGATGGGGTCGGTGGTCGGCGAGCGCTTCGTGCGCGGGGTCGAGACCGCCGTCGAGCAGAAGATACCGTTCATCAGTTTCACCGCCACCGGTGGCGCCCGCATGCAGGAGGGTCTGTTGAGCCTGATGCAGATGGCCAAGACCAATGCCGCGCTGACGCGCCTCGCCAAGGCGAAGCTGCCCTACATCAGCGTGCTGGCCGACCCGACGATGGGCGGTGTGTCGGCCAGCTTCGCCTTCATGGGCGACGTGGTGATCGCCGAACCCAAGGCACTGATCGGCTTTGCCGGCCCGCGCGTGATCGAGAACACCGTGCGCGAGAAGCTGCCCGAAGGCTTCCAGCGCGCCGAATTCCTGCTGCACACCGGTGCGATCGACATGATCGTGGATCGGCGCGAACTACGGACCTCGATCGCCAAGATGATCGCGATGCTGCAGCGCCAGAGTGCCGACGCGCTTGCCTGAGCTTGGGGCCGACGCGTCAGCGTCGACGTCGTTGCCCGTCCTTCCCACCACGCTCGCCGGCTGGCTCGCCCGATGCGAGCAGTTGCACCCGAAAGAAATCGACATGGGCCTGCACCGTGTCGAGCAGGTGCGTGCACGCCTGGACCTGAAGTTCGACGTTCCGGTGATCGCGGTGGCCGGCACCAACGGCAAGGGCTCGACCTGCGCGATGCTCGAATCGATCGCGCTGCGCGCGGGCTACCGCGTCGGCCTGTACTCGAAGCCGCATCTGGTTCACTTCGAGGAGCGCTGCCGCGTCAACGGCGAGATGGCCACCGAGGTCGAACTGATCGAGCACTTCGACGCGGTCGGGCGCGCTCGTGGTGACATCGGCCTGACGTATTTCGAGTTCACGACCCTGGCGATTGCGCGGTTGCTGTCGAAGGCTGCGCTTGATCTGGTGATCCTCGAAGTCGGCCTCGGTGGCCGGCTCGATGCGGTCAACGCGTTCGACGCCGATTGCTCGGTCATCACCAGCATCGACCTCGACCACATGGAGTATCTCGGGGCCGACCGCGAGTCGATCGGGCGCGAGAAGGCCGGCATCATGCGCGCCGGCCGCCCGGTGATCGTCAGCGATCCGGTGCCGCCGCAAAGCATCATCGATCGCGCCCGGGAGATCGGTGCCGACCTGCGGCGTTTCGGTGTCGATTTCAACCACTCGGGCGACCCGCAGCAGTGGGCCTGGGCCGGTCGCACCAGGCGTTACAACGGTCTGGCCTACCCGGGACTGCGTGGCGCAAATCAGCTCATCAATGCGTCGGGGGCACTGGCTGCGTTCGAAGCGATCGGCGATCGTCTTCCGATCACCGCGCAGGCGGTGCGACAGGGATTCGCGGTGCTTGAATTGCCGGGTCGATTCCAGATCGTTCCGGGTCAACCGACGCTGGTGCTCGACGTGGCGCACAACCCGCACGCAGTCGCTGCGCTGGCGCAGAACCTCGACCGCATGGGGTTTCATCCGCGCACGCATGCGGTGTTCGGCGCGATGCACGACAAGGACCTCGCCGGCATCTTCCGGCGCATGGCGCCGATCGTCGATTCGTGGTGTTTCACCGACCTGCCGGCGGCCCGCGCGGCGACCGCCGAGCAACTCCGGTCACTGCATGAAAAACTGGCGCTGCCGGGGCCCGGGCCGGTCGCAGTGTCGATGCACGCCGACCCGCTTGTTGCCTTGCGCCATGCCCTCGAGCTGGCGGACCCGACGGATAGAATCGTGATCTTTGGTTCGTTTCTCACCGTCGGCGGCGTGCTGAAACACGGCTTGCCCCGACTGGGAAGTTCACACGGCGTTTGACTCGATACCGGTGCCCACGGGCGGTGTTTTCTGATACCGCACCGGCAACGAGCCGACGTCTGATCCCGCCTCCACGTTTTCATCTGCGCGCCAATCAGCACCCATGGGACTGTCTCGTTTTTTCAAGCGCAAGGCTGCAGGCGACGCACCGGCAAATGCTGCCCGCCCCGCCCCGACCTTCGATGCCGTCGAGCGGGTGCGTACGCGGACACGCCAGCGCCTGATCGGTGCGGTCGTGCTGCTGACGATCGGGGTGATCGGCTTCCCACTCGTCTTTGAGTCGCAACCCCGGCCGATTCCGGTCGACATTCCGATCGAGATCCCGCGGCCGGAAACGGCACCCGCGCTGGTGCTGCCCATCCAGCGACGCGAAGCGGCACCAGCCCCCACCGAGATGTCGGCCTCCCGCGCTTCCGAGGGTGCCGGCACGCCAATCGCCGGTGCATCACGGGAGTTACCGTCAGAGCCGATGTCGGCATCGGAGCCGTCGGCCAGCCCCGCTCCGATGACACCGTCGGGTGCCGGGTCGGCGGGGGCTGGAGGCAAGGTGCCCGTTGCGCCCGCAAGACAGCAGGCGAGTTCGGCACAGGACATGCCCGCTGCGGTGATGGTTGCGAAGCCGGTGCCTGATGCCGGTCGCGCCCGACTTGCGGCCTCGACCGCTGCCGGAAGTTCGAGTGCGGTGCCGGCATCGTCCGCCGAGGGCTCGGCTCGTTTCGTCGTGCAGGTCGGTGCTTTTGCCGACCCCGCAGCGGCACGCGAGCTTCGAGTGAAGATGGAAAAGCTGGGCTTGAAGACCTACACCCAGGTCGCCGAGACCAGCGCTGGCAAGCGCATCCGGGTGCGGCTCGGCCCCTTTGCGACGCGTGCCGAGGCGGACAAGGCACAGGCGCGTTCGAAAGACGCCGGTATCGCGGCGGTGGTTCTGATGCTTTGATCCCGGCCGATCGACGGCAGCAGCGGCCGGCGGCGATTGAATGAGCACGATGACAGGCACCTGGAACGTCGCCGATATGTTCATGCTGGCGGCGCTGCTGCTGTCAATGGTCGTGGGCGCGTGGCGCGGGCTGGTGTTCGAGGTGATGTCGTTGCTGGGCTGGTTCGCCGCGTATCTCGCGGCGCAGTGGTACAGCCCGTCGGTGGCGCCTTATGTGCCGATCGGGTCGCCGGGATCGTCGATCAACCACGCAGCGGCATTCGCGGCGACATTCATCGCAGCGCTGCTGCTGTGGGGCCTGCTGTCGAGGCTGTTGAAGATGCTGATTCACGCCACACCGCTCGGGGTGATCGACCGTTTGCTGGGTGCGGTTTTTGGAGCGTTGCGTGGCGGGGTGCTGCTGCTGGCCGTCGCAGCCGTGGTGACGCGCACGCCCTGGGTCAACACCCCGACCTGGCAGCAATCGGCGGGTGCGGCCTGGCTGAAAGTGGTGCTCGTCGGGTTGAAGCCGACCCTGCCGGCGCAGATCGCGGATCACCTTCGGCTGTGAGCCGGGCGCGAGCCACCGACAATCACGTCGAAGTCGAATCGGCCTTCGGGCCCAAAGCAGTTTGAACCGGGAGTGTTTTCATGTGCGGCATCGTCGGGGTGATTTCAAAGACGCCGGTCAACCAGTTGATCTACGACGCCTTGCTGCTGTTGCAGCACCGCGGTCAGGACGCTGCGGGCATCGTGACGATGCAGGACTCGCGCTGTTTCATGCACAAGGCGCGCGGCATGGTGCGCGACGTGTTCCGCACCCGCAACATGCGCGGGTTGCCGGGCCCGGTCGGTCTGGGCCAGGTGCGTTACCCGACCGCTGGCAACGCCTATAGCGAGGAAGAGGCGCAGCCGTTCTATGTCAACGCACCTTTCGGCATCGTGCTTGTGCACAACGGCAACCTGACCAACGCACCGGCGTTGAAGCACGAACTGGCCACCATCGATCGTCGACACATCAACACCGACAGCGACACCGAGGTGCTGATCAACATCCTCGCCCATGAGCTCGCTGTCGCGGCGCGCGACCTGCCGCTGTCCCCCGAGATCATCTTCAAGGCCGTGGCGGCTGTGCACAAGCGCGTCAAGGGCTCGTATGCGGTGATCGCGTTGATCGCAGGGTTCGGGCTGCTCGCGTTTCGCGATCCGTTCGGCATCCGCCCGCTGTGCTTCGGCGAAGGCGACACACCCGATGGTCGGCAAGTGATGGTGGCCAGCGAGTCGGTTGCGCTCGAAGGCACGGGTCATGTGTTGACGCGCGACGTGGCGCCGGGCGAGGCCATCTTCATCACGTCCGAAGGGCAGGTGCACGCGCAGCAGTGCGCCGAGAACCCGAGCCTTCATCCGTGCATGTTCGAGTACGTGTACCTCGCGCGGCCGGATTCGATCATGGACGGCATCTCGGTCTACCAGGCGCGGTTGAACATGGGCGAAACGCTGGCGCAGCGACTGATCTCGACGATTCCGCCCAGCGAGATCGATGTCGTGATCCCGATCCCCGAGTCGAGCCGGCCGTCGGCGATGCAACTCGCGCAAAAAATTGGCAAGCCTTACCGTGAAGGCTTCGTCAAGAACCGTTACGTCGGTCGCACTTTCATCATGCCGGGGCAGGGCGTGCGCAAGAAGTCGGTGCGCCAGAAGCTCAACGCGATCGGCGTCGAATTCAAGGACCGCAACGTGCTGCTGGTCGATGACTCGATCGTTCGCGGCACCACCTCGAAAGAGATCGTGCAGATGGCACGCGAGGCCGGTGCACGCAAGGTCTACATGGCATCGGCCGCGCCGCCGGTGCGATTTCCCAATGTGTATGGCATCGACATGCCCACCAACAGTGAGCTGATCGCGCACAACCGCAGCATCGAGGAAATCCGCCAGTTCATCGGTGCCGATGCGCTGATCTACCAGGACGTGAACGCGATGAAGCGCGTGGTCGGTGCGTTGAACCCGTCGATCACCGGTTTCGAGGCATCGTGCTTCGACGGGCACTACATCACTGGTGACATCTCGGCGGCCGACTTCGACGCGATCGCCACGCAACGCCTGTCGCAGGGCGAGGAGGACGAGTCTCCCGCACGTTCGCGACTGGCATTGCAGAACGCGGCGGAGCAAGCCTGATGGCGGCGAAGAAGACGATTCCGCGCGTGACGCTGCCTGAGGGCGTGCGGCTTGACACGCTCGCCGTGCGCGAAGGCCTGCCACGCAGCCAGTGGGGCGAGAATTCGGAGGCGCTGTTCCTGACCAGCAGCTTCGTGCAGCCCGATGCGGCCACCGCCGCGGCTCGCTTCGCGAACGAGGAAGAAGCCTTCATCTACTCGCGCTTCACCAACCCGACCGTCACGATGTTCGAGCGGCGACTGGCCGCGATGGAAGGCACCGAGGCCTGCATTGCCACCTCGAGCGGCATGGCGGCGATCCTGTTGACCGCGATGGCGCTGCTGAAGGCCGGGGATCACGTGATCTGCTCGCGCAGCGTGTTCGGCTCGACGATCACCTTGCTGGGGCGGGAGTTCGCGAAGTTCGGAGTCGAGACCAGCTTCGTCTCGCAGACCGACGTCGACGAATGGCGGCGAGCCGTCAGGCCGACCACGCGGCTGCTGTTTGCCGAGTCGCCGACCAATCCGCTGACCGAGGTCTGCGACATCCGTGCGCTGGCCGAGGTCGCGCATGAAGCGAATGCGCTGCTCGCGGTCGACAACTGCTTCTGCTCGCCCGCGCTGCAGCGGCCGGTCGAGTACGGCGCCGACCTGATCATCCATTCGGGCACCAAGTATCTGGATGGGCAGGGCCGCGTGGTCGCCGGTGCGGTGTGCGGTCCCGAGCAGTTGATCAACGACAAGTTCGTGCCGGTGATGCGCAGCGCCGGCATGACCCTGTCGTCGTTCAATGCCTGGGTCGTGCTGAAAGGCCTGGAGACCTTGTCGATCCGCATGCAGGCGCAGAGCGAGCGTGCGCTGAAACTGGCGACCTGGCTCGAACAGCAGCCGCAGGTCGAGCGGGTGTTCTACCCCGGCCTGACATCGCATCCGCAGCATGAACTCGCGATGGCGCAGCAGTCCGGCTGCGGCGGTGCGGTGCTGACGTTCGTCGTCAAGGCTCGCACGCCTGGTGACGCAGCCGCGGCGCGCCTCACCGCGTTCCATGTGATCGACAGCACGCAGGTGTGTTCGATCACCGCCAACCTGGGCGACACCAAGACGACGATCACCCACCCGGCCAGCACCTCGCATGGTCGGCTCACCGAAGAGCAGCGACAAGCCGCCGGCATCACGCAGGGCATGGTCCGCATCGCGGTTGGCCTGGACGACGTGGAAGACCTGAAGGCCGATCTGCTGCGCGGCCTGAATTCACTCTGAAGACGCATTGAAGACACCCGACCGATGACCCGAAAAGTTCGCACCCGCATCGCGCCGTCACCCACCGGCTTCCTGCATCTGGGTACCGCCCGCACGGCCTTGTTTTCATGGGCCTACGCGCGACATCACGGCGGCGATTTCATCCTGCGCGTCGAAGACACCGACGAGGCGCGGTCGACGCAGGAGGCCGTCGATCAGATCATCGCTGCGATGAAGTGGTTGAACCTCGACTACGACGAGGGCCCGTTCTTCCAGATGCAGCGCATCGATCGCTATCGCGAGGTGATCGGCCAGATGCTGGCTGCTGGATCGGCCTACCCGTGCTTTTGCACGCCGGCCGAGCTGGATGCGATGCGCGAAGCGCAGCGCGCCCGTGGCGACAAGCCTCGCTACGACGGACGCTGGCGGCCCGAGCCCGGCAAGTCGCTGCCGACGGTGCCCGAAGGCGTGAAACCGGTCATCCGGTTTCGCAATCCTGTCGATGGAGCAGTGACATGGGACGACATGGTCAAGGGGCCGATCACCATCTCCAACGGTGAACTCGACGACCTGATCATCGCCCGTCCCGGCGCCGATGCGGCCACGCTGATCGGAACGCCGACCTACAACTTCTGCGTCGTCGTCGACGACTGGGACATGCAGATCAGCCATGTCATTCGCGGCGACGACCACGTCAACAACACGCCGCGGCAGATCAACATCCTGCGCGCCCTGGGCGCGGAATTGCCGGTGTACGGGCACGTGCCGATGATCCTCGGTCCGGATGGCGACAAGCTGTCCAAGCGCCACGGCGCGGTCAGCGTCACGCAGTACGAAACCGCGGGTTACCTGCCCGAAGCGATGTTGAACTACCTGGCGCGGTTGGGCTGGAGCCACGGCGACGACGAACTGTTCAGCCGCGAACAACTCGTCGCCTGGTTCGATGGCCATCACCTGGCCAAGAGCCCGGCGCAGTGGGATGCAGCCAAGCTCAACTGGGTCAATGCGCACTACCTGAAGGCCCTGAGTGACGACACGCTGGCGCGGCATGTGTCATTGCGATTCGCAGAGCGCGGCATCGAGGTGATCGCCGACGATCATCTCGGGCGCCTGTGCTCGTTGTTCAAGGATCGCTGCGCCACCACCATGGAGCTGGCCGAGTGGCTGGCCATGTATTTCCTGGACGTTCACCCGCGTGATGAAGACCTCGCGGCGCATGTCACCGAGGCGGTGAAACCGGCCTTGCAAAGTCTGCGTGAACGCCTGGCCAACATCGAGTGGTCGAAGCCGGCGATCAGCGCCGCGATCAAGGAAGTCATCGCGGCCCACAGCCTGAAGATGCCTCAGTTGGCGCATGCCGTTCGCGTGCTCGTATGCGGTCGTGCGCAGACGCCTTCGATCGATGCGGTGCTCGAGCTTTTTCCTCGTGAAGTCGTCATTGGCAGGTTGCAGATCGAGTGAAAAGGTGGCTATACTCTTGGTCTCGCTTGAACAGCGCGAAGCGACGCAGAAATTGATCTCTACGTCACTTCCCCAAGGGATGTCAGGGGCTACAGGAACTGACAGCGAACGGGGGGTATAGCTCAGCTGGGAGAGCGCTTGCATGGCATGCAAGAGGTCAGCGGTTCGATCCCGCTTACCTCCACCAACGACAGGCAGTCGATCGCCGGTTGAAAGTGGCGCGCAGTTCAAGACGCGACGGAGAACATGTCCCCTTCGTCTAGAGGCCTAGGACACCACCCTTTCACGGTGATTACAGGGG
>JARXKP010000137.1 GCA_030271615.1 Pseudomonadota bacterium
GCACCGCATTACTTCCGCCGACTCGGCAAGGGCAACTTCAAAAAAGCGCCCGAAGAAACCGTCAAGGCGGCGCTGCTCGGCATCGAGCGAAAGAAGCAGGTGGCCGCACAGATCGAGGGTTGGGCCACCGAACTGGCCGCCGGCAACTGCCCGGCGCCGGTGCGCGAGCAGCTCTACAAGATCCTCTTCAAGCCCGACAAGAACGGGCCCGAGTACAAGGCCGTGGTCGAAGCCGCCAAGCGCTCGCAGAAGCCACCGCTCGATCTGCTGACCTCCGCTGGCGCGATCGATTCGCCGTACCAGTTCCACTGGAAACGCTTCCTGTTCGAGCACTTCCCGAAAGGCACCGGCTTCCCGGCGCTCGACGCGCCCGCGATCAAGGAAGTGCTGCCGCTGGCGGCGGTGCAGGCGTTCTCGATCGACGACTCGCAGACCACCGAAATCGACGACGCCCTGTCGGTGCAGGGCCTGGGCACGGGCACGGTGGTGTTCGGCGTGCACATCGCAGCGCCGGGCTTGGCGATCGCGCCCGACAGCCCGGTCGACAAGGCCGCACGCGACCGGTTCTCGACCGTCTACATGCCGGGCCACAAGCTGACGATGCTGCCCGACGAGGTGGTGCAGGTCTACACGCTGATGGCCGGCCGCGACTGCCCGGCGGTGTCGCTGTACGTGACGATGAACGAGGCCACGCTCGAAGTCACCGGCAGCGAAACCCGCCTCGACCGGGTGCCGATCGCCGCGAATCTGAGGCACGACCAGCTCGACGGCGTGATCACCGAAGCGACGCTGAATGGCGAAGCACCCGCCGACTACGCATTCGCTGCCGAGCTGGCGTTCGCCCACCGACTGGCCCGGCACCTGAAGGCCGGCCGCGAAATCGTGCGCGGCAAGCCGGAAAACTTCAACCGGCCGGACTACAACTTTCGACTCGAAGGTGGCGACGGTATTGCGCCGCGTGGCGATGAGCAGGTCGTCATCAGCACCCGTGCGCGCGGATCGGCGCTGGACCTGATCGTGGCCGAGGCGATGATCCTCGCCAACAGCACCTGGGGCGGCTGGATCGCCGATCAGGGCGTGCCCGGCATTTACCGCAGCCAGGCCAGCATGGCGCCCGGCGTCAAGGTGCGCATGGGCACCAAGCCGGCGCCGCATGCCGGCATGGGCGTCGCGCAGTACACCTGGGCCACCTCGCCGTTGCGCCGCTATGTCGACCTGGTCAACCAGTGGCAGATCATCGCGTGCGCACGACACGGCCGCACCGCCGCACTGGCCGCGCCGTTCAAGCCCAAGGACACCGCGCTGTTCGCGATCATCTCGGGCTTCGACGCCGCCTACAGCGCCTACAACGGCTTCCAGTCGGCGATCGAGCGCTACTGGACGCTGAAGTACCTGGCGCAGGAAAACATCGCCGAACTCGATGCCGCCGTGATGAAGGATGGCCTGGTGCGTGCCGACACGCTGCCACTGGTCTTCCGCGCTCTCGGCGCCGAGGCGCTGCCGCGCAACGCGCGGGTGCGGGTGCGTATCACCGGCACCGACCTGCTGACGCTGGACCTGCATGCGAACGTGATCGCGCGCATCGACGATCCCACCACCGAAGCCGACGACGCCCCGGAAATCGAAGATCCGGCCGATGGGGGCGATGACAGCGCTGGTCCGCTGACGCTGGCCATCGACATGCAGGATGCGGCCGGCGAAGGTGCGGCTGTCGCGGCGGCGGAAACGCCCTGACCCGCTGTCGGCGAATTGAAACGATGCTCGGCAAGCTGTCGGCCCTGCAGATCGCGCTGATCGTGTCGATCGCGGCGCATGCCGTTCTGCTGACGGTGCGCTTCGTCGACCCCGAGCGCTTCAACCGCATCTTCGAGGACACGCCGCTCGAGGTGATCCTGGTCAACTCGCGCTCCGCCTCCGCGCCGGACAAGGCGCAGGCGATCGCGCAGGCCAGCCTGGCCGGCGGCGGCGAAGCGGATCGGGGCCGCGCCACCTCGCCGCTGTTGCCGTCGCCACAGGCCGAGCTCGGCGACGCCGAAGACGAGTCGCGCAAGCAGATCGAGCAATTGCAGGAAACCCAGCAACAGTTGCTGACCCAGGTGCGGCGCGAACTGGCGTCGATGCCGGCCCCCGACGCACGCCGTGACGACGGCTCGCCCGACGAGCGCGCCCAGGAAGAGCACCGCCGTCGGCTGGTGCAGTTGCTCGCCGAGATCGAGAAGCGCGTCAACGAAGAAAACGCGCGACCCAAGAAACGCTACATCAGTCCGGCGACCCGAGAGGCGGTGTACGCGCAGTACTACGACCAGTTGCGACGCAAGATCGAGGAACGCGGCACCCGCAATTTCCCGGAACAAGGCGGGCGCAAGCTGTACGGGGAATTGACGATGAACGTGACGGTCGACGCCGACGGTCGGGTCGTCGAAACCGAGATCGTGCGTCCGTCCCAATCGCGCGTGCTGGACCGCCAGGCCGTCGCGATCGTGCAGGCCGCCGCGCCCTTCGGTCGCTTCACGGCGAAGATGCGGGCGAAGGCCGACCAGCTGGTGGTGACTTCGCGGTTCCGGTTCACGCGCGAGGATGGCCTGGAGGCCACGATGCAGGAGACGGCGCGATGATCGAGGCTGACCACTACGTCGTCGCCGGCAACCCGGTCGCGCACAGCCAGTCGCCATTCATCCACGCGATGTTCGCGCGGGCCACCGGCCAGGCCATGCGCTACGGCCGGCTGCTGTGCCCGATCGACGACGAAGGCGGCTTCGCGCGCGACATCCGTTCGTTCGCCGCGTCGAGCGGCGGCGCGATCGGCGACTTCGAAGGCACAACCGATGGCCCGACCAGCGGTCCGGCCCGCGGCTGCAACGTGACCGTGCCCTTCAAGTTCGAGGCCTACCAGCTGGGCGCCCGGCACACCGAGCGGGCCGTGCTGGCGCAAGCGGCGAATGTGCTGCGCTTCGACCCGCCGGGAGATGGCGGCTGGCTCGCCGACAACACCGACGGTGCCGGTCTGGTGCGCGACATCGAACACAACGCCGGGCTGCCGCTGGCGAACCGCCGCGTACTGCTGATCGGCGCCGGTGGCGCAGCCGCCGGCGCACTCGGCCCGCTGATCGCCGCACGGCCGGCCACCGTGGTGCTGTGCAACCGCACACCGGACAAGGCACGCGCCCTGGCCGCACGGCATGCGGACTGGGCCAGCGCACACGGGGTCCCGCTGAGCGTTGAAACGCTGCAGCAGCCGGGCACCGGCTTCGATGTCGTCGTCAACGCCAGCGCGAGCAGCCTGCAGGCGAGCGCGCCGCCGGTGCCCGCGGCCGTGCTGCGCGAGGGCGCGCTGGCGCTGGACATGATGTACGGCGCAGCCGCCCGTCCTTTCATCGCCTGGGCCGATGCGCATGGCGCGCGCGGGCGCGACGGTCTGGGCATGCTGGTCGAGCAGGCGGCCGAGGCCTTCTTCGTGTGGCGCGGTGTGCGCCCCGACACCGCACCGGTGCTGGCCGCATTGCAGCAGCGGCTGGCGAATGTGGCCCCAGACGCCGCGGCCGGCGCCCGGCGATGAAACGCACCACCTCGTCGGCGCTGCGTTTCCTCGCCCTGCTGGTGCTGTGCGCGCTGGCCTTGCAGGTGTCCTTCGCGGTGCGCATCGCGCTGATGGCCGTCGTCGATCCGCAATCGACGAGCTTCCAGCGCTCGGAAGTCTGGCGCCTGCTGGTCGAGCGGCACGAGGTCCGCTGGAGCCAGCGCTGGGTCGACGGCACACAGATCTCGCCGAACCTGAAGCGCGCCGTCATCGCCTCCGAGGATGCCGGCTTCGCCGAGCACAGCGGCGTCGAATGGGACGCGCTGGAAAAAGCCTGGGAGCGCAACCAGAAGGCCGAGGCACGCGTCGCCAAGATCAACGAGCGCCTGGAAAAGCAGGCCGTGAAATCGCCGGCGACCGCCGAAGCCAGGAAGCCTTTGCGGGAGCCGAAGGTGATCGGCGGCTCGACGATCACGCAGCAGCTGGCCAAGAACCTGTTCCTGGCCGGCGAGCGCAACCTGCCGCGCAAGGCGCAGGAATTCATCATCACCTTCATGCTCGAAGCCATGCTGAACAAACAGCGCATCCTCGAGATCTACCTCAACAGCGTCGAGTGGGGAGAAGGCGTGTTCGGTGCCGAGGCGGCCGCACGGCATTACTTTCACACCGCAGCGGCTCAGTTGTCGCCCACCTCCGCGGCGCGGCTGGCGGTGATGCTGCCGGCGCCGAAGCGGTTCGAGAAGCGGCCGGATTCGCCCTATGTCGTCTCGCGGTCCGCCACCGTCGTCGCGCGCATGGGCGCGGTCGAAGTGCCCTGAAGAAGGACCACCGAAGATGCCCTCTGCACTGACAGCCGAGATCGCCGCCACCGCTGCAAAGCTGGTGGTCGAGGAAGGCATGGAATACGGCCCGGCAAAGCGGCGAGCCGCACGCGCCTTCGGCAAGCACGGCGCCCGGTCGGCCGAGATGCCCGACAACGCGTCGGTCGAGGAAGAAGTGCGCGCGTACCTGGCTTTGTTCTGCGCCGAGAGCCAGCCGGCCGAGCTGGCGGCGCTGCGCGAGGTGGCTGTCCACTGGATGGAACGGCTGGCCGAATTCCGCCCGCACCTCACGGGCGCCGTCTGGCGCGGCACCGCGACGCGGCTCAGCAGCGTGCATCTGCAACTGTTCTGCGACGACCCGAAGTCCGCCGAGATCTCGATGCTCAACCTGGGCATCGATTTCGACATCGGCAGCGTGACGGGTCCGCGCAACCTGCCCGTCGACCTGCTGAGCGTCAGCAGCAGGAGCCCGGCGCTGGGCGAGGAGGTGACGGTGTTCCTGACGGTGCTCGATCACGACGACCTGCGCGGCGGCCTCAAGCCCGATGCCAGCGGACTGACGCAGCGCGGCGACCTGAACGCGCTGCGCCGCCTGATGGAGACTGAAACATGAACCGACGTGGATGGATTTTGGGGACCGCAGCCATCGCTGCCGGCGCAGCGGGTGCTGCCCTGTCATGGCAGAAGACGCGGCTGACCGGAGACGATGGTGCCGAACTGGGTCCCGAGTTCTGGGCACTGCGTTTCGATCAGCCCGGCGGCGGTGAACTGGCGATGGACAGTCTGCGCGGCGCCCCACTGCTGTTGAACTTCTGGGCGACCTGGTGTCCACCATGCGTCAAGGAAATACCGCTGATCGACGAGTTTCATCGAACGCATCAGGCCCAGGGCTGGCGCGTGCTCGGGCTGGCAGTGGACAGCCCGACGCCGGTGCGCGAATTCCTCGCGAAGCGCCCGGTAAACTTTTCGATCGGCCTGGCGGGACTCGGCGGGACCGAACTCAGCCGCACCCTGGGCAACTCAGGCGGGGGACTTCCTTTCACGGTCGTGGTGGGCCGCAGCGGTCGAGTCGTTGCCCGAAAACTGGGGGCGATCGAGCCCGCAGACCTGTCGCGATGGGCATCGAACATCGCCGGGTGAACAACCGCATCGAAAAATCGACATCAACCGATCAGCCTGTTAATTTTGTTCAAACACACGACTACAGCCTGCAAACAGCGTAAAGTCCGCCCGCTGCATCACTGTGACCGGGCACTTTCAAGGCCCGCCCATCTCTCCTCATGCAAATACTCGTGCTCCACGGACCCAACCTGAATTTGCTGGGCACCCGTGAACCCGACGTCTACGGCAACAGCACTCTGGACCAGATCGATGCCGATCTGGCACAACGGGCGGCAGATGCCGGTGCGACGCTTCAAACGTTTCAAAGCAATCACGAGGGTGCCCTGATCGATCGGGTACAGGCCGCTCGCCACGATGGCACGCAGTTCGTCATCATCAACCCAGCCGCCCTGACCCACACCAGCGTGGGCCTGAGAGATGCGCTGGCAGCTGTGGCGCTGCCGTTCATCGAAGTGCATTTGTCGAACATCCACCGACGCGAACCTTTTCGCCATCACTCTTATTTTTCCGACCTCGCTCTGGGCGTGATCTGCGGACTCGGTGCCGACGGCTACCGACTGGCGCTGGATCACGCGCTGAACCACGCCCATCCCTGACGCTGCCACCGGCCTCACGCCCGCAAGCCGCTTCGGCGCGCGACCGTGATGCCGGCTTCTTCTCGACACCCCCCCCAACCCCCTCCGTTGGAGCCCCTGCATGGACCTACGCAAACTGAAGACGCTGATCGATCTGGTGTCGGAATCGAACATCTCCGAACTGGAGATCACCGAAGCCGACGGCAAGGTGCGCATCGTCAAGGCCGACCCGCATGCGACAGCGCCGAGCTACCTGATGCATCCCCCGGTCGCGCACCCCGTGGCCGACAGAGCGCCGCTGGTGCCGGTCGCCGAAGAAGTGGCACCGGTCGGGCACACCGTGAAATCGCCGATGGTCGGCACGTTCTATCGGTCGGCCAGCCCCGGCGGAAAGCCACTGATCGACATCGGCACGGAGGTCAAGGAAGGCGAGGCCGTCTGCATCATCGAGGCGATGAAGATCATGAACGAGATCGAGTCCGACAAGTCCGGCAAGGTCACGCGCATCCTTTGCGAGAACGGCCAGGCGGTGGAGTACGGACAGCCGCTGTTCATCGTCGAATGACGCAAGGCCACTGATGTTCAAGAAAATCCTGATTGCCAACCGGGGGGAGATTGCGCTCCGGATTCAGCGCGCCTGCCGCGAACTGGGTATCAAGTCGGTTGTCGTCTACTCCGAGGCCGACCGTGACGCCAAGTACGTGAAGCTGGCCGACGAGGCCGTGTGCATTGGCCCGGCGGCCTCTGCGCTGAGCTACCTCAACATGCCGGCGATCATCTCGACCGCCGAAGTCACCGACGCCGAGGCCATCCACCCCGGCTATGGATTCCTGTCGGAGAACGCCGACTTCGCCGAGCGCGTCGAGCGCAGCGGCTTCACCTTCATCGGCCCGACACCCGAGTGCATCCGCCAGATGGGCGACAAGGTGCTGGCCAAGCAGGCCATGATCAAGTCGGGGGTGCCTTGCGTTCCGGGCGGCGAAGGCGCGTTGGGCGAAGACCCTCGCGAGACCGTGCGCACCGCCCGGACCATCGGCTACCCGGTGATCATCAAGGCGGCAGGCGGCGGCGGCGGTCGAGGGATGCGCGTGGTGCACACCGAGGCAGCCTTGCTGCATGCGGTGCAGACCACGCGTGCAGAGGCCGGCGCGGCGTTCGGCAATCCGTCGGTCTACATGGAGAAATTCCTGCAGAACCCGCGGCACATCGAGATCCAGGTACTGGCCGACCAGCACCGCAACGCGGTCTGGCTGGGTGATCGCGACTGCTCGATGCAGCGCCGCCACCAGAAGATCATCGAAGAAGCTCCGGCGCCGGGCATCCCGCGCCGCGTGATCGAGCGCATCGGTGAGCGCTGCGCCGCCGCCTGCAAGAAGATCGGCTACCGCGGCGCCGGCACCTTCGAGTTCCTGTACGAGAACGGCGAGTTCTTCTTCATCGAGATGAACACCCGAATTCAGGTCGAGCACCCGGTGACCGAACTGGTCACCGGCATCGACATCGTGCAGATGCAGATCCGCGTCGCGGCGATGGAAAAACTGCCGTTCACGCAGCGACAGATCGAGTGTCGCGGCCACTCGATCGAGTGCCGCATCAACGCCGAAGACCCGTACAAGTTCACGCCGTCACCCGGCCGCATCACCACCTGGCATCCACCGGGCGGACCGGGCGTTCGAGTCGACTCGCACGTCTACGCCAACTACTTCGTGCCGCCGAACTACGACTCGATGATCGGCAAGATCATCGTGCACGGCGACACCCGCGAGCAGGCGCTGGCGCGCATGCGCATCGCACTGTCAGAGACGGTGATCGAAGGCATCTCGACCAACATCCCGCTGCACCGCGAGCTGATGGTCGACGCGAAGTTCATCGAAGGCGGCACCAGCATCCATTACCTGGAAGGCTGGATGAGCGAGCACAAGCGATGAAGTTCGTCGATCCCGAAAGCACCGTCTGAGATGGTCGAATTGCTGCTGCTGTGCCCGCAGGACGAGGCTGAATCGGTTTCCGATGCGCTGATAGACGAACTCGGTTCGCTGTCGGTGTCGGTCGAAGACGCCGATGCGAATACCGACGCCGAGCGCGCGCTGTTCGGCGAGCCCGGCATGCCGGCGCCGCGCGGCGGCTGGGATCGCTCGATCGTCAAGGCGCTGTTCGACACCGCCGATGCAGCGCAGGCGGCAGCCGACACCCTGCTCGCGCAGGACTGGGCCCGCGCCGTGCAGTTGCAATCGATCACGCCGCTGGTCGACCAGGACTGGGTGCGCCTGACGCAGTCGCAGTTCACGCCGGTGCCGGTGACGCCGACCTTCTGGGTCGTGCCGAGCTGGCACGACGCGCCGGCCGAGGCACAGACGGTGATTCGTCTCGATCCCGGCATGGCCTTCGGCACCGGTACGCACCCGACGACCCGAATGTGCCTGCGCTGGATCGCGCAACAGACGCCGGAACGTGCGGCGAACTGGACCCGCGTGCTCGACTACGGATGCGGCTCGGGCATCCTCGCCATCGGTGCCGCCATGCACGGTGCGCGCGGCATCGAGGCAGTCGACATCGACCCGGCTGCGGTGCAGGCGACGACGGACAACGCCGAGGCCAACCGGGTCACCTTGCGCGCCGGCCTGCCCGACATCGCCCGAGACGCCTATCCGCTGGTGCTGGCCAACATCCTGGCGACTCCCCTGAAGCTGCTGGCACCGCTGCTGTGCAGCCATGTGCAGACCGATGGTGATCTGGTGCTGGCCGGCATCCTGGATCGTCAGGCCGCCGAATTGATCGAGGCGTATGCACC
>JARXKP010000138.1 GCA_030271615.1 Pseudomonadota bacterium
GTGATCAGGTCTTGGTCGAACTCGCGCTCCAGCCGCTCCTGCACGATCTCCATGTGCAGCAGACCGAGGAAACCGCAGCGAAACCCGAAACCCAGCGCCTGGCTGACCTCGGGTTCGTAGCGCAACGAGGAGTCGTTGAGCTTGAGTTTTTCGAGGGCATCGCGAAGCTGGTCGTATTCGCTGGCTTCGGTCGGATAGAGCCCGGCGAAAACCTGCGGTTGTATTTCCTTGAAGCCGGGCAGCGCCTCGCTGGCCGGGCCGAGGTTGTTCGGCAACTTCTTCTCCAGCGTCACGGTATCGCCGACCTTGGCGGCCTGCAGCTCCTTGATGCCGGCGATGATGAAGCCGACCTCGCCCGCATTCAGCCGCTCGCGCGGCACCGACTTGGGCGTGAACACACCCAGACTGTCGGCGCCGTAGACCGCGTCGCTGGCCATCATCCGGATGCGCTCGCCACGCACCAGCGTGCCATCGATGACACGCACCAGCATCACCACGCCCACATAGTTGTCGAACCAAGAGTCGACGATCATCGCCCTCAGCGGCGCGTCCAACTTGCCGCGCGGAGCGGGCATGCGTGTGATCACCGCCTCGAGAATGTCATCGATGCCCTCGCCCGTCTTGGCGCTGCAGGGAATCGCGTTGTCGGCATCGATGCCGATCACGTCCTCGATCTCTGACTTCGCATTTTCCGGGTCGGCATTCGGCAGGTCCATCTTGTTAAGGACCGGAATCACCTCGACACCGAGATCAAGCGCGGTGTAGCAGTTGGCCACCGTCTGCGCTTCTACGCCCTGGCTGGCATCGACGACCAGCAATGCGCCCTCGCAAGCGGACAGTGAACGGCTGACTTCATACGAGAAGTCGACGTGCCCCGGCGTGTCGATCAGATTCAAGTTGTAGACGCGACCATCGCGCGCCTTGTATTCAAGACAAGCCGTCTGCGCCTTGATCGTGATGCCGCGCTCGCGCTCGATGTCCATCGAGTCGAGTACCTGCGATTCCATCTCGCGCTCGCTCAGGCCGCCACAGCGCTGAATCAGCCGATCGGCCAGTGTTGATTTGCCATGGTCGATGTGGGCAATGATCGAAAAATTTCGGATGTGATCCATGCTGACTGCGATGTGCTCTTACGTCCATGGCGATACGAAACTGCAACGGCGCAACCATTGCAATGAAGGCTCGTATGGCGAGGCAATGTGAAGGCCCGAAGGGCCACGCTGAAACCAAAAAAAAGGCACGTCGAACGATTGACGCGCCTTCCAACAAAAATGTTTGGCAACTGCTTGTTGGGGTTTCATTGTAGCCAAAAGCTTGGCCGCAGAACCGCGCCAGTGCTTGTTTGGCGATCGTTGCGCTTCGCCAACAAAAAACTTATGCACAAGTTATGAACAGTCTTTAAAAGCTGGTTTTATGCCCATCCGGCAAATCACGGCAAAAACGAACGGTGCGTTGCACAGGGCCTTGCGAAGCGGCTTGACGTCCGCACGACGACAGCCTACAGACAGCGCCAAGATCCGATGTAAGCATTCGCCAACTTGAATTGGCGATACAACGTCAGCGTGCGGGACGGATCACGATGTAGTTGACCCAATCGCCGCGTTTGACCAGGGCTGTCACAGATTTCGGCTTGTCCAGTTTGGCCACGACCGCTTCAAACTGCTTCGCGCTCGTGATTTCGGTATTGTCCAGCGACAGGACGATGTCGCCCTCACGGATACCGGATCGCGCAGCCGCGCCTTCGGCCGCGTCGACCCGAACACCGCTCTTCACTTTGAGTTCGCGCTTTTGCGCGTCGCTCAGATCGGACACCGCCAAGCCCAAGATGCCAATCGCGACCGGGGGTTTCGGCGTGCTGCGTTCAGCCGGTGCGCTGCTGCGTTCGGATTCCAGCTCGACCACGGTGACACTCAGATCCTTGACGGCGCCCCTGCGAAAAACCTGAATGGTCGCTTTCGTCCCCGGCTTCACCCCGCCCACGATGCGAGGCAAATCGCCCGCCTTCTCGATGACTCGGCCTTCGAACCTGGTGATGATGTCGCCGGCCTCCACGCCAGCCTTATCGGCAGGCCCACCGGATTCGACGTTGCGAACCATGGCTCCGCTCGGCTTGCCCAGCCCGATGGATTCGGCAACTTCTTTGGTCACCTGATCGATCTGCACTCCGATCCGACCTCTGATAACCCGGCCACTGGTACGCAGCTGATCCGAAACCCGGGTCGCTTCGTCGATGGGAATCGCAAATGAGATGCCCATGAATCCGCCTGAACGGCTGTAGATCTGCGAATTGATGCCGACCACCTCGCCGCGCATGTTGATCAGCGGACCGCCCGAGTTTCCGGGGTTGATGGCCACGTCGGTCTGGATGAACGGAAGGAAGTCTCCCGTATCACGAGCCTTGGCACTGACGATGCCGGCGGTGACCGTGTTGTCGAGCCCGAACGGCGATCCGATCGCGATGACCCACTCTCCGACCTTGAGCCTTGCCACGTCACCAAGCCGAACCGTTGGCAAACCCGTTGCCTCGATCTTCACAAGGGCTACGTCGGTGCGCTTGTCCGCACCGATGACGCGCGCCCTGAACTCACGTTTGTCGGTCAGCGTGACGAAGACCTCTTCGGCGCCGTCGATCACATGAGCGTTCGTCATCACGTAGCCATCCGCGTTCAGGATGAATCCTGATCCGACGCCGCGCTGCTGGGGTTCGCTGTCTTGTTGAGGAGCTTGTTGCGGCGGCGGCAGCGGATTTCGGCGGGGATTCTGCGGCTGGCCCGGGATCGGCACTCCGAAGCGTCGGAAAAACTCAAGCATGTCCTCATCGATTTCCGGGACTCCGCTTCCGCGAACCGCGCGAACCTTTTCTGTCGTGCGGATGTTGACCACAGCCGGTCCGACGCTTTCGACCAGTCCGGAAAAATCGGGCAAGGTCTGAGCCTCGACCGACACGGAGCCCATTCCGAGACCGATCGAGAGGACCAACGCCAGCGAGGTCAACCAGGACTGCATCCCAGCACGGATCGAATGGTTCGAGAGCCGATGAATCAGTCTTATCATTAATGGTTGCATTTGCATGATGGGTGCTCTTGCCGTGAATAAAGTGCTGGGATGGAACACGTCGGCGTGCCGTCGACGAAGGAAAGAAGCACTACCTCTTGCGTTCCAGCGCCGTCGAAAACGCTCGGAGCGTGACGGCGGGGACATCGCCGACCACGGTCACCCAAAAATCACCGTGGCGACTCATCAGCGTCTGTGTCGCGCCGACCACGGTGATCACCGGACGCGGATGTCGATCTGCGTTGTAAGGCTCTATAAAGACGGAGACATAGGTGATTCCATCGGAAAAAACCGCCTGAACCGCTTGTGTCGGAGGCGCTCGCACATCTGCAATCTGGAGCACTTCGAGTGGTCGCCGGATGCAACTCAACTGCCTGAAGCCCGCGACGGTCTTGCGCAACTCCCAGCCCTCGACCTCCAGGCTTGTGTGAACCAGCAGCGGCTTGACAACGCGGTATCCAGCGAGTTTTCGCATGGACTGCAAGATCATCTCAGGCTGAGAGCGCACGCCGATCGACACGTCGGAGAAAGCAGACACTTCAAGAACTTCTCCGAGTGCGTTCATCACTTCGGCACGCAGTAGCAGTCCGCTTTGTCTCTCGGCCCACAGGCGATAACCGTATCGGTATTCGTCACGCGGCTTCAAGGTCAACACATTGGCATCATGACCTGCCACGCGTTCGCCCTTCTCGGCCTGCACGTCATAGAAATCGGCGATTCGATCATCCCCGTCGAGCAGAAGCGACGGAAAGGAATTGAGCACGTCGCGCTGTTCGATCAGCATCACCTTGTCATAGGGCCAGACGGTATGCACGATGCTGTTGTGCCTCAGCACCTGACGGGCCTGTCCGTCGAGAGGCTCGATGCGCTCGAACTGATCTGCACCCTCGTAGAAGTGTGAAATCCGTGCGCTGGACACTGCCCCTGCAGAGCTCACGACAAAGGTGCCCTGGAAATTCCGTTGGCTTGCCGCGTTGTGAATGCGCATCAACCACTCGCGAACTTCACGCGGTTCAACCGCAGTCCCCGGCGCCGCCCAAGCCTGAGATCCAAACACCAATGTGATCAGCAGACTGACCACACCAGCACTGGCAACAGCACTCCAAGAGTCGACTCGACGGAGCATCTGCAACTTCAATGCGTCAACGGGCCGGGACTTCAACCGCGGCATTGCGAAGAAACCCTGAAGGCGCTCCCAACACCGAGCTTCCAGAAAACTGCTTGTGTGCGAGCAAATATCGATCCAATCGAGGATCGCGGATGACTTGTCCGTCAAAGACCAGCTCGGTCGCTGCCGGGTTCAGCTCTGATTGAGGTACCAACGCGACCACCTGAGGTGCCGATGCGGTCACGCCGACAGAGATGCTCGCGGGCAATGCAGCCAACGGAGCGGAATCGCCCTCAGTCTGGTGCGGGGCCTGGGTTGCCATCATCACGCCCACCACCACCACGAGACCGGCAGCCACAGCCGTCGGCACCCGCCAGGACCGCCCACTGCTGCGGCGTGGGGCAACCGAAGACGTCATTTGCAGGGCAACGTCGGCGTCGGCAGAAGCACTTGCTTTGTGGGGTGCCAGAACGACCGGTTCAATCGACATCCGTGCTCGGAAATCGCGCAGGAAACGCTCGTCGTGCGTTCCTGCACGGGCCAAATCCTCGGAGCGCATCACATCCCCGATCACCTGAAAGGCATGCCAAGTCTCGCGGGAAGCCGGCTCGCTGCGCCACGCGGCGCAAATCCGCTGCACACCATCAGAAGTCAGTTCACCGTCGACCAACGCTGACAGCTCCTGCCGCCGGACGACTTCCGCAGCGGTATTGGGATCCGACTCATTTGCCATGCCACTCTCCACGTCCATGAATGATCGCCCTGTACTGTCGATCGCCAGCATTCGGCTGAAACACGATCACCATCGTTCGCCGACCCGAGTGTCCAGCAAAGGCCTCAGGCGCAATGCAATGGCTTCGCGCGCTCGAAAAATCCGTGACCGCACCGTGCCGATCGGGCAGTTCATCAGTTCGGCGATCTCTTCGTAACTCAATCCTTCAATTTCACGAAGCGTGATCGCCTGCCGCAAGTCTTCGGAAAGAGCCTCGAAGGCCGCATTCACAGTCATCGCGACTTCCTTGCTCGCCAACAGCGACTCTGGCGTTTCACCATCGGTTAGTTCGTTCTCGGTGCGGGAAGTTTCATCATCGTCGTCGCGCGACGCACGAGCCGATTCCGTGACCAGCAGATCACGCTTGAGTTCACCCAGTGTTTTCTTGGCCGTGTTGACCGCGATGCGATAGAGCCAAGTGTAAAAAGCACTTTCGCCTCGAAACTGGGGGATGGCCCGGTAGGCTCGAATGAACGTTTCCTGGGCAATATCGGGAACTAGATCGACGTCTCTGACCATGCGGCCGATGAGGCGCTCGATCCGCCTCTGGTACTTGACGACAAGCATTTCAAATGCCTTCACGTCGCCCTGCTTGACGCGCTCAATCAGCGGCGCGTCGGCATCCGGGGAGTTCATTCGATCATTCAATGCGAATCGAGCCACCACGTCCAACGGACGAGTGCATTTGAATACGAGGTGCGAAAACCGCGCAGCGCAGCCCATGCCACTGGGCTTCGACGTCCTCCCGCTGCACGGGCACCCAATGCACCGAACGAGGAGTTGATCTCGCGTCCTGCACGAACTTCAACAGCAACCATCCACCCGCGTCGATCATCACCCGCACTTGCGCAGGGCCGATTTCCTCGGATCTGCGATTCACTTCGGTGAGATACCAGCGCTGTGTGTCCCAGCGCAGCCGGATCGGATGACGTCGAAGCGACATACTGACACCCAGTAGCGCCGTCAAAAGGGCCAGTCCGATCAACCAGCCGCCCCATGCTGGCAGTTCATCATTGCGTGAGGCAAACCAGGCACCGCTGGTCCACATGGCGGCAAGGCTTGTCACGGTCAGCAACCCATTCCAGACGCCAAAGTGGCGAACATCCACCTGCACCGCGGGCGCCGCTTTCATGCTGGGCGGCGCTGATCGCTGTCAGACACGCTTGAAAACGAGTGTGCCGTTGGTTCCACCGAACCCGAAGTTGTTCTTGACCGCCAGATCGATCTTCATGTCACGCGCGGTGTTGGCACAGTAGTCGAGATCGCAGTCCGCATCCTGATTGAATATGTTGATGGTGGGCGGCGAAACCTGGTCGCGAACCGCCAGCACGGTGAATACGGACTCCACGCCACCCGCGCCACCCAGCAAATGGCCGGTCATCGATTTGGTCGAATTGACGACCAGCTTGTAGGCATGGTCACCAAAGGCCAGCTTGATCGCGTTGGTTTCGTTCACATCGCCCAACGGCGTCGAGGTGCCATGTGCATTGAGGTATTGAATCTGATCGGCAGCCACACCTGCATTACGCAACGCGGCCCGCATCGAGCGCTTGGGGCCGTCCACACTGGGGGCCGTCATGTGGTGCGCGTCGGCACCCATTCCAAAACCGACCAGCTCAGCATAAATCTTGGCCCCGCGACGTTTGGCGTGCTCGTACTCCTCGAGGACCATCGCACCCGACCCTTCTCCGAGCACGAATCCGTCACGATCCCGATCCCACGGACGCGATGCGGTCGCGGGATCGTCGTTGCGAGTCGAGAGAGCGCGCGCGGCAGCGAAGCCACCGACGCCCAGCGGCGAAACCGTCGCCTCCGAGCCACCGGCCACCATCACGTCGACATCTCCATACTCGATCATTCGCCCCGCCTCGCCGATGCAATGCAGGCCCGTGGTGCAAGCCGTCACGATCGCCAGATTGGGTCCCTGGAAACCGAACTTGATCGAAAGATGCCCGGAGATCATGTTGATGATCGATGCCGGAACAAAGAATGGAGAAATCCGCCGTGGCCCGCGGGCCACGAGTTCGGCGTGGGTGTCCTCGATCAAGGGCAAACCGCCGATTCCAGAACCCACCAGGCAACCAATGCGCTCTGCCTGCTCTTCGGTCAACTCATCGTTGGTCTTCAGTCCCGAATCTCGCACGGCCTGGATCGATGCGGCCATGCCGTATTGCATGAAGACATCCATGTGTCGGGCTTCCTTGGCAGGGAAGAAGTCCTCCACATTGAAATTCTTGACTTCGCCAGCGAATCGGCACGAGAAACCCGACGCGTCGAATCGGGTGATGTTGGAGATCCCCGATCGACCGGCCAGCAGGTTGGTCCAAGCTTCAACGACGGAGTTGCCGACCGGGCTGATCAGCCCCAGTCCTGTCACTACCACGCGCCGGCGGCTCATCGAACCTCCGGGGCAAGGACACACCTGCGTATCAACGCGCAGGCCGTTTGGATCAAGGAAAGCAGGCGGAAATGCATGCGCAGACGGTTTGGCTTCAAGCCTTCTGGTGCTTCAACGCGTAGTCGATCGCGAGCTGCACAGTCGTGATTTTTTCGGCCTCTTCGTCAGGTATCTCGATACCGAACTCGTCTTCGAGAGCCATCACCAGCTCCACCGTGTCGAGCGAGTCCGCACCCAGATCGGCCACGAAGGCTTTCTCGTTGGACACATCGGATTCGGGCACGCCCAACTGCTCGGCGATGATTTTCTTGACACGGGATTCGATATCGCTCATGACTCCTCCAGGAGTGTTGTCTGAAACAGCCCGGGATTCTAAAGGTTGCACCGTGTCGTTCCAGACGGTGTGCGCTCCAGCCGGCCGGGCAGGTCCGGTTTGATGGGGGCGGCCAGTTCGGCCGACAGCGTTCATGTCATGAACATGCCGCCGTTGACGTGCAACTCGCTGCCGGTGATGTAGGCGGCCGCATCCGAGGCCAAGAAAGCGACGGCCTGTGCCACATCGTCGACGCAGCCGAGCCGGCCCAGCGGAATCTGCGCGAGCAGCGCTTCCTTCTGCGCCGCCGACAACGCGTCGGTCATGTCGGTGGCAATGAATCCCGGGGCCACGCAATTGACGGTGATGCCCCGGCTGCCCAGCTCGCGCGCCAGCGAGCGGGTCATTCCTGCCACGCCGGCCTTGGCCGCAGCGTAGTTGGCCTGGCCGGCATTGCCGCTGGCCCCGACGACCGAGGTGATGTTGATGATGCGACCGCCGCGCTGCTTGACCATGGGCCGGATCACCGCCCGACACAGCCGAAATACCGCGCTCAGATTGGTGTCGATCACCGCGTCCCAGTCGGCATCCTTCATCCTCATCGACAGGTTGTCGCGCGTAATGCCAGCGTTATTCACCAGCACGTGCAGGGCGCCGTGGTCCTTGAGGATGACGTCCAGCGTGCTGTCGATACCCGCGCGGTCGTTGACATCGAGGCAGACGCCTCGACAGCCCGGGTAGGCTGCCAAGGCCTCGCCGGTGGTCTGAGCGCCGGCGTCGGTCGTCGCCGTGCCGATCACGATCAGGCCGCGCCGCGCCAGTTCCAGCGCAATGGCCCGGCCGATGCCGCGCGATGCGCCGGTGACCAGTGCCACCCGCTGAGTCGACGGTTCTGTCGTCATGCCAGCAACCCTCGGACTTCAGCCAACGAAGCCGGATCGAAAACGGCGCCTGCAACGGCGTCGGAATCGATGCGCTTGACCATGCCGGCGAGCACTTTCCCAGGCCCGCACTCGATCAGGTGGCCGATGCCCAGCCCACGGATGGCCTGAACAGTCTCGAACCAGCGCACGGGCCCGAAGGCTTGCCTG
>JARXKP010000139.1 GCA_030271615.1 Pseudomonadota bacterium
TGCAACGCCGGCCAGTCGTCGTGTCGCGGCCTCCCACGATTGTCCATCCCTGACAGCGAGCAGATGGGCCTCTTCGGCAGTGCTCAATGCGGCCGTGGCACGCTCGACCGAGTCGTTCGCCGCCACGAGTGCCTGCTCCGCAAACGGCACGGGCAACTCAGCCAGCGCCGCGTCCAGTCGGCCCACGCGCTCGCAGGTCTGCTCGGCTTGCTGCTGGCGGCGAACCGCAATCTGCTCGCGCGACGACGCAATCCGTTCCCGCTCTGATCTCTCGTCCGGGCTTTCGTCATCGGCCCCGGTGGCTGCCAATGCGGCGAGTTCCTGCTCGACAGCGGCCACCTCGGCACGTGCACGGTCGACTTCTTCGGAGCGTGCCGCCAGCAATGCCAGCCGCGACACGCGATCGCGGGCCAGCGTCTCCCGTCGCTCAGCCCTGGCGCATTCGCCCGGGGCATGGGCCAGCGCCTGCGCCATCGTTTCGCTCTGATCCAGCTGACTCTGCACGCTGCCCTTCTCGACGGCCAGCCGGTAAATCTCGGCTTGCGCGCTCGGCACCAGCGCATGGGCCTCGTGGGCGTCGGCCAACAGCTTGCAGCGGCCCTGCAGATCGCTACCTGCGCAGGGCACTTCGCCGGTCAGGCCCAGGCGCCGCGCCAGTTCCTCGGTTCTGAGCACCGCCTGCCCTGCCTCACGCTCGATCTGCACCAGTCGCACTTGTGCAGCGCTCCGCGCGCTAACGCACTGCGTCCACTGCTTCACCTGCTGGCGCCAATGACCGACCCTGTCGGTCCGGGCCGACAGCACACGTTGAGACCTCGGCAGGACCCTTGCGGCCCGCAGGACGGCGGGAGCAGCGACCAGCACCCGCAGGTGCTCCTGGCGACGCCTCTCCAACGTGTCGCGCCGCTTGCGCCCCTGGGAGACGCGCTCGGCGATCCGCTGTCCCAGGCCCGTCATTCGCTCCTGCTCCTGCCGATCCTGCGTGTCCAGCGCGGCCATGCCTTGCGCGTCAGCCTCGATGGCCGCCTGCCGTTCCTGCACCAGTCGCCTGCATTGGGCCTGCGTCGCCAACGTCTGTTCACGTTCAGCCACCAGCCGCGCCTGGAACGTGCGCGCGGTGTCCCGTGCCGCATCGGCAGCGGCGCGCGCGACCAGTGCCTGAGCGATGCGTGTCCCCGCGCCCTCCACACGGCGTTGTTCGTCGCCGATGCGCCGGCTTTCGTCGTCGAGCCCGGCCAATTCCTGGCGAACACTCGCCAACCCGGTCTTCAAGGTGCGTGCGACTTCGCCGGCTTTCTGGCCCAGTGCCCGAATTTCGTCCTGACCCAGCAGGTCCGCCAACAGGGTCTTGATCTCTGCGTTGCGGTAGTGGCTTAGTTGCCGCTTGCCCTGCGCCGAGAACACCGATGTGAAAAAAGTGTCCGCACTGCCGCACACGGCTTCGACACAACGGGTGTAGGTGTCCACCTTGCCGTCCGAGACGGTGCCGTCGGGCAAATGCAGCGGGCGCCAGGCCCCGCCCGACCGCTCGAAGAGGAAGGCTTCCGTGCGGCGACGTGTTCCCGCCCGAATCACCACTTGCGACCGGTAGCGAACGCCGTCGTGCACCCAGATCAGGTCTTTCTCGCTCTCGGGTAGACACACATGATCGTAGTACGCGAAGCCGCCCGGACCAGCGGCCATGGCGCGCGAAGGCATCGTCAGGTACGGGTGCATGTTGTCCATCAGGGTGGTCTTGCCGCGGCCGTTGCGGCCGACGATGGCGACCAGCGCGGCATCGTCCGCGAGTGCCTCGAAGTCCAGCGTCAGTGTGTCGCGACGCAATCCGTCGCGGATGCCGCGGAACCCCTTGAGGGTCAATGAAAGAACTTGCATCGGTGATCTCCAGGTGCTGCGTCAGGACCAGTCTCTCGCGCCGAATCGGCCTTGCAAGGTCACGGTTCCGGATCGAGAGGTTCAGGTCAACAACATCGGCTCGTTCGACATGCCGGCCGGACCGGCAGAGGATGAGCCCGATGCTGACGGTGGGCCTACGTCCCGTCGGCCCATCACGCTGGCGGCGATGGACTCGACGGAGCAGGTCGACAAGGCCTCCAGGCAGGCCAGCAAGGGGGCTGGCTGGCACGCGGTGACCTCCGCCCATGCCCTCACCTTCTCGACTAGGCTGTGGGCCTGCGCGATGCCGGCCGCACGGGTGCGCACGACCGGCACGATGCGGCCTTCGAGCGTGACCTCGATGGCGCCGACGAGCACCTTCATGATCGCCGCGCGGTCGACCTCATGCCGGTCCTCTTCGGCAATCGTCCAGCGAACCCGGATAAAGGCGCCCGCGATGTCCTGCTGCGCGACAACGGTCTGCAGTGCATCGAGCGCCGGTCTGCCCTCGAATGTGATGTCCACCGTGCGACGCGCGGGCGTCGGGTGCAACGAACATTGCGCCCCATGCGCATCGACCTGCCAGAGCAGGAAGCCCTTGTCGCCTTCTTCCCCGTAGTGGAAACGCCCGATGGAGCCGGGGTAGGCGATGCACTGCCGGCCCGCCGCACCGTCGCATTGCCATGACTGGTGCCGGTGGATGTGACCCAGCAGGAATGCCTGCGCCTCTGCGGCGAACAGGCTGCCGGTGCTGAACTCGTGGTCGAAACCCGCCATCGGCACGCCATGCTCGGACACACAACCGAAGACGGTCCCGTGCGACACGCCGATGGTCGGCATGCCGAGTGCGCGGGCGGTGCGATGGATCGGTGCGAACCCCTGCAGCAGGTCGGCCAGTTGCTCGCCCACGGCCTGCGCCGCCGCGCTGGCGCCGACCGCTGCCGCGACGACCGCCCTGTTCACGGTGGGCACGCAGGTGAACAAGGCCAGCAAGCCCGCTGGCACTTGATCGAAGCGCCAGCCCTCGGAAGCGGTCCAGCTGCGATCGGCCGTCAAGCCCACCTGCTGGATGCGATCCGCCACATGCACGGCATAGCGCCCGCCGAGCAGCCGGAAGATCGCCAGCGTTCCCGGTGGTTCGTGCGAGTACGTGCCTTGCAGCATCAGCACCGGGCAGTGATCGGCCAGCCGCCGAACCTGCGCGGCCAGCGCGGCGGCGGCCGGTGCGTGCAGGTCCATCGCGTGATCGGTGGCGTCGCCCGAAATGACCGCCACTTGCGCGTTTAAGTCGATCGCCTGGTCGATGGCGTCGCCGAAGCAGCGGTCGGCTTCGGCCAGATTCTTCGGACCGTAGTGCAGGTCGGAGAAGTGTGCGATGCGGATCGAGGTGCGGGGCGTCACGATGCCACCTTCAATTCGCTCTCGACCTTGTCGACGTAGCCCTGCGGGTCGTTTCGATATCGCTCCAGTTCGTCCCAGGCCCGGCGGCGGCCCTGCCGATTGAGCTTCCAGCCGCTGCCCCATCGACGGTCGGTGTAGGCCAGGTAAACCTCCGCGCTCAGGCCGATGGCGCCAGCGCGAGCGATCACCTTGTCGAGCGTCGGCTCTCCGCCCTCCCCGGTTGACACCGGCTCGGAGTCCGCCACGCGGTCGGCGACGCCTGAGCCGTCAACTGCTGGCTTGACGCTTTCGAGCACCTGGCTCGCGAACTCGCCCTGCACGATAGCCGCATCGTCGTCCTCCGGGCCGCGCAGCAGCGCCGACACATCGACCGGCGCTTCCAGTTCGATGATCCATTGCGGCACGCGCACTGCACGGCCCTGTTCGTCAATGTGGCTGACCTCCATCAGCCGCTTGCTCAGGTAGAACGTCGTGCGCTGTCGGTCGAGGAAGCCGGAGATTCGTCCGCCGCGCAGGAAGCCGATGGTCTCGAACTTCTGGATCGCGGCATTCATCGCGTAGAAGCTGTTGGTGTGCAACTCGAAGGCGCTGATCGAGCGGATGCCGGGCACGAAGAACAGGAAGCGACCGCTCAGATTGCACTGCTTCGTCTGGTACTCGTGGCAGGTTTCCGGCTCGCACACGCCAGCGTTCTCCTGCCGCAGCATCGTCTTGCGGCCGCCGAACAACCGGATGGCGCGCTTGCCGTTGTCGACCAGCGGCACCGGCGCATGGCAGTGGCAATGCCGCACGCGGCCATCGGCCGAGTACTCCGACCAGAAGCGCTTCTCGTTGGCACCCCAGGCGGCCAGTTCGTGCGGCATCACGGTCTGCCAGTGGTCCGAGGGGAAGACCACCGGGAAGCGATACAGCCGACGGCCCTCGCCCCGATCATCGCCGTGTGCGTCCAGCAGTTGCCCAGCGAGTGCTGGGTTCGCGAAGTCCTGACCTCGCACCGTGAACCAGGCCACGTTGCGCGGGATCAGCGGCGTCTTGAGCTTGGGCAATGCTTCGGCCAGTGACTTCTCGATCTGGTCGAACGACTCGCCGGCGGCCACGCCCTGCTCGTAGATTTCGCGGGCGCGCGGTTGTTCGGCTGCGGCGCGCGACAGCACCTTGATGCCTGCCCTGATCTTGCCGGCCGTGGGGATGCGAGCCGTCGACTGGCCCAGCAACGTGGCGGGGGCCATCGGCCCGCCGTGGATGGTCACGATGGCGTTTGCCATGATTGCGCTCCTTCATGCGTGTCGAGACATCTCGACAAAACATGCTCTCGCGCGAAGGGACCGCGTCAAGGGCTCGCGTCATGGGCTCGAACTACAGGCTTGCAGGGGGCAGCGCCGGCATGACGGACGCGTCCGCCGGCCAGACCCAGCCGTGATCGCAAGCACGCAGGGCGGCTTCCTTGATCTCGCGGTCCCTGGCGGTCATGAAGGGGCTGAAGACATGCAATGGCACCGGCGCAGCCCCCACGTCCAGCAGCAGCGCGTTCGGAAACCGGGCTGCACCCTGAGCGTCATAGCGCAAAGGCTTGACGAAGCGACGCTGTTGCTCGATCAGCGACTGCACCAGCTGCAGTTCGTGCACGCCCTCCAGCGGAATCCAGTGCTCGCTGGTCAGCACCAGGCTGGCAGCGTCGATCTCGTAGGTGTGCTCCCGGCGCGCACGAATCAGCGCGGCCATCACGAGGTGCACCCGGCACCCCGTGTCTGCGTCTCGCGCCTCGAACAATGGAGCGAACACCTTCTCGATCCGCTTCCATGTCTTGCTGTCCACCAGCAGAGGCGCATCGGGCATGTGGCGAATCCAGACTCGGTGGCCCGAGGACGTGGATTCGACAGCCTTGAACTCTCCGAGCACGATGGCCAGCGGACTGCGGCCGTCGACGGGTCGCAGGATGTCAAGCTTCACGCGGCGCCGCTGCGCCACCGCCGCGTGGGTGCCCTCGTTGAACGGCTCCGGCACGTACAGCCGTTCCGGCAGTGGAATGCCCTTCGCAATCACCTCGTGCGCGGCAGCGGTCAGGTACTTGTGGAGCACGCCCTGATTGCGCTTGCCCTCCATCGCAGGCGTCCACCGGTTGAACCCCGCACGCTGGAACAGAAAGTGCACCAGGCCGTGCAAACTGAGGCGATGGCGTGCCACCTCCACATCGCCGGGCATGTCGACACCCGAGCGCGACCCACCGTGGCCTGGCGATCGCGTCCAAGGGAAGTCCACGGACAACTCGATGGCACCGACGTCGGACTCGCGAACCGCGTCGCCGACCAGTTCACCCAAGCCTGACAGCGCCGGGTCCGGCTCGTACGCCGGGCAGCCGGGGTGGTGTCGATGGCCGGTCTCCGGCATGCGCTTGACGACGAACTGCCGAAGGCGGGAGACATACATCTCGATTCCGCCCGCGACGCATAGACATCGAGGTCGTTCGGGAGTGTCGTGGACTTGCGCCAGCGCATCCTGCAGCAGCGGGTCATCGACGCTGAGGATCCGTCCCTTGATTGAGAAGCGCTGCGTGTCCATGGCTCCGCTACCGTGGTCTTGCCCTCGTCCGGTTTCCAGTCGAAAGGGAATCCCATTTGGCGACCATTCGACGCCGCGCCAATGCGAACCGCACTGGGACGCCCTCAATGCGCGCCGCCTGTGTGCCGCCGGCCAAGTATCTGGTCGACGTGATCTGCCGCCGCTACGACGTATTCAGGGGCCGCATCGTGCCGCGCCATGTGGCGCACCGCACTGAGCAGGCAGTGCAAGAAGTTCCAGTCCTCAGTTTGTGCAACTCGCAAATTTTCTACTGGCGTGCCCGATATGCTCGTCGAGCAGGGCATGCGCCGCTCCTCGTCGTCAACGTGCCGTTCGCGATCACCGGGCTGTTATTCAAGGGCCTATCGGCGCCGTCTGGCATCGGTTTTGTCGCAGCGCGACGTGGCCATGCTGAACGGCATCGCGATGGTGTCATTCATGAACGACTTGCGTCACTATGGCTGTCGGTTCCGGGGGCTGTGCGCCCGGGTGCCGCGATGCGATTGCGGCCGGTGTTCATGACGGCCTCGGTGGGTCCTTGGCCTGATCCCGATGCTGCTGACGTCGGTTACAGACGCCGGGACGCAGCGCGCGCTCGCTACAGACGTGGTCGGTGGCCTGTTGACTCGACTGCACTGACCCTGGTGCTGAGCCCCCTCATCTCGAGCGGTCCGACCTGCGCAAGGAGCGGCGCGCAAGTGTTGGCTTTTCCGCAGACGGAGCAGCGCAATGAAGGAGATTCAGGCCGACATGTATCACAACCGCTTCGCCAATGTCATCGGTGCGCTGAGGGGCTCGATCTCGCAGGCGTCGCCAGCGGCGGCGACCAATCCAAAGGCAGAGTGCTACCGCCACGGCTGGTACCGAAGCCCCTGGCTTCTGCGCGCCCACGTCAGCGGCCTGTGACCGCCTTGGGCGAGCGAGAGCCACGGGTACCAGGTCAAAATTCCTCGCCAGACACCTCCGCGGTTTCACGTGCGCCGCGCTACCCCAACTTGCCCCCGAGCAACGGCTCGACAAAGAACTTCACCACGTACACCGACGCAGCGACGATGTGGAAATACTTCAGGGCCGAGTAGTGACGCATCAGCAATCGCGGTCGCTTCAGAAACAGCAGCGCGGCCGAGATCAGCAGCGCGATCAGCACGGGCTTGTTGATCGCTTCCAGCACCGCCATCTCGGCGCCACCCTCGTCCCCCGTCTCGTAATAGAAGTCCCACAGGAGGATCAGCGGCAGATAGGACAGGCCTACAAGGCGATGAGTCCATTCAAGGGCAGAGTGCTGCAACCATGACCAGCGCCGAAACCGCGGGCTTCTGCGCGCCCACATCAGCGGCCCTGAAATCGCCATGGTCAGTGTGAAGCCGATGTTGACTAGTCGCAGCGGTTCGACGCCTGCAACGGGGCCGAGGGCCCGCAGGCCGTCAAAGACCACGAAGGTGCCGGTCAACAGGGCCACGATGATGATCGAGAGCCACTGGCTGCGGTTCAGATTGCGGAACGTTTCCAAGCTGCGATCCTTTCAATGCCGCATCGAAAACAACTCGTAGTTCCCGAAGCGTCCTTGAAATTTCACGCGTTCTCGAAATTCACTCGGCAGTTGGCGATCCTGCCGGTCCCGCAACGCGATGAAGACTTCGCTGCTGCCGCCGCCGACCGCGCCTTCTCGGCGCAGGCGCTCGGCCAGTGCAGGCACGTCGACTAGTTGCTCCGCTTTGCCTCGACTGTAAAAGGCCGGCGAGTAACGATGACCTCCGACGAACAGCAGCGCAGCGTTGCCGCTCTTGCGCGTTTCGTACGCAGCGACTACAGCCTTCGCCGATTTGAAGGCGCCCGTGAGTTGCTCGGTGATCAGCATGCCGCCGAAACTTAACGACAAAAAGAGGATGCCCGCAGCAACAAACGTGTCGACCCTCCGGCGACGAGGGTCGCGGTCCAGCCAACCGGCCGCCAGCATCGCCAGCGCCGGCAGACCTGGGAGTGCATAGGTCCAGATGATGTTGCCGGAGGCTGTGAAGAACACGCAAGGGGCCAAGCCCCAACACAGCAAATATCGGCCCCGGGCCCGCTCCTCGGGCGGCGACGCCGGTGTCTCGACGCTGCGGCGGCCGATCGCCGCGAACGGCAGCAGAAAAGTCCAGGGCGCACACGCGCCCAGCGCATACAACCAAATCGTGCCGCGAGGCACCGCATGTGCGACGCCGTAGCGATCACCCGACCAGCCTGGCACCGTGAAGCGGTACCAATGCTCGCCGATGAGGAAGTAGTTCAGAAAACCCGGCGTGCGCTGCTCGGCAAGCAGGTACCAGGGAGCGGCGAGTGCAAACATCAGCACGCCACCTCGCAGCCATGGCAGCGCTCGCCAAGCCGAACCGATGTTGCCGGTTGTCGCTGCCCACAGCGCCACAGGCAGCGCGGCGAGAACCACGGCGATGGGCCCCTTGGCCAATAGTCCGATCGCGAGGCCGACGAACAGCAGCCACCGTTCTCGCCTTCGCTGCGGCTCATCGCCATACAGGCCGAGCCAGAAGCCACGCATCGCCAGCATGGTGCCGACCAGAAGCGCCATGTCGGTCATCACCGCACCGGCGGCCACGAAATACAGGGCCGAGCCTGACAGCAGTGTCGTGGCCAGCAGCGCTCCGCGCGCGCTGCGCTGGCGCATCCAGTCCCACACGAGCCACGCGATAAAAATGGCGGCCAGAAAATACGGCAGACGTGCTGCAAACTCGTTCACGCCCAGCAACTTGAAACTGATCGCGGTCATCCAGGTCGACAACGGCGGCTTGGCCCAGAACGGCACGCCGTAGTCGTACCACGGGGT
>JARXKP010000140.1 GCA_030271615.1 Pseudomonadota bacterium
CCGTGCGGCCTTCCAGTTCCGGCAGGGTCGAGCGCTCGATCGACCACCGGCCTGCGTTCCACGGGCCCCACTAGATCTCGAAGTCGAGCAGCGATCGGGACGCGTCGGGGTGTCGGGACAGCAGTGTCGCCAGCGTGTCGCCAGGCGCGGTGTCGGCGGGCCAGCCGATCCCGCGCGCTCGCACACGCATCAGCCATGTGCCGCAGAGCAACAGGAAGGTGACGGGGCGAGCAATGGCTGCGGCGTCGTCGGTCGACGGTGCTGGCGTGTTCGCCAGCACGGCGCAGCGCCCGATCGATCCCGGCACGCGCTCCCACACTTCGCGATAGGCCCCGTGCACCCCGGTCTCGATGACGCGGTCGTCGCTGCTGAATTCCATCCAGCCGACATCGGGCGTGAGCCCCGGCGGTTGCACGTCGAGCCGACGGTGCCAGGTGCACACATCGCCGCGCGCACGCGGCTGGACCTCGGTGCGGCCGAAGAAGCCGTGCTGATGCGCGAGTGCGAGGTGCTGCGACGGGGTCATCCCGTCCAGAGCGATCGCGCATCGATCGACTTCGGCTGCCGCCGGCACGCGCAGGTCGGCGTGCCAGCGGGCTGTCTGCAGCCAGTGCACCCAGGTAGTGGTGTCGCGAACATCGGGTGTCTCGAGCAGGGTGCGGCGCCACACGCCGCGGTAGCGCTCGGGCACGTCGGAGAAGTCGTCGGCAGGGGTCATTCGATGAACTGCGGAAACGCAGGCAGCGATCGATAGAACGCGAAATCGTGGTTCGGCCACAGCCACGCACCGGTGTCGGCGGCCAGCGCCTTCAGCTTGCGGATGCTGTCGAGGGCCTGCGCCTCGCGGCCCTGCCACAGCGTGCCGGGTGCGATCTCGTCGTCGATGTTCTCCTGCAGGTCGGCCGCGTCGCCGGCCAGCAGGATCGGCGGGCCTTTCGGCATCTCGATCCACATCGACATGTGCCCGATCGTGTGACCGGGCGTTGCGATGGCCTGCACGCCGGGCACCAGCGTGTACTCGCCCGTTTGCAGCCTGAATTGCAGCGGCGCGCCCGCGTCATCGATCAGGTCATCGGCGAAAACCGCCGGGTCGGCGCCGCTGATGCCGACCTCCATCTCGTCACGCTGCACATGGATCTCGGCGCCGCAGCCGCAGCGGCGCAGGTCGCGCAATCCGCCGGCGTGATCGAAATGCAGGTGCCCGATGAAGATCACGTCGACATCGGCCGGTGTCAGCCCGAGCCGCGCCAGATGGTGCGGGATGCGCTGCTCGTCGCGCATGTCCGGCGCGCCGAACTCGAAGGTGGCCGGGTTGTAGTGACGATCACGGGCCACGGGGTCGGCGATCTTCGCGTGGTCGCAGCCCACGTCGTACAGGATGCGGCCGTTCGCGGTCTCGATCAGGTACGCGAGGATCGGCGCCTCGATCTGCTGGCCGCGCCCGCGCTGCCAGGTCGAGATCGACTTGTCGTAGCGATGCGTCGCGGTCAGCAGCGGCCAGAGCTTGCGCACTTGAGTCATCCGAGCCCCTTGTTTGCGCTGTGGCGCAGCTGTGCGATCAGCGATTCGCTGTCGGTCACCGTGCCGAAGATGCCGCCTTCGACCGCGATCATGTCCAGCGCGGGCTGCTGCAACGCCGGATCGGAGGCCGCGCAGGCGTCGCCGACGGTGACGCAGTGCAGGCCGTGGTCGGTGGCGGCGCGCAGCGTGGTGTGCACGCAGACCTCGGTGGTGACGCCGCAGAGGATCACGGTGTCGATGCGCCAGCCGCGCAGGATCTGGTCGAGCTCGGTCTGATGGAAGGCGCTGTAGCCGGGCTTGTCGACGATCGGTTCATCGCCGCGTGGCTGCAGCTCGTCGACCAGTCCGTGGCCCGGCTCGCCGCGCACCAGCAGCCGACCGAGCGGGCCGCTCGAACCGATCTCGGCACAGGCGTGTCGACTGCGCTCGAGCTTGGCCGGCGGGCAGTCGGACAGGTCGGGTCGGTGCCCCTCGCGGGTGTAGACGATGTGCATCCCGGCTTCGCGCGCGGCCGCGACCAGCGCGCATACCGGGCCCAGCGTGGCGCGCAGCCGCGACACGTCGACGCCCGCTTGCGTTGCGTAGCCGCGTGGGTCGAGGAAGTCGCGCTGCATGTCGATCACCAGCAGCGCCGTGCGTTCAGCATCGAACCGCACGGCGGGCGTGTCAGCCGAACTCATGCGTGATGGCGGCGGCGATGCGCACCGACAGCTCGGCCGCCATCGCGGCGCCTTTCTCGACCGTCGATCCGCGTGCCGACGACAGCACCCCCGACAGCGGCACCCAGTGCTTGCGCGTCGGGTAGACGTCGTAGGGCGGGAAGTCGGCCGGTGGCTCATCCGGGATCAGGTCGACCCGCACCAGGCTCGGGTGGTAATGCAGCATCAGCGAGGTCTCGATGACCGCCGCATGCTCCAGCGCATAGCCCGGAAAGCCGTCGGGGAAAACGCTCGCGAGCGTGGATTCGGTGAGGAAATCCCAGTACTCGAGCCGCATCACCTGCAACTTGGCCGACGGGCCCAGGTCGCGCAGTCCGAGGTCGATGCCTTCGGTCAGGAACCACTGGTTCTCGTAGTGGCCGTTGACGATGACGAGTCGGGTCGCGCCGTGGCGCGCGAACTCGCGCACCGCGTCACGCACCGAGCCGATCAGCGTGGCCGCATCGACGCTGGTGGTGCCGCAGAAATGCTGTCCGCCGCCGCACTTGGGTTGCGACTTGTAGCCGTACGACAGCGTCGGGGCCACCAGCGCTCCGATGCGCGCGGCTGCGTCGGCCGCGACCGCCGCCGACAGCAGGCCGTCGGTGCCAAGCGGCAGGTGCGGACCGTGCTGCTCCAGTGCGCCGACCGGCAGCAGCACCGCGGGCGGGTCCCGCTGCATCCGTGCTTCGTAGTCGACCCACGACAACTGGTTCATCCAGATGGTGCTCATGCTGATTCCTCGGTTCGATGTGACGGTGAAGGGGTGGCAGTGTCGGTCGCTTCGAGCAGCGCGGCGGCCATGATCAGTGCGCCGCCCAGCCATTCGTGCGGGGTCAGTCGCTCGCCGCCGATCAGGCTGGCGGTGACCAGTGCGACCCCCAATTCGGCGATCGCGATCACCCCGGACCGGCCCGCCTCGAGGCGCGTCACGCTCCACTGCCAGGTGGCGGTCACCAGCAGCAGGCCGCCGAACGAGTAGGCGACCAGCGCCACGCCGAGCGGCAGGGTCGGCGCCGGCCAGGCGGCGCTCGGCGGGCCCGCAACGACCAGCATCAGCAGCGCGATCACCCCGCAGCCGATGCACAGCGACACGGTCTTCGAGACGGTCGAGATCGCCTGCGCGGCGCGCGACACGACGTTGTTGCCGGCGAAACCCATCCCGGCGCTGAGCGCGAGCAGGTCGGCGGCGCTCAGCGGCGAATCGAAGGCCTTGAACCCGCCGACGACCAGGAATGCGCCCGCCAATGCCAGCACCACCGCCGCACCCCGACGCCGCGACACGGCTTCGCCCAGGAACACCCGCCCGCCGAGCACCGACCACACCGGTGCCAGATAGAACAGCAGCATCACCCGCACGACATCGCCCAGCACCATCGCGCTGACGAAGGCCGCGTTGCCCCAGCCACCGAGGATCGCGATCAGCAGCAGCCAGCGCGTCTCGGGGCGCCAGCCGGCGCGTTCGCGCCACAGCCAGGGCAGGCCGGCCGTCCCGACGGCGCCGTAGGTCAGCAGCGCCAGCAGCGGGCCGGACAGTCCTTCGGCCGCGAAGGCCTTCAAGGGCCACCATGCCAGCCCCCACATCGAGGCCGAGAACAGCAGCACCGCGACCGGCAGCCATTCCCGCGCATCACGGGACGGACCGACGCTGTCGACGCGGAGCGGGCGGGTCGTCATGCGCGTGTGCCGGTCACGGCATCACCGAGCCGCCGTTCGGGCCCAGCACCTGACCGCAATAGAAGCGCGACAAGTCGGACAACAGGAACAGCGCGGTGGCGGCGATTTCCGCCGGGTCGGCGAAGCGGTGCTGCGGGATGTCGAGCTCCTTCTCGATCCATTCGGGGCTCATGTGTTCGGCAGACAGCATCGCGGTGGCTACCGGCCCCGGCGCGATGGCGTTGACGCGGATGGCCGGTGCGAATTCGCGCGCCAGCGAGCGGGTCAGGCCGATCACGCCGGCCTTCGCGGTGCAATACGGCGCGAACTGCGCGCGACCCAGGATGCCCAGGTCGGAGGCGATGTTGACGATCACGCCCGAACCGCGCGCCACCATGCCGGGCAGCACCGCCTTGCACATCAGGAACACCGACTTCAGGTCGGTGTCGAGCACGTGATCCCAATCGGCTTCGGTGGTGTCGAGGAAGGGCTTGTCCTGGATCACGCCGGCGTTGTTGACGAGCGAGTCGATCGGTCCGAGCGAGCGCTCGACCGCCCCGACCATCGAGGCCACCTCGTCCGCTCGTCGCACGTCGGCTTCGACGACGAACGAGCGAGCGCCGTCGGCGTCGAGTTGTGCGGCCACCGCATGCGCTTCGGCTGCCCGGCCGAGGTGGTTGACGGCCACCGACGCGCCAGCGTGCCCGCAGGCCAGCGCGATCGCCCGGCCGATGCCGCTCGCGGCGCCGGACACCAGCACCACGCGGCCGACCAGCGACAACTGCAGCGCCTGGGGATGGGTTGCCGGAGAAGGGCTCAATTCATCACCTCGCCGTGGCTCGCACTGATCGCCTGGCCGGTCAGCGATCGTGCCGCGTCGCTGGCCAGGAACAGGAACACGCCGGCGATGTCATCGGGTGCGAGCATCGTCGGCAGGGCTTGCCGAGCGAGGATCTCGCGCTCGACCTCGGCCTCGCTGCGGCCTTGAACCGCCGCCATGCTGCTCACCGAGCGCATGGCCGCGGCGGTGCGTATCCAGCCCGGGCACACGGCGTTGACCCGGATGCCACGCGGCGCCAGCTCCCAGGCCAGCGATCGCGTCAGCCCGATCACCGCGTGCTTGCTGGCCACGTAGGCCGAGAAGTCGGCCACCCCGGTCAGTCCCCAGATCGACGACTGGTTGATCACGCTGGCACCGTGCGGCATCAGCGGCAGCAGCGCACGGGTCAGCCGCATCATGCTGCCCACGTTGTTGTCGAGCAGTGCCGACCAGCGTGCCGAGGCGTCCGCGGCCGAGTCTGCGATCGGCGTCGGGTACTCGGTGCCGGCGTTGTTGACCAGCACGTCGACGTGGCCGTGGCGGGCCTGCAGGTTCGCCGAGAAGGCCTGCAGGTCGCCCTGTGCGCTCAGATCGGCCGCGATCGGCGTCACCTCGCCCTGTGCCCCCAGTTCTTCGGCGAGGCGGTGCAGGGCGGTCGTGTCTCGGTCGGTGATGATCAGCCGCACGCCTTGTCCGGCGAAGGCCGAGGCCAGCGCTCGACCGATGCCACCCGCCGCGCCGGTCAGCACCACCACGAGGCCTTGCAGGCCATGGCACGGCGCGGTCCTCGGGCCCGCTCGCACAAAGGCGTCGGCAGACAAATCAGACCGCCGTCAGGAACGACACGCCCACCGCACCGATGAAGCCATCGGCGCGACCGGGCACCTCGGGCCCGCGGACCTCGCCGTAGTCGCTCGACAGAACCCGTGTGACGCGGTGCTGGTGAAATGCCTTCAGCAGCTGACTGACCGGCACCACCTGCCGGTAGTCGTCGCCGTAGATCTCGCGGTGATAGGCCGGCAGCCGATGCCAGGGCACGGTGGGACGTTCGTGGTGCGCGTTGTGATACCCGAAGTTGAGCCACAGCAGGTTCAGCCAGAAGCTGTCGAGCCCGACGACGTTGCTGAAGGTGTTGGCCTGTTCGTAGGCGCGGTCGCGCACCTTGTCGTTCGGGATCGGCGCGTCGCCCCGGATCGGATACGCGTCATAGGTGTGCTGGAAGCAATCGGCAAAGCGCAGCACCGTGATGAACGCGAGGTACGCGATGAAGTAGAGCCCCAGCGCCTTCGGCGAATACCAGCCGAGGGCTGCGAACGCGCCGACGCGCAGCACCGCGATGCCGATGATCCGCACGCGTGTCGCCTTCGAACCACCGGCCTGGAACGGCAGCGCGACGACGAAGCCGCGCATCAGGAATTCGACCGCCGGGAAGTACGCCCACTCGAGCGCCAGCACGCCGCGGCGCAGCCACGCCGGCGCAGCCAGCAGAAAGCCGCGCGCGTCGAAGGTGATCACATCGGCCCGCTCGACGTGATGTCGCATGTGCTTGCGCCGCAGGTCGGCGAAGCGGGCGTAGCAGCTGCCGTTGAGCCAGCTCATCAGCGTGCCCCAGCGTTCGTTGAGTGTGGCGATGCGGAAGATGGCCTGGTGGGCGAACTCGTGGATGTAGTAGGCCGACCAGACCAGCGTCAGCGTCACCAGCGTGAAGCCGATCGTGTTCAGCACCCAGGAGGCCGCGGTCAGCATCGCGATGCCGACCGGGTAGCCGACGAGGGTGAAGGCCAGCGCCGCGATGTTCGGCGCGGCGCCGTCCGGGGTGCGGAACATCACTTCTTCACCAGCGCGCTGACAAACTGCGCATCGAAGGTCGCTTCAGTGGCAGGGACGGTGGTGATCTGCCCCTTGGCCTTCAACAACTGCGAAATGATGTCGCCGCTGGCGTAGTACGAGGTGGTCTCCGTGGCCTTGGTGAACGCCTTCGGCATCTCCGCGAGCGGGATGTTGTAGACCCCGGACCATTGCTCCTTGACCTCCTTGGCCGACACGCCCATGGCCTTGCCGATGATCTTGGCGGCGTCGTCGGGCTTGGCCTTGATGTAGGCCAGACCATCGAGGTATCCCTGGATGACGCCGGCGATTTCGGTCGGCTTGGCCTTGATGACCTTGTCGTCGAAGACCAGCACGTCGGCGATCAGACCCGGGGCGTCCTTCGACGAGAACACCACCTTGAATTTCTTGCCGCCGCCCTGGCTGACGATCTGCGACAGGCTCGGCTCGTAGGTGACCCCGATCGACAGCTGGCCCGAGGCCATCGCCGCCGGCACCGCTTCAGGCGTCATGTTGACCGCCGTGATGTCCTTGTCGGTCAGGCCGTTGACCTTGAGCGCGTACGACAACAGGAAGTCGGACGGCGACAGCGGGTTGAAGCCGATCTTCTTGCCCTTGAAGTCGGTCACCTTGGCGATGCTCTTGTCGGCCACGATCGCGTCGCCGCCATTCGAATAATCGATCGGCATCACGACCTTCTGGGGCCGGCCGGCCGCCACCTGTCCGACCACCTGGTCGTAGGTCAGCATGCCGCCGTCGACCGCACCGCTGGCAATGGCCGACGGGATCAGGGCCGGGTCGGTGAAGATCTGCAGGCTGACCTTCAGGTGGTGCTTCTTGAAGAGGTCGAGCTTCTCGGCCACGTAGAACGGGCCGTACCCGATCCAGACCACGGTGCCGATCTTCATCGGTGTCACATCGGCCGCCTGTCCTGCGACCGCGAACGCGGCGAGGGCTAGGCCGGCCAGAGGCTTCGTCAGTGACGTGCCGAGGCGAAGCCAGATCGCCGAGGAAGGCAGAGCGGAAGAGCTGAGAGGGCGAAATGAATGCATGTCGAGGGCTCCAGGTGAAAGAAACGGGCGCAGGAGAAGACGTTTCGATGCGTCGCTCTCCCGGGCTTTTGTCCCTCCGTGGAGCCTCGATGGCTGGTGACCGCCGAAGCCGGACCACTCTCGGACCAGCACCGACATTGCTGCCGATCGGAACCCTAGTGACCCTGAGTGTGAGGAGTGCATGCGCTGAACATACGAACTCGCTCCACCTGCACTCAGGACAATGCAATCCACATGCCAGCCACCGGCGGTGTGCGACGCACCAAGATGCATCGCTTGCAAGTCAAGCCAGAGTGGCCAGGTGCGCCCGCCAGCCGCCGAGTGCGGTGATGTCCTGTGCGCTCCGAACGGCATGGCTTTCGCAGACGAAGCCCTGCACCGAAGTGCCGTCTTCGAGCAGCACGGTGCCGATGCCGAGCGGCGCCGGAATGCCGGCGACGAACGAGCCGAACTGGCTCGCCGGCATCTCCCATACCTCCAGTTCGATCGCACCGCCGCGGCTGGGGTGTTCGCCATCCGCGCGCACCATCCCCGGGCGAAACGGCGGACCGCCGGGCAGTGCATGCAGCCGGTAGACCGGCGCACTGCGCACCGTGCGCACCAGGGTCGCGCCGCGCTGCGTCAATTGCCCGTTCAGCGGGAGCCCGCTCAGATGCGCGCCGCAGACCGCGACCTGCACCAGCCCCGAAGGAAAGGGCGTGGTGTCCGGCAGGCCGGCCTTCACGTGAGGCGCGTGCACGGTCGCGCCGACCGTTGCGACCGTGCACGAATGCAGCCGCGCCGCCAGCGTCAGCAGCGGTAGGTCGTGGCCGCTGCGGCCGATCAGCGTCACGCCGTGCGGCAGGCCGCGCGCGGGCCCGTCGGCTGCGAAGCCGACCGGTACGGCGACCGCCGACAGGTCGAGCAGGTTGACGAAATTGGTGTAGTGACCCAGCTGCGAGTTGAGCGCGATCGGGTCGGCCTCGACCGCCGC
>JARXKP010000141.1 GCA_030271615.1 Pseudomonadota bacterium
TACCACCGAACATCAGCTGGCGGTGCTGCTCGGCGAATCGGCCACCGGTGCGCGCATCGGAATGGACCCCGCTGCGCCGGCCCGCCTGCCCGACGTGCCGCCGCTGGCCGCCGGGCAGCCCGTGCAGTTGCTGACCCGCCGCCCCGACCTGCAGGCCGCCGAGCGGCAGATGAGCGCCGAAAGCGCGCGTCTGCGCGAAAGCCGCGCCGACCTGCTGCCCAAGTTCTTCCTGGCGGCATTGTTCGGCGGCGAAGACCTGCGCATCAACTCGTTCGACCTGTCACCGGTGCGCTACAGCAACGTCGCGCTGGCGTTCTCGATGCCGATCTTCAACGCGGGCCGACTGCAGGCCGCCGTCGAGCGTCAATCGGCACGCGAGCGAAGCGCCGTGCTGGCCTACGAGCAGCGCGTGCTCGGTGCGGTCCAGGAGGTCGAAAGCAGCCTCGTGGTGCTGGCCGAAGAGCGCGAGCGACTCGCTGCCCTGGGCGATGCCGAAGCGCAACGGCGCATCGGCCTGCGGCATGCCGAGTCGCTGTATCGCGAAGGCCAGATCGACCTGCTGCCGCTGCTCGATGCGCAGCGCGGCGTGCTTGCCGCAGAACTCGCGGCGCTCGACAGCCGCACGCAACTCGCGCTGGGCGCGGTGCAGCTCTTCAAGGCCATGGGCGGCGGCTGGCGGGTCGAATCGGACCCTGCCACGCCTGACGGCACCGGCCTTTCCCCGGCACATCCCCAGCCACCGGCCGCTGCGCCGCGTGTGCCCCTGCCCACCGTTTCTGCCGACCGCCCATGAACATCCAGCCCTTCCTCTTCGTCGGGGTACCGCCCTGCCCCATCGGCGACTCGAGGCCTTCGTGCGCGTCGGTCCGATCGACTCCGGCGCGCCGACCTGTTCCCGCGGCGAGAACAGCAAGCGCCACCCTCCTGATCGGGTCGAGCCTCGCACTGATGCTGATGCTCGCCGCCTGCACACCCGCGCCGAAACCGGTCGCCGAGGTCGCCCCGGTCTACGTGACGCCCGTACACAACGACGTGGGCGAAGGCGAACGCCGCTTCACCGGCACGATCAGCCCGCGCTTCGAGAGCGACCTGTCCTTTCGCGCCGCAGGCAAGGTCACCGCACGGCTGGTGGACGTGGGCCAGTCGGTGCGCCAGGGGCAGGTTCTGGCGCGTCTCGACCCGGTGGATTACCAGCTCGGCGCCAATGCCGCAGCCGAGCAATTGCGCGCGGCTCAGGTGGACGCCGACCAGGCTTCGAGCGATGCCGCGAGATTCAGGCGCCTGCTTGCCGACGGCTCGGTGGCTGCGGCCGATCTCGAACGCCAGCAGGCCCGTACCGATGCAGCCGCAGCCCGCGTGGCACAGGCGCGCAGCCAGCTCGACGTCGCGCGAAATCGGGTCGGCTACGCCACGCTGGTGGCACCGTTCGATGGCCTGGTCACCGGCGTTCGCTTCGAGGCCGGGCAGGTCGTCGGCGAAGGGCAACCGGTGCTCGCACTGGCCCGGCCCGGCGCGCTCGACGTGGTGGTCGACGTGCCCGAATCGCTGGCCTCGGAGCTGCGAACCTTCCAGGCCAGCGCCCGCACGGGCGAAGGCCGCAACGTGGCGATCGAGGTGCAGTTGCGTGAACTCGCACCCACCGCCAGCGCGGCCACGCGCACCTTCCGGGCGCGCTACACGATCACCGCGTCGCCGGCGGCGGCGGCGCTGCGCCTGGGCAGCACGGTGGAGCTTCGCCTGGCCCGCAGCGGCACCAGCCGCTCGGCATCGCTGCCGCTCGGCGCCTTGCTGTCGACCGACCAATCGCCGTCGGTGTGGGTCGTCGACACGGCCGCTGGCACGTTGAAGAGGCACCCGGTCGAGGTGCTGGCACAGACCGACGACACGGTGCGTGTGCGCGGCCTGCCCGACGGCGTCCTGATCGTTTCGGTCGGCGCCCAGAAACTCGACGCCGCGATGAAGGTGCGTGCCGTGGCGCGGCCGCTGTCCGAGGCGATCGCTTCATCGCCACCGGCCGCAGCCTCGGGGTCGCGGCCATGAAGTCGTTCAACCTGTCGGAATGGGCGGTGACGCATCGCCCGATGGTGCTGTTCCTGATCATCGCGACACTGGTCGTCGGCACGTTCTCCTTCACGCAACTGGACCGCCTGGAAGATCCGGTCTTCAACGTGCCGACGATGACCGCGGTGGCGGCGTGGCCGGGCGCAACCGCTCAGCAGATGCAGGACGAAGTGCTCAACCGCATGGAGCGGAAGCTGCAGGAAATCGAAGGCATCGACCACGTTCGCAGCTTCTCGCGCCAGGGCTACGGCGGCCTCACGCTGTGGATGAAGGGCGGCACGTCGAAGGGGGGTCTCGACGCCGCTTGGTACCAGGCGCGCAAGAAGATCAGCGATGCGCGGCGCGATTTCCCCGATGGCGTTCGCGGCCCGTTCTTCAACGACGAGTTCACCGATGTCTACGCGGTGCTGTATGCGCTGCATGCGCCCGAACTCGATACGGGTGAGCAGAAGGCGCTCGCCGAGGAACTGAAGCGCGCCCTGCAATCGGTGCCCGGCGTCAACAAGGTCGATGTGCTGGGTCGGCAGCCCGAACAGGTGCAGGTCGAGTTCGCGAGCAAGCAGCTGGCGGCGCTCGGACTCACACCGTTGACCCTGATCGAAGCGCTCCAGCGGCAGAACGTGCTGAGCCCGTCCGGCGCCGTCGAAGGCAGCGCGGAGCGGACCTTCGTGCGCATCAGCGGTGCGCTGCACAGCGCGGCCGACGTCGAGGCACTGACGATCGAGGCCGGCGGCCGGCTGCTGCGCTTGTCCGATGTCGCGACGGTTCGCCATGGGCTCGAAGACCCGCCGTCGTTCACCGTCCGGCACAACGGCGAAGCGGTGCTGGCGATCGGCGTCACGCTGTCGCGCAACAGCAACCTGCTCGCGCTCGGGAAGGCGCTCGATCAGCGGCAGGCCGAGTTGCAGGCGCGCCTGCCGGTGGGCGTCCGCCTGGAGAAATACGCGGACCAGCCGACCGTGGTCGATGCGGCGGTGTGGGAGTTCGAGCGCTCGTTCCTCGAGGCGCTGGCCATCGTGCTGGTGGTCTCGTTCGTCGCGCTGGGATGGCGCACCGGCATCGTCGTGGCGGCGTCGGTGCCGCTGGTGCTCGGCCTCGTGGCCATCGTGATGCACGCGGCGGGCTGGGCGCTGGACCGCATTTCGCTCGGCGCGCTGATCATCGCGCTCGGGCTGCTGGTCGACGACGCGATCATCGCGGTCGAGATGATGGTGGTGAAGATGGAGCAGGGCTGGGACCGCGTGAAAGCGGCCACCTTCGCCTTCACCTCGACGGCTTTTCCGATGCTGACCGGCACGATGGTCACCGTGGCCGGCTTCATGCCGGTGGGCTTTGCCAGGTCGATCTCGGGCGACTACGCCGGCGGCATCTTCTGGGTGGTCGGCGTATCGCTGATCGCATCGTGGCTGGTGGCGGTGGTGTTCACGCCGTACCTCGGTGTGGTGCTGCTGCCGAAGTCGATGTCGCGCAGCGGCACAGGCGCCGAAAACGGTGCCGCGCACGACCCCTATGACCGGCCGGTCTACCGGCGCCTGCGCGGTGCCGTCGGCTGGTGCGTGGATCACCGATGGGCCGTGCTGGCCGCCACCGGGCTGCTGTTCGTCGTCGCGGGCGCGGGCATGACGCTGGTGCAGCAACAGTTCTTCCCGACCGCATCGCGACCCGAGCTGCTGGTCGACCTGCGGCTGCGCGAGGGATCGTCGTTCAAGGCCACCGAAGCGCAGGTCGCTCGACTCGAGAAGGTGCTGAAGGCCGATCCGCAGGTGCAGTTCTTCACCGCCTACACCGGCGCGGGATCGCCGCGGTTCTACCTGAGCTTGTCGCCGGAGTTGCCCAACCCCGGCTATGCGCAGTTCGTCGTCAAGACCGCAGGCATCCCCGAGCGCGAGGCGGTGCGCGAGCGCCTGCTGACGCTGTTCGCGGCCGACGAGATGTTCCCCGATCTGCGCGGCCGGGTGCAGCGCCTCGACTTCGGGCCGCCGGTGGGCTTTCCGGTGCAGTTCCGCGTCATCGGGCCCGACACCGGCCAGGTGCGCCAGATCGCCTATCGCGTGCGGGATCTGGTGCGGACCAGCCCGCTGGTGCGCGACACGCAGCTCGAATGGAACGAGCAGGTGCGCACGCTGCGCGTCAAGGTCGACCAGGACAAGGCGCGCCTGCTGGGTCTGACCACGGCCGACATCGCGAACATGACGCAGGGCGTCCTCTCCGGCGTGCCGGTGACGCAGATCCGCCGCGGCGAGGAACTGCTCGACGTGGTCGTTCGCGCCACTCCCGACGAACGCCTGGCTCTCGAGCATCTGCAGGATGTGTCGCTCTTCTCGCGCAGCGGCGCGGTGGTGCCGCTGTCGCAGGTGGCCACGCTGGAGACCGTCTATGAAGAGCCCGTGCTGTGGCGCCGCAACCGCGACATGGTGCTGACGGTGCGCAGCGACCTCGCCGACGGCGTGCAGGGTCCGTATGCGACGCAGCAGATCTGGCCCGCCCTCCAATCCGTGCGGGACAGCCTGCCTCCGGGCTACCGCATCGAGCAGGGCGGCGCCATCGAGGAGAGCGACAAATCGAACCAGGCGCTGTTCAAGGTGTTTCCGCTGATGTTCGTGGTGATGCTGCTGTTCCTGATGATGCAGTTGCAGAGCTTCGCGCGCATGCTGATGGTGTTCCTGACGGCACCGCTCGGTCTCATCGGCGTGGTGCCTGCGCTGCTGATCTTCGGCGCGCCGTTCGGCTTCGTGGCGCTGCTCGGGGTCATCGCGCTGGGCGGCATGATCATGCGCAACGCGGTGATCCTCGTCGACCAGATCGACCAGGACATCGCCCACGGCAGCGCGCCGTGGCAGGCGGTGGTCGAGGCGACGGCACGCCGGGCGCGGCCGGTGGTGCTGACCGCCGCTGCGGCCATCTTCGCGATGGTGCCGCTCACCCGCAGCATCTTCTGGGGACCGATGGCGATTTCGATCATGGGCGGTCTGATCGTCGCCACGGTGCTGACGCTGGCGTTCGTTCCGGCGCTGTACGCAGCGTGGTTCCGCGTGCGGCGGCCGGGCGAATCCGAGGTGGCAGGCCCGATCCCGGCGCGCGCGATGTGAACGGATTCGAGGTCCAGGCGCGCCGCATTGAGCTCAGTAAGGCGTGCCGTCCTTGTGAAGGAAACGCCACGAGCCGCCTTCGACCGATTGCGCTGTCAGGTCGTCGTCCGGATAGACCACGTTGTCGCCCGCGGTTCGATCACCGACCTCCAGATAGACACAGGGTTGGTCGCTGCGGTTGACGAGCCTGTGCGCGTCCCCGCTTCCGGCGGGAAAGCCGACGCACATCCCGGGCCCGAGGAGCGCGTCGCCTTCGTCGGTCACCAGCGAAGGCTGTCCTTCGACGATGTAGACGAACTCGTCCTGACGGCTGTGGTGGTGCCGCAGCGCGGACACAGCCCCCGGCGCCAGCGTCGTCAGGTTGACGCCGAAGTTCTTCAGGCCGAACAGCTCGCCGAGCGGCCGCTTGGTTCGTCCCTGCATCCGTGACGCAAAGGGCTCGGGGTAACTCGACGACCGGGTTCGGGCCGTCGCCTGATCGGCTTGAACGACCGACATTCTTCGAGGTGTGTTCATGGTGAAACCGGGTTGGCAGCGCTGCGGAGTTCAGCGCCAGATGGCGTACGACGTCGTCAAAGAACCCCTTCTTCGAGACGGTGCAGGTAGTTGAATTCCGGCGCCTCCACACCGGCCTGCCGGCGAATCTCCACGAGCTGGGGCGACTCGAAAAACGCCTTGGCCTGCGCGATGGAAGCCCACCGCGAGAAGTGAACGATCCGGTTGGCGTCGTGCTCGTCCCGCAGAACGACATAGCTCCGTTCGCCGGCGTTCCTGCGCATCGAGGCCGCATCGTCGAAGACCTTCTTCCAGGCGGCGTAGTCCTTGACTGCATGAATGATCAGCACGTGATCCATGGCATCTCCTTTGACGGGTTGATCGAGCGATCCGGTCACGACCTGGCATGGCCCGCGGGGGCTTGCCGGATGTCGCAGCCGAACAAGGCATTGAAATCGGGGGCGGCTTCGGGTGAGTTCGCGTATGTGGTCGTGCCCTGATCGCGCAGTTCCGTCGCGGCATGCAACAACGCACCCAACGCCGCGCGCGCCAGCGACCCGCCGACGCTGACACGCCGGACGCCCAGGTCCGCCAGCGCCTGGACGCTGAGCGGGAGACCTGCCCGCCCGATCATCACGTTCACCGGGCGGTCCAATTCGCGCACGAGCGTCGCGATGTCTGCAGCGCTGCTCAGCCCCGGGGCAAACAGAACATCGGCCCCGGCCTCCTGGTAGGCCTGGAGTCGGCCGATGGTGTCGGCCAGATCCGGACGACCGACGCTGTAGTTCTCGGCTCGGGCCGTCAACGTGAACGGGAAGGGCAGCGCCCGGGCCGCCTCGGATGCGGCGCGGATGCGCTCGGCGGCGAACCCGCGGGCATGGAGAGGGTCTGCAGCGCACCCTTTGGCGTCCTCGATCGATCCCCCGACCACGCCGGCCCGGGCCGCCAGAAGGATCGTCCGCGCCACCTCCTCCGGCGCGTCGCCAAAGCCGCTCTGCAGGTCGGCGCTGATCGGCAGAGGTGTTGCCGCCACCAGATCCGCGAGATGGGCGACCAGCGCTTCTAGCGGCATGGCGCCGTCAGGCTTCCCGCGTGAAAAGGCGAATCCCGCGCTGGTGGTGGCCAGGGCCGGGAAGCCGAGCATCGACAGCAGGCGTGCACTGCCTGCGTCCCACGGATTCGGGATGACAAAGCAGCCCCCTGCGGTGTGGAGCGCCCTGAAATCCTGCGCCTTGTCGAATTGGGTGGGTCGGTTGATTTCCATCGATGGGCACTTTCAACGCAAAGGTGATGAAGCCATGTAGTCATTAAAAGGCCTCGACGCCTGACATTCAATCGAATTCACGGCTTCGTGACATGATCTGCGGGAATGTCAATTCCACTGGTTCGACTCTCTTCTCTGGACCTGATCCGAGGCTTCGTCGCGGTCGGCCGCCGCATGAGCATCACGCTCGCCTCGCAGGACTTGTGCCTCACGCAATCGGCGGTCAGCCGGCAGATCCACGCGCTGGAAGCGCAGCTGGGCGTCCGATTGCTGGTCCGTGGTCACCGCTCGATCGCCTTCACCACCGAAGGCGAGCGCCTGTTCCGCAGCGCCAACGGCGCGGTGCAGCAGTTGCAGGATGTGCTGGGCGAGATCCGCACCGCTGGCGCGGCGCGGCCGGTGATGCTGAGCGCGAGCATCGGCGTCACGGGTCTGTGGCTGCTGCCTCGGCTCAGCCGCTTCCAGACGCTCCACCCCGGCGTGGATCTGCGGGTCTCTGCCAACAACCGCGTGGCCGATCTGCGTCAGGACGGCATCGATCTGGCGATCCGCTACACCACGCCGGCGTCGGCCCCTGAAGGAGCCGTCCGCCTGTTCGGCGAATCGCTGGCGCCGGTCGCGCATCCGTCCCTGGGTCTGAAGTCCGTGGGCTCGGCCAAGAGTCTGTCGAAGGTGTCACTGCTGGAGTTCGAGGATCCGAAGCATCCCTGGCTGCAGTGGGCCGACTGGCTCGGTGCGATGGGGTTGTCAGAGGCCCGGCCGCGAGGGGTTCTGCGCTTCAACCAGTACGACCAGGTGATCCAGGCGGCGTTGGCCGGTCAGGGTGTCGCACTGGGTCGCCTCGCGCTGATCCAGCCGCTGCTCGACGACGGTCGGCTGGTGATGCTCGACTCGGTCAAGAACCCGTCCCGCACGACGCACGCGTACTGGTTGATCCGCGCCAGCGACAAACCGCGAGAGGAGGTCCGCCGCGTGGCTGACTGGATCGAGGCCGAGGCTCGATCGTCGACCTCCATTTCCTGCTGACGGGACTGCCCGGCGCAGGCTTGCAAAGGTCAGCGGTTGGCCTGCGCGCAGCAAGCCAGCGCATCGTCCAGGCGGTCGTTGCCCCAGAACATCTCGTCGCCGACGAAGAACGTGGGTGCGCCGAAAACTCCGCGTGCCTGAGCCGCCTCGGTCTGCTGCCTCAGTTTCAGCTTGTTGGATTCGGACTGCGCCTCATCGAGGATCTGTCGCGCCGACAGGCCGAGCTGTTCGAGCACCTCGGCCACCACATCGGGCGCATCGATCTCGCGGTCCTCGGCGAAATTGAGCGCCATCACGCGTCGGCAAAAGGCCCCCATCCACGGCTGCTCGGCTCCGACGAGTGCGACGCGCAGCGGCAGCAACCCGCTGCGCGGAAATGCGGTCGGTTGTACCCAGGGCAGATCGAACTTTCGACACTGGCGCTCCATGTCTTTCCAGACGTAGTCGCCCTTGGCCTTCTGAAGCACGAACGGCGACGTGTTCCAGCCGAACCCGCGAAAGATCGGCCCCAGCAGAAACGGCTTCCAGCGGATCGGCACGCGGACCCGTGCCGCTGCTTCCTCGATGCGCATCACGCTCAG
>JARXKP010000142.1 GCA_030271615.1 Pseudomonadota bacterium
TCAGCCTGAAGGCCGGCGGCGTCGGGCTCAACCTGACCGCCGCCGACACCGTGATCCTCTACGACCCGTGGTGGAACCCGGCTGTGGAACAGCAGGCGATCGACCGGGCCTACCGCATCGGGCAGGGCAAGCCGGTGTTCGTCTACAAGCTCGTCGCCAGCGGAACGGTCGAAGAAAAGATGCTCGAACTGCAAGCGCGCAAGGCGGGTCTGGCCGACTCGTTGCTGTCCGGCGTGGCCGGAACCGCAGCGCTCACCGTACAGGATTTCGACGAACTGTTCAAGCCGCTCGGGGCCGGTTAGCGGCGGACGCAAGCCACGCTTGGATCGAGCGTGGCCGAGCTCATTTTTTCGTGGTGACGCGGCTGCCGATGACGCCGCCGATGACCGCTCCGCCGACCGTACCCACCGTGCTTCCGCCTGTCAGCACCGCACCGGCGACACCGCCGATGCCCGCGCCGACCGCGGTGTTCTGGTCGCGGTGGCTGAGGTGCCCGCAACCCGAGGCGGTCAGTGCCAGCAGCAGCGCCGCGCATGAGGCCGCGTGGCGGGATATTTCAGTGAACTTGTGCATGTGGGTTTCTGGAATCCGAGGCGACCATTTCGCCGTTGGAGGCGATGATGCCTGTCGGTTGTGCGGGGCCGTCTCGCTGAGTCGTAAGACCGGTAACAAGCTGAGGCTGCCCCAGCCGGTACTTGTGGAGCGTGCCTTGAACAGACCGCCGTGCGGCCAGACGACCGGCCAGCGCGAGCGGGTCGGCTCGCTGCTGCCCGGCCTGGCCGGAACAGCCGCGCTCATCGCAGGAGTTACTTCTTCTTCGGGTCGACCTGGTTGCCGATGACACCGCCGATGACGGCGCCGCCGACCGTGCCGACCGTGCTGCCGCCTGTCAGCACCGCACCGGCGACGCCGCCGACGCCTGCACCGACGGCGGTGTTCTGGTCACGGCGGCTCATGTTGCCGCAGCCGGTGGCGGCCAAGGCGATCAGCAAGGCGGTGGACAGGGCGGCGTAGCGTGTGTATTCAAGGGACTTGTTCATGTGAATCTCCAGGATCGGGGCCAGGGATGAGCCCTTCGAAACCGAGGATGCGCGTCGCTGCTGCTGCGCGCCATCGCTGCACGCCGCGTTGTGCTGTCAGCGGGGGACTACGTCGGGACGCTGCGACCGGCGCCGACGCCATCCGGTGACGTCGTCACGGAGGGGCGTCGAGCCCGGCTGTCTCGATCTTCCCGGCATCGATGGCGCACAGCGCCGCGAGTCGTTGGCGCGTGCCCGGATGCGTCGCGGTGTCGCGCTGGAAACCGAAGCGCGACATCACCGCCGTCGCGTCCGCATCGGCATGGCCGAGCGCACGCAGGGTGCGCAGCGCGAATGCGTCGGCATCGAATTCGTGCTGGCGAGCCAGCCCGGTAGCCTCGCGACCAAGAGACGCCGAGACGGCATCGGTCTGCGCCTGCGTGACGGCCCCCGGGACGTACCTCTGGAACAGTTCGCCCATCTGCGCCCAGTGGCTCATGACCACATGCCCCAGTTCGTGGGCCAGGATGAACATGCGTTCTCCTTCCGGCAGACGGGCCACCGCTTCGTTGACGACGATGACATGGCCGTGCAGGGTTTCCGCAACGGTATCGCCCGCAGTGACTCGCAACTCGATGCGACCGGTGAGTGCAACGGTGTGGAGCAATCTCTGAAAGCTGAGCTGGACGATCTCCGAAGCCGGTGTGCCTTGTTCGGCCGCCGGCAGACTGTCGAGGCGAGCTTGCTGGGACCGGTACAGCACCTGCGTGATGCTGATCGGGTTCGCCTGAACATCGGCCTGCTCGTCGGCGTAAGCGGCTCGGCCGGGCCCTCCCAGGGCCGACACCGCCAGAAGCAGAAGCATCGAACGCATGCTGCACCCCTTTCAACCGGATCGACACAGGGGTCGATCACGGGCAAGGTCATGCAACTGGCGTGCCAAGAATAAGGGTTTACACCTAATCTTGCTTGCAGGCGTCCTGCAGTGCCAGCCAGCCCGCGGTGCCCAGCGCCTGCATCGTGGCGATATTGGCTTCGTAGATGGCTTCGGCTTCGGGGAAGGCCTGTACCGCACGGTCGATGCTGGCCTCGCGCAGCAGATGCAAGGTCGGGTACGGAGAACGGTTGGTGGCGTTCGTCACGTCGTCCATGTCGGTGTCGGCGAACTGGTAGTCGGGGTGGAAGCTGGCCAGCTGCAGAACGCCGTCGCAGCCCAGCGCCTCGAGCGCCGCTTCGGCGATGTCGAGAAAGTCGTTGTGGTCGACGAAATCGGTCAGCACCTGCGGATGCACGAGCAGGGTGGTCTCACACTGCGCCGGGTCGGTGTCGATCAGCCGCTGGGCCTCGTCGCACAGCGTCTGCAGCAGCGCGTCCACGTCGGCGGCCTCGCTGACCACGCACCGGATCTGGCCCTTGACCCGCACGGCCCGGGCGAACGGGCACAGATTCAAGCCGATGACGGCCCGATCGACCCAGGCCAGCGTCTCGGCTTGTGCCGTGGCCCGCAGTTCAGGGCTTCCCACCACCCGCCACCGCACTCGCCAGCGCGGTCGCCAGCAGCTGGTTCGGCAGCCGCAGGGTGACATCGATGGAACCCACCCGGAGTGCCAGCACGGGGCCGTCGGCGTGCGCGCGCACGATGACTTCGTTCGCCGACATCTGGACCGATTCGCTGGGGACGGTTTCAGCCAGGGGCGGCCGGTCGGGCTGTTCGGTGCCCATCGCATGGGCCGCCGCCAGCACCACGCGGGACAGCAGTTCGACGCCTTCGCTGTCGAGTTCGAGCGGGAAGGTCTGGCCGTTGTCCATGATCAGTTCGAGCAGCACCGCAGCGCCATCGTCCGCCAGGATCGCTTGATTGATGCCGACGCAACGCAGGGGTGGAATGGAAGACATGGTGGGGATCGCTCTGGTCAAATTAAAAGGAGGCGTATGTTGCCATGCGGGTCGGCACACCGGCATGGGTGAATGTCATCACCCATGCCGAGTGCGTCAGCCGCGTCGGATCGCGCTGCGAGCGTTCCCGGCAGGCGCAGCCGACGGTGTTGGTTCGGGCACCCAGCGCCCGCCGACGAGGTGTTCGTTCGGACGGAACTGCGCCTTGTAGTTCATCTTGTTGCTCGCCCCGATCCAGTAGCCCAGATACAGCTGCGGCAGCTTCAGCAGGCGGGCCTGCTCGATCTGCCACAGGATGTTGTAGGTGCCGTAGCTCGTGTGCTCTTCGGGTTCGTAGAACGTGTAGACCGCCGACAGGCCGTCGTTGAGGATGTCGAGGATCGACACCATCTTCAGCACACCCAGCTGACCCGGGTGCCCGGATTCGACCGGTTCGCGAAACTCGACCAGTCGCGAATTGACGCGGCTCTGCAGCAGGAACTGCGTGTACTGGTCGATGCTGTCGTTGTCCATGCCACCGCCGGTATGTCGGCCGGACTGGTAGCGCAGGTAGAGCTGGTAGTGCTCCTGCACGAAGCCCAGGCGAAGCACGCGCGCTTCCAGACGGCCGTGTGACTTCCAGGCGCGGCGCTGGCTGCGCGTCGGCTCGAACGTCGCCACCGGCACGCGCAAGGGCACGCAGGCATGGCAGCCATCGCAATGCGGTCGGTAGGTGAACATGCCGCTGCGCCGGAATCCGTTGCCGACCAGGCCCGAATACACGTCCGACTGGATCACATGGCTGGGCGTGGCCACCTGCGAGCGGGCCATCTTGCCCGTCAGGTAGCTGCAGGGGTACGGCGCCGTGGAGTAGAACTGCAACGACGCCAGCGGAAGCTCTTTCGGGTGGGTCACGGACGGCCTTCGTCGGAAAATACCTCAGGTGCGGAGGGCGGCACGAGCCGCGCCCACAGTCGCTGATGATAATTCCAGGTCGTCACGGGAGGTGCCCGCAGGCGCGCTGCAATTGCGGCTTCGAACACGCTGCGCGGCAGCTCGCGGCCGCCCATCGACGCGAGGTGGTCGGTGTGCTGCTGGCAGTCGATCAGGTCGATGCCGTGCTCGCGGCAGAAGCACACCAGCGCGGCCAGTGCGATCTTCGATGCGTCGGTGCGCCGCGAAAACATCGACTCGCCGAAGAACATGCGGCCCATGCCGATGCCGTACAACCCGCCAACCAGTTCGCCGTCGATCCAGGTCTCGAAGCTGTGCACCGCACCGAGCGCATGCCAGTGCGTGTACGCCTGCACCATGTCCGGCACGATCCAGGTGCCGTCCTGTCCTTCGCGTGGACTGGCCGCGCAGGCGCGGATGACTTGCTCGAAGGCGCTGTCGATGCGCACCTCGCAGCTCGGCGAACGGGTGAATCGGGCGATGGTCTTGCGCAGCGATCGGGTCAGCTTGAACTCATCGACCCACAGCACCATGCGCGGGTCGGGCGACCACCACAGCACCGGCTGTCCCTCGCTATACCACGGGAACACGCCCTTCGAATAGGCTTCGGCGAGACGTGCCGGATTCAGTTCACCCCCGGCCGCCAGCAGGCCCGGTGCTTCGGAGCCGGGCGGCAGTGCCAGCCGCGTGTCGGGCAGTGGCTCGCTTGCGTCTCGCAGCCAGTGGATCAAGCGCGGCCCCTCTCGGCGGCTACCGGCTGAGGCTTTTTCTGCGCCAGCGCCACGCCGTGACGCACCGCGATGACCTCGGCCAGGATCGACACCGCGATTTCCGCGGGCGTGCGGCTGCCGATGTCGAGTCCGATCGGGCCGTGCAACCGCTCGATTTCGGTGGGCGCCAGGTCGAACAACGCGAGGCGCTGCTTGCGCTGCGCCGTGGTGCGGCGCGAGCCGAGCGCGCCGACGTAGAAGGCCGGCGACTTCAGCGCTTCGAGCAGCACCATGTCATCGAGCTTCGGGTCGTGGCTGAGTGCGACCACGGCGCTGTGCGCATCGATCTGCATGTCGAGCAGCAGGTCGTCGGGCATCGCACGGCTGAAGCGGCTGCCGGGCAGGTCCCAGGCCAGCGCGTGGGAGTCGCGGGGGTCGCAGCAGGTGACTTCGAAATCGAGTGCCAGCGCCATCTGTGCCAGAACCCGCGACAACTGGCCGGCGCCGACGATCAGCATGCGCCAGCGCGGCCCGAACAGCGCCCGCAGGTGTTCGCCATCGAACTGGAACGATTCGCCGCGAGCCGCCGCCTCGAGGGTCACCGCTCCGGTCGCGAGGTCCAGGCAGCGCGCGACCAGTTCGTGTTGTTCGGTGCGTGTCAGCACCTCGTCGATCCAGCCGGCGTCCGTCAGCGGCTCCTGCACCAGCCGCAGGTTGCCGCCGCAGGGCAGTCCGAAACGAGCTGCATCTTCCTTGGTGACACCGTAGGCCATCAGCGACGGTCGCGTGACGCGCTCGCCGTTGCGCAGGCGATCGATCAGGTCGTCCTCGACGCAGCCGCCGGAGACCGAGCCGACCAGCACGCCATCGTCGCGCATCGCCAGCAGCGCGCCGGGCGGGCGCGGGGCCGAGCCCCAGGTTTCTATCACCGTGACCAGCCAGACCGCATGCCCCCGGGCATGCCAGTCGCGAGCCTGAGTCAGTACCTGCAAATCCAGACTGTCCAACGCGCAGTGCCTCCAAACGATTGCGATCGAATCATCGTAACCGCCGGGGCGCTGGCGTGCAGCAGGGGTGCCTCTTCGTTCAGTACACCTCGGGCACCACGATCTGCTCGGGAACCGGCTGGCGCATGTAGTCCTCATGTCGCTCGCGCGGTGGCAGCACGATCGCCGGCTGCTCGGTCTCTTCGTAGGGCATCTGGCTCAGCAGGTGGTGGATGCAGTTGAGCCGCGCCTTTTTCTTGTCGACCGCCTGCACCACCCACCACGGTGCCTCGGGGATGTTGGTGCGTTCCAGCATGATTTCCTTGGCGCGCGTGTAGTCCTCCCAGCGGCGACGCGATTCGAGGTCCATCGGGCTCAGCTTCCACTGCTTCAGCGGGTCGTGGATGCGGCCGAGGAAGCGCAGGTGCTGTTCTTCGTCGGAGATCGAGAACCAGTACTTGATGAGCTGGATGCCGGACCGCACCAGCATGCGCTCGAACTCCGGCGCGGAGCGGAAGAACTCCTCGTACTGCTCGTCGGTGCAGAAGCCCATGACCCGCTCGACGCCGGCGCGGTTGTACCAGCTGCGGTCGAACAGCACGATCTCGCCGGCCGCCGGAAGATGCGAGACGTAGCGCTGGAAGTACCACTGGGTGCGCTCGCGGTCGTTCGGCGCGGGCAGCGCAGCCACGCGGCACACGCGCGGGTTCAGGCGCTGGGTGATCCGCTTGATGACGCCCCCTTTGCCGGCCGCATCGCGCCCCTCGAACAGGATCACGACCTTGTGTCCCGTCTCGAGCACCCATTGCTGCAATTTCACCAGTTCGCCCTGCAGCCGGAACAACTCGCGGAAGTAGTGCTGTCGGTCTCGACGGTCTTGCTCGGTGAGTGCCCCGGTGCCGGTGTCGTTGTGGCCAGCCGCCACGGCGTCGAGCGAGCGGTCTTCCATTTCAAGCTCGAGCTCTTCGTCGTAGCTGTCCTGAAGGTCGAGGTGGATGCGGCGGATGGTGTCGGCGTCGGTCGGTGTCACGGGCGGGATTCCTGCAAGTCGAGGGGCTCGATGAGCAAGCCGACAGACTATGAAGGTTTTGTGGCGATTTCATGACAACTGCTCGGTCCCGTGCAGGCCTGGTTCTGGCCACGGGCACGTTCGCGTGGAGGTATCGGCTTTCCGGCCGAAAATCAGCGCTTGGAGAGTCTGATCAATGTCTGCCCCCACGGTTCCTGCCCTTCTCACCCTGAAGCGAACAGTCGCGGTGGTGTGCGTGTTGATCGCTGCGTCGCCGGTTCGCGCTGCGGAGCCCGTTCCGGTAGCTGCATCGGCACCGGCCAGTGCGGCGGCTGCAGACGTCGGGCGAGCCGTCTACCAGCAGCGCGGTGCAGACGGAAAAGTGCTGCTCACCGACCGGCCCGCGGCAGGCCTGGCCACCGAGCGCCGCTGGCGGATTGATCCTGCCGAGGATGCGGCGTCCGCCGCTGAACGTCGCGAGGCGAGCCGCATGCAGGCCGATCGCGTGACTGAACGCATCCAACGCTCGATCGATCGGCAGCAGGTGCTCGACAACCAGTTGCAGATCGAGCAGTTGCGTTCTCGACAGGCGGCCGACGCGCTGGCGGCCGAGCGGGCACGCGAACGCGACAGTGAATCGCGACCTTATGTGGTCCTGCCGGGCCGTCCCTGGGCACAGCCACCAACCGTGCCGCCCTCGCCTCGGCCTTCACTTCCGAATCCGCCACACACCCTGAAGCCGACACTTCTCCCGGAGCCGACGCTGCGGATCGGAAAGCGCGCCCCGGGCGCGCCCGAAACCGATCGCTGATCCCGCGCAGCATCCGCATGCGACGGGGATGGGAGGCGTCGGCGCTATCAGGCCACCGTCACCGGAATCTTGCCGATCCTGGCCTGCCACTCCTTCGGCCCGGTCTCGTGCACCGACGTGCCGTTCGAATCGACGGCCACCGTCACCGGCATGTCGGTGATGTCGAACTCGTAGATCGCTTCCATGCCCAGATCGGCGAAGCCGACGACCTTGGCCTGCTTGATCGCCTTGCTGACGAGGTAGGCCGCGCCACCGACCGCCATCAGGTACGCACTCTTGTGCTTCTTGATCGCGGCGATGCCGGTCGGGCCGCGCTCGGCCTTGCCGATCATGCCGATCAGGCCGGTCTCGGCAAGCATCATCTCGGTGAACTTGTCCATGCGCGTGGCGGTGGTCGGTCCGGCGGGGCCGACGACCTCGTCGCGCACCGGGTCGACCGGGCCGACGTAGTAGATGACACGGTCGGTGAAGTCGACCGGCAGCTTCTCGCCCTTGGCGAGCATGTCCTGGATGCGCTTGTGCGCCGCATCGCGACCGGTCAGCATCTTGCCGGAAAGCAACAGCGTGTCGCCAGGCTTCCAGCTCGCGACCTCGGCCTTCGTCAGCGTGTTCAGGTCGACCTTCTTGCTCTTGTTGTAGTCGGGCTGCCAGTGCACGTCGGGCCACAGGTCGAGGCTGGGCGGGTCGATGTACGCGGGGCCCGAGCCGTCGAGCACGAAGTGCGCATGGCGGGTGGCTGCGCAGTTCGGGATCATCGCGACCGGCTTGCTGGCGGCGTGCGTCGGGTACATCGCGATCTTCACGTCGAGCACCGTCGTCAGCCCGCCCAGGCCCTGCGCGCCGATGCCGAGCGCGTTGATCTGGTCGCACAGCTGGATGCGCAGTTCTTCGGTCTGGTTGTTCGGGCCGAGCGCCTTCAGCTCGTACATGTCGATCGGATCCATCAGGATCTCCTTCGCCATCAGCATCGCCTTCTCGGCGGTGCCGCCGATGCCGATGCCCAGCATGCCGGGCGGGCACCAGCCGGCGCCCATCGTCGGCACGGTCTTCATGACCCAGTCGACCAGGCTGTCGCTCGGGTTCAGCATCACGAACTTGCTCTTGTTCTCGCTGCCGCCGCCCTTGGCCGCGACCTGCACG
>JARXKP010000143.1 GCA_030271615.1 Pseudomonadota bacterium
GCACACGAAGCTCACGGCGGCAGGCATGGGTGCACGCCTCGTCATCCAGCGCAACTCGATGAGCTATGAGCAACCCATGGCGGGCGACTTCACCGCCAGGGCATCGGCACCTTCTATCGAAGCGTGGGACCCGTTCGTACGCATGTTCAAGCGAAAAGGCCGCGCTCGGATCGCCATGTCGTCGACACTCTGGTACGAAGGGCGCGAAGCCGGTCGCTTTGAGGGCGAGTTCGTTGCGCTTGCCCGTACCTGAGATCCGAGCCATGAACGGTCCCAACCCTCCCAAGATGCAGTTCGACGTGGTGTCGGTGCGCCTGAGCGGGCATGCGAGTGAATCTCGCTGCAAGCAGGCCACGATCGCGCTCGATACCGACATGGCCGGCAATCCACAGGCCTTCAACCCGGCCGAACTGCTGCTCGCCGCCCTGTCGGCCTGCATGATCAAGGGCATCGAGCGCGTGGTGCCAATCCTGAAGTTCGACCTGCGCGGCGTGGAGGTGCGCGTACACGGCGTGCGCCAGGACGTACCGCCTCGCATGGAGTCCATCAGCTACGAAATCATTGTCGACACCAATGAGCCTGATCGGCGGCTTGACCTCCTGCACGAGAACGTGAAGAAGTTCGGCACCGTCTTCAACACAGTCTCACCCGGCACGGAACTGGCCGGCGTGCTGCGCCGAAAGGTCGAACCCTCATGAGTGCAGGCCACGACCACGATCACGCGCCAGCCAACTTCAACACCGCCTTCGCCATCGGCATCACGCTGAACATCGCCTTCGTCGGGATCGAGGCCTTCTACGGCTGGAAGGTCAACTCGCTGGCCCTGCTGGCCGACGCGGGGCACAACCTGAGCGACGTGATCGGCCTGGTGCTGGCGTGGGGTGGCGCGCTGGCCGGCAAATTACGGCCGGACGCGCGCCACACCTATGGCTGGAAGCGTGCCAGCATTCTGGCCGCCTTCATCAACGCGCTGCTTCTGCTGGTGGCGATGGGTTCGCTGGCCTGGGAAGCTTTCCACCGGCTGCAGTCGCCGCAGCCCATCGAGGGGGCCACCATCATGGTGGTGGCCGGCATCGGCATCGTTGTCAACACCGCCACGGCACTGCTGTTCATGCGCGGCGGGGACACCGATCTGAACATTCGCGGCGCCTTCCTGCACATGGCCGCCGACGCGTTGGTCTCGGCCGGCGTGGTGGTGGCCGGCGGCCTCGCGCTGTGGTTCGGCTGGAACTGGCTCGACCCAGTGGTCAGCCTCGTCATCGCGGCCGTCATCGTGGTCGGAACCTGGAGTCTGTTCAAGCAATCGGTGCACTTGTTGTTCGATGGCGTGCCCGAGGGCGTGGATCTGCACGCACTGCAGGCCCTGCTGGAAGGGCTGCCCGGAGTGGCGCGCGTTCACGACCTGCATGTCTGGGCCATGGGCACGTCGGAAACCGCGATGACTGCGCACCTCGTGATGCCCGAGGGCCATGCTGACGATGCCTTCCTGCAGAACGCGACACGACAGCTGCACGATCGTTTCGAGATCGAGCACGTCACGATCCAGGTGATGCGGGTGCCGTTCACGAAGCCCTGTGCCGACTTGGCACCGCCCTCTGCGGGCGGATTCTCTGGCGGGTTACCCGCCGGGCCCGCGCATGACGCTGAGCACGTGCATCCGCAAGGAGGCGATCCCGCCGCCATCTTGTCGGGTCATCTGTGATGCGGCGCTGCGAAACGCCTGCGCAATGCCTGTTCGGTGGCGAACAGACAGTGGGTTGACCCCCGTGTCAGACTGACTCCAGGATGGCTGTGCGGTCGCGCGTTGCCGTGCCCACCATTCGGCGAGCCACGGCTGCATTCAATGACTGAAAAACTTGCCCTGCAGTTGGCCCTCGTCCTCCCCGGCATCCCGGATGAGCGGGACTCCTGCATCCAGCGCTTGACCGACAACTTGCAAGCGCAGGGATTGGAGAAGGTGCACGTCGTGCAGCAGGACGGCAAGCCGGTCCTTTGTCTGCACTACGACCCGGCGCGCACAGGCCTGCCGCAAGTACGAAGCATGGCGGAGGCCGCGGGTGCCGAGCTGAGCCAGCGCTACCAGCACGAGCTGATGCGCATCGACGGCATGGACTGTTCGACCTGCGCCACGGTGATCGAACATGCCTTGGGCCGACTGGATGGCGTGCTGGAAGCCTCGGTCAGCTATGCGGCCGAGCGGATGCGGCTGGAGTACGACACCGAGAAGGTCTCCCGCAAAGCCATCGTGCAGCGCCTCGACGCACTGGGTTACGGCGTGCTCGAACCGCACCACGAAGCCCCTTGGTACGTCGAGTACCGCGAGCTGATAGTGAGCGCAGTTGCCGGTGCGCTTCTGCTGACGGGATGGCTGGCGGGCAAGCACCACGACGGGCATTGGGTGTCCGTGGGGCTGCTGGGCGCATCGATCGTCATCGGCGGCTACTACGCGATGCGGGATGCTTGGCAGAGCATCCGCGAGCGGGTACTCGACATCGACGTGCTGATGATCGTGGCGGCAGCGGGAGCCGCCGCCCTGGGGCAATGGGCCGAGGGTGCGCTGCTGCTGGTGCTGTTCAGCCTGGGCCACGCGCTGGAGCACCTGGCCATGGACCGGGCTCGTCACGCCATGGAGGCCTTGGCGGACCTGGCGCCCAAGACCGCCCTGGTATTGCGAGATGGCGCTGAGCTTGAAGTGCCGGTGGAAAGCCTGCTGCGCGGCGATCAGGTCCTGGTGAGGCCGGGCCAACGCATCCCTGCGGATGGCAAGGTTCTCGATGGCACGTCGGCCGTCGATCAGGCGGCCATCACCGGCGAGTCGATGCCGGTGGACAAGGCGGCGGACTCGCTTGTCTTTGCAGGAACAGTGAACGGCGAAGGCCTTTTGCGCGTGGAGGTGTCCAAGCTGGCCAAGGACAGCTCACTGGCCCGCATGGTGCAGTTGGTGGCCGAAGCACAGACCGATAAATCGCCGACGCAGCGATTCGTCTCCAAGTTCGAAAAGGTCTTCGTACCGCTGGTGCTCATCGGTGTCCTCGCCCTCATCGCCATACCGCCGCTGCTCGGGTTCCCCTTCGCAGAGTCGTTCTACCGGGCCATGGCCGTGCTCGTGGCCGCTTCGCCCTGCGCGCTGGCCATAGCCACACCCTCGGCTGTGCTGGCCGCAGTCGCTCGAGCGGCCCGCGGTGGCGTGCTGATCAAGGGCGGCGTGCACCTGGAAAACCTGCGCTCGTTGTCGGTGATCGCATTCGACAAGACCGGCACCATCACCACCGGGAAGCCCAGCGTCACCGATGTCGTCGTGCTGCAGGGCGACGAAGCCAGCTTGCTGGCCACAGCAGCCAGCGTCGAGAGCCGCAGCGGCCACCCGTTGGCACAGGCCGTGGTTCAGGCGGCCCGGCAACGCAAACTGGACTGGCCGACAGCCAGCGACGTTCAGTCCGTCACCGGCAAAGGCATGCATGCGGTCGTGTCGACCGCCAAGGTGAGCATCGGAAACCTGCGGCTTTTCGAGCACGACGACGTTCCCGATGCGGTTCGTCAGCAAGTGGCCCGATTGGAGGCGCTCGGCAAGACCACTATGCTCGTACGTGCCGATGGCGCCTTCCTGGGCTTGCTGGCGCTGGCAGACACGCCGCGCCCCGGCACGCGGGAGGTGTTCGCCAGGCTTGCGTCGTTCGGCATTGGCCAGACGGTCATGCTGACCGGTGACAACGAACAGGTCGCGAAGGCCGTCGCCCAATCCCTCGGGATCACCGACGTTCGCGCGGGCCTGCTGCCGGAAGACAAGCTCAAGGTCATCGACGAGTTGATCCACAAGAACCAGCTGGTGGCGATGGTCGGCGACGGTGTGAACGACGCGCCCGCGATGGCACGCGCCACGATCGGCATCGCCATGGGCGGCGCCGGGACCGATGTGGCGCTGGAGACCGCCGATGTGGCGCTGATGGCCGACGACCTGTCCAGACTTCCATTTGCGATCGCCTTGAGCCGTGCGTCGCACACCATCGTCCAGCAAAACCTATGGGCCGCCTTCGGGGTGGTCGCGCTGTTGATTCCGGCCACGCTGTTCGGTCTGGCGAGCATGGGCATCGCCGTGCTGATTCACGAGGGGGCCACCGTCCTGGTGGTGCTCAACGCTCTGCGCCTGCTGCGCTTTGTCGATGCTCCGGGCAAAGGCCCCACCGGGTAAGGCCAAGGTGCGCTGACGCACAGACAGCGCGGCGCCGAGCGGGCAGGCTGCGCGGCAAAGCCGCAAACGGCATTGCGCGTGCCCCCTACGGCTGCCCCACCTTCGTTTCCAGGTAGGTGCATCCTTTGAGGTTCCTTGTCGTCTTCAATTCAGACGCGGCCCTTCGGTCGCCCCTCATCGGAGCAAAACAGAAATGAATGCCAACGAAATCTTGGAGATGATGCGCAAGGGCATGGGCGAGGTGCCGGCTGCGATCGAAAAATCTGTGCCCGTGGACCCGGTCCTGATCCAGGAGCACATGCGATCCAAGGCGTTCGCCATGCCGGCCGAGAAGCCCGCGCTGGACGAAGATGCCCGCACGCTGATCTACCTGGCTGCGGCCCTCGCGGGCACCAGCCCGGCTTGCGTCAAGGCCATGGCCCACAAGCTCGCGCAGCAGGGCATTGCGCGTGAGAAGGTGGTCGAGACCCTGCACATCGTGCGCCTGGCCATGGCCACCAAGGTGATCGGCGATGCCGAGCCGGTTTTTGATGCCTTGGCCACCATGGGCGCGAAATGATGTCGAACGGCTCGCCAGGGGTTCGGTCCGTGTCTTGACCGAGCGCAAGCCGGATTGCAAGAGGCCGGCGCACAGTCCTCGGTATGTCTGTCCTTTCCATCCCAGCGTCGCGTCAGAACAGGACGATGGACGCGAACGAGGCGGTGGCCGGCGTCGCCTACCGCGCGAGCGAGGTCATCGCCATCTGTCGGCAACGCCGGTGGCCTGACGTTTGAATGCGCCCGCATCATCGACGTTCGGGTCGACTCCAGCGGCACACTGAGCGATGGAGTCACTCGCACCTGCCACGCTGTGGCCCACCTTCGTGCTGTTGTTCGCGGTCACGCCCGATGCCGCGGCCGGGCGCGGCGGCACAGTGACCGGTGTCCAACCGATTCCCGATGAGGTGGCAACCGCCCACCGCGACCGGATCGAGGGCTTGCAGCAGCGCCTGCTCGGCGAACCCTATCTGCAAGCCCGTCGGCTGGTGCGCACATCGGTCGGCCGGCTGCCGCTGCCGGGCGGTGACTTCGAGCCGGCCTTCGCCGACGTCCACCGGGTCGTTCACAAGTCGGGCGCGGCCGTGTGGGAAGTCTGGCTCGCTGCGCCGTCCCAACCCATGGACGCGGTGCGATGGGCGGGCTGGCTCGACATGGAAGCAGCCGACGGTCTGGCGCGGCGCATCTGGGACCGGCTTGCACCGTCCGGTGCAAAGGCGGCCAGCACGCCGGAGATGATGCTGCCGCTGGCCGTGTTGCGCTATCGCGAGGGCGGTCTCGATCACCTGATCGAACGGCATGCGCATGACCTGGTCAAGCTGCTGCACCGTGACACTTCACCCGAGCGATTCAAGGCGCGTTTCGTGCAAAACGAACTGGAAGGCGACTTCTGCCGACGCGAGCAGGGCTTGTCGCTGCTGGCGCGCAACGGCGCGCTCGACGTGCACGCCCAGCCCGGCCCTTCCCCCGACGCCGACGACGCGGACCTGCCGCTGCCCCGCAGCACCCTCCCGTTGCTCGTGACGCTGGAACTGCTGTGTCTGGAGCGTGCAGTGCTGCGGTCGTTCCTGGATCGATTCACGCGCGGCGTGTACGGAACGATGGACGATCTGGTGCAGTTGCGCCGCGACATCTTCGACGGCCTCGAGGAGTACTACGGCACGCTGGCCAAGACCCACGGCTACACGGCGGAGGCCACGGTGCGGGGCGAAGCGCTGTTCGGTATCGACGATCTGTTCGAGTCGGTGGTGGACCGACTCGAAGCGCTGACCTTCGAGATCACCACACGCAGCCAGCAATCGGTCAGCCGGCTCGGCTTCTGGCTGACCACCTCCTTCGGCGCCATCGAGACGGGCTTCGTGGCGGCCAGCATTGCGACCTGGTACTACTCAAGCAACCTCGGCGCGGTACTCGGGTGGACGATCGGTGTCACGCTGGCCACAGCGCTCGTCATCTCGAGCTTGCTGCGGTGGAGATTGAAGCCGTGACCCTGCACATCGCGGTGAATAAAGTTGCCGACGAGGTCCGCGTCGCCGCTACCGGGCTGAGCAAAACCGAGGCCATGCAGCGCCTGGCGGCGGACGGTCCCAACGCCCTGCCCGGCGGCCAGCGGCGAACGCTGCTCTCCATCGCGCTGGAGACCGTGCGTGAGCCGATGTTTCTGCTGCTGCTGGCGGCCGGCACTTTGTACCTGTTGTTCGGCGATTTGCAGGAAAGCCTGACGCTGTTTGGTTTTGTGCTGGTCACGCTCGGACTCACGCTCTACCAGGAAGGCCGGACCGAACGCGCCATCGAAGCCCTGCGTGACCTGACCAGCCCGCGCGCGCTGGTCATCCGCGACGGCCAACCACAGCGCATCGCCGGACGCGAGGTGGTTCGCGGCGACCTGTTGCAACTGAACGAAGGTGACCGCGTGCCCGCCGACGCCTTGTTGGTCTCGGCCGACGGGCTGCGGGTGGACGAATCCCTTCTCACAGGCGAGGCAGTACCAGTGGGCAAGCTGGTGGCCGCATCGGGGGTAAGCAGCCTTGACGCCGCTCAGACCAAGCCATTGCCAGTGCGGCCCGGCGGTGACGACTTGCCGACGGTCTACGCCGGCACGCTGATCGTGCAAGGCCACGGCCTCGCGCGTGTCACTGCGACCGGGCCACTGAGCGAAATTGGGCGCATCGGCAAGGCATTGGGCACCCTGGTGGCCGAACGCTCCCCTCTGCAGAAGCAGACCACGAAGCTAGTGCGCAACCTCGCGCTGCTGGCCCTGGCGCTCAGCCTGACGCTGGTGTTGGTGCACGGCTTGTTGCGAGGTGACTGGTTGCAGGCGCTGCTGGCCGGCATCGCGCTGGCGATGGCCATGCTTCCCGAGGAATACCCGGTGGTGCTGACCGTGTTCCCGGCGCTCGGCGCACGACGCCTGTCGCGGGAAGGTGTGCTGACGCGGCGCATCAACGCCATCGAAACCCTGGGCGCCACCACCGTGCTGTGCAGCGACAAGACTGGCACGCTGACCGAGAACCGAATGACGGTGTCTCACCTGGTGGCCGGGGGTGTCGCGCTCGACGCCCGCTTGGGACTCGCCACGCTGGCCGCAGGTGAGCTGCCCGAGGCATTTCACAGGCTGGTCGAGTATTCGATCCTGGCCAGCGTGGTCGACCCGTTCGATCCGATGGAGAAGGCGTTCCACCAGCTCGGGGAACGGTTTCTGGCCCAGACCGAGCACCTGCACCACGACTGGCGCCTGATGCAAACCTACGCGCTCAGCCCGAAGCTGCGCGCGATGTCGCACGTGTGGGCGGCGCCGGAAGGCGGTACGCAGGTCGTGGCAGCCAAGGGTGCTCCGGAGTCCGTGGTTGACCTGTGCCACCTCGATGGGGCGACTCAGTCGCGCATCTCCGCGGCGGTCGATGCGCTGGCGGCCGATGGCCTGCGCGTGCTTGCCGTGGCCGAAGGCCGTTTCGAGGGGGATGACTGGCCTGCGGCCGAGCACGATTTCGACTTCGAGTTCGTCGGCCTGCTGGGCCTGTCGGACCCGTTGCGCGCACAGGTTCCCGGAGCCATTGCCGAATGCCGCGCCGCCGGCATCCGTGTGGTGATGATCACCGGTGACTACCCGGCAACCGCACGAGCCATCGCCCATCTTGCCGGCTTGGCCGAGAGTGCGGGCGAGGTTCTTTCTGGTGACGAAATGTCCACGCTCAGTGACGACACGCTGCGCCAGCGCATGGCCACCGTCGCTGTCTGCGCCCGCATCGCGCCCGAACAGAAGCTGCGCATCGTGCAGGCGCTGAAGGCTAACGGCGAGATCGTTGCGATGACTGGCGACGGCGTCAACGATGCGCCAGCGTTGCGCGCGGCCCACGTGGGCATCGCCATGGGCGGGCGCGGCACCGACGTGGCACGCGAAGCCGCATCGCTGGTGCTGCTGGACGATGACTTCACGGCCATCGTGCTTGCGGTGCGGCTGGGGCGGCGCATCTTCGACAACCTGCGCAAGTCGATGTCGTACATCCTGGCGGTGCACGTGCCGATTGCCGGCATGGCGCTGCTGCCGGTGTTGCTGGGCTGGCCGGCGCTGCTGTACCCGATGCACATCGCATTCCTGGAACTGATCATCGACCCGGCATGTTCGCTCGCCTTCGAGAACGAACCGCCTGAGCGCGATGTGATGCAGCGCCCGCCGCGCGATGCCGACGCGCCGCTGTTTGGCGGCGCCACGTTGTGGCTGGCGCTGCTGCAAGGCCTGGGGGTGCTGGCCGTGGTGCTGG
>JARXKP010000144.1 GCA_030271615.1 Pseudomonadota bacterium
CGCAGTTCGGTCAGGCCGACCACGCTCCAGAAATCGGGGTCGTCGCGCGTCTTGGCGATGAGGATCTGGCGCAGGGACGCCAGCCGCTCGGGATCGAGGTGGGCGGCTTTCGGCTGACCTTTCGGTGGCCCGCTCGCGAACGCCACCTCGGCCGCCAGACGGTTCTGCGCGGGGTAGTACCAGTCGAGCATCCCCGCATCGCGACCCATGCGTTCGGCGGCTTCGTAGCAGGCCAGCATCTGGTGCAGCGCCTGTTGCCGTGCGGCGTCGTTTTCCGATGACGGGCCGGCGGCTTGCGCGATCATCGCGAGCCGCTTGTGGGCCGATCCGCACAGGCTGTGCCGCTCCATCGTCGGCTGCAACGCCACCAGCTGATCCAGCAACTCGAGCGCGCTCAGCACGGCGCTGCGTGCGGCCCGAGCGACCGTGGCCAAGTGGGCCCTGGCCTCCTGTTCAGCCGCTTCTCGGCCCTTCACACCACTGAGCTGGCGCAGCGCGGTGGCTGCCTCATCGACCTTCAGCCACGCTTGCCGGACCCTCAGGTTGCCCCACTGTTCGCTGGCCTTGATCGAGGCGCTGCTGTCGTTGGCGGCCAGCGCGCGCTCGTACCAGGCGATGGCGCTGTCGGTGTCGCCGGCCGCATTCCAGGCCACGCCGAAGGCTTCGGCCACCGCGCCCATGCCCCCCCACCGAGGGGCGAACTGCGCTTCGAGGTGACGGATCTTGGCGCGCTGGATTTCGCTGTTGCGCCCCTGGTGTTCGGATTCGATGGCCAGGTTTTCGAGTGCCAGCGCCAGGGCCGGCGCTGACATCACGCCGGCAAATTCTTCGGTCAGCGACGGAGCGGGCCGCTGGGGCGCACCGCCGCCGGACGTGAGCTGCCAGTTCGGATCGCCGTAGCACTGGTAGGCCGCCCACGTGTTGCTGTCGGGGGCGTAGGCTGCCGTGCGCGCCTCCGCCACGGCGTCGATGAAACGCGCACCCCGCAGCAGCGCACCGTAGAACCGGGTCGCGAACTGCAACGCCGGGCCGTCTTCGACCGCCCAGCCAGCCGCCACCACACAGCGAACACCGATCTCGATCAGTGCTTCGGCCACGCCGCTGGCGAAGCGCGCGCGGTCGAAATCGGACTCGACATCCATCACCTGCCCGGCGCTGCGCGCCGCCAGGTGGCAGCAATTGACGAACACCAGCTCGGGCACGATGCGCATGCTGCGGATTTCGCAAGGGCCGAGGAACGTGCCCTTGGACAGCACGACGCCGCGCAGGTTCTTGGCTCGTGCCCGGCGGGCGTCGGAAGTAGAGCTCCCTTCGCCGCCCCAGTGGTCTTCATCCTGATCGTCGGGCGCTTCGCCGTGCCCGGCGATGTGGACGATGCGCCAGTTGCGCGACATCAACCCGTTGATGATGGTGCGGGCATCCGGCCCCGGCGCCTCGGCATCGGCACCGAACAGCCCGATCACCTCCCCGTCGAGCGCAGCGCCTTGCTGGACCAGGAGATCGTGAACTGCCTTCGCCTCGGCACGGGCACCGGGCAGCGGCGGGTATTTCCTGGCGTCGCACTGCGGCTCGCCTATCACCAGCACATGGGCATCGGGTCGAGCGTCGACGACACCGCGCCGGTAGTCCACCGTGGTCAGCGTGCGTATCAGCTTGGCGCGTATCGCCCACGGGATCGCGTTTTCGCGAACGCGGCTGCCCGCGCCACCGGCATCGGTGTCGGTGTCCAGCAGCTCCCAGGGGATGCCGGCGGTCGCCCGGTCGACTTGAAAAAGCATCTCGGTCGTGCCGCCGAGAAAGGGTTCGAGCTCCAGGGGCACGAGCAGGTTGAACAGCGTGCGGCCGATCCGGGCGTCCTGGGTCGGGTCGCTGGACGCCTGTGCGACCAGGTCACGCAGCAGGCGTTCTTGAACCGGCTGCACGAGGCGCTCGGTGCGGGCGCGCTTCCTGGTGTCGATGGTGTATTCGAGCACCGCTTCGCCCGTCGGGCGCAGCGCGGCGGTGGCGCGGATGTAATCGTTGCCGGTGCCGCGGTAGCCGCCCTCGAGCGGTCGTCGCATGGCGCCGATGCCGGACTGAATGGCGTCACTCAACAGGTAGCGACCCGGCGCGGATTCGGCCTGCGCGTAGAGCGCCCGCCAGGCCTCGCTGGCGCGATCGAGGTACAGCTCGATCAGGTAGAGGTGCCCGATGCGCGGCCAGCGGCGTCCGGTGGCGTCGGCGGTTGCATCGAGTCGCGCATTGAGTTCGCCCAGCGCGACATCGGCATCGCGCACCCCTTGCACGATCGCCTGCGCCGCCTGCCCTGCGCTGATGCTTGCACCGCCGCTGCCGATCAGCGTGGCGGCCAGGTCGCAGGTCGGAGTGCCGTCGCACGACTGCTCGAAGATGCGCTGCGCCAGAGCCAGCGCGCCCATCTGGACGGTGTAGGCCAACTCGCTCGGGCGCAGGTTGCCTTCGGGGCCGAGGCCGGTGACCACCACGCATTCGGGCCGCGGCAATTGCAGGGGGTTGCCGTTGTTGGCGCCGGTGTTGGCGAAGAACTGGTGCGACCCCGGCGCGTCGGGGTACTGCCGCAGCGCCAGCGATTCGGACATCGTGCCGCCGATCAGGCGGTCGACAACGGCCTCGGTACCGGTCACGGTGGACGAGGTGTAGTGCCCGAGCATCAGCGGGTGGCGGACGAATTTCAGGTCGCCGTTGACGATCGTGATGTTCAGCGCATCGGGAGGCGCCGCTGGCGGGGTACTGGCTGGCGGGGTGTCGTCGTCGGCATCGAGTTCGGTACCGCGCCAGGGGATCTCGTCGACGTCGAGCGGAGGACGGGGCGCATGGCGTTCACGTGCGGGGCGACTGCGCACCGGCGCTGCAGCCTTGCCGGCTCCGCGCATGGCGCCGGGTTCGGGCTGCACCTCGAGACGCCGTGTCGTTCCTTCGACCAGCAGTTCGAGGTAAGCCTCGTAGGCGCTGCTCTCGTCGGGCAGCCCGCCGTGCTCGCAATCGACCTGCCAGGCGGGCACACCCGGCAGCATCGCGCTGGCCAGCGTGACGCGGCCGTCACCCGCATCGGGCGCGTTCAGGTAGACCAGGCCCTCGTTGCCGATCTCGTAGCCATCGGGAGTGAATTTGGCGCGGCCCACCACCAACACCATCTGACTCCTGAATTGAGGCAAGACCCGGTCGCGTTGCTCGTCGAGACGCCGGCGCAGCGCGATCGCCGCGTCGAGCACCTGCTGCTCGGGCACGCCCCAGCGGTAGGCGTTGAGCTGACGGCCGTCGTCGTGCCACCAGGTGCGGGCCTGCACCGCGGCCAGATCATCCTCGGCGAGTTGCTTCCAGGTCTCGTGCCGGTCGAGCGCGCGCGGGTCGTCGACCAGCGCCATCTGCAACTGGATGAAGCCCGGAAACTGCGCCATCAACTGGCGCGCCGCGTGATCCTGGAACGGCGCGTCGAAAGCGACCAGCGCATTGCCGAAGGTGTCGTCGCCCGACAGCACCTGCATCGGCGCCCACGACCCGGCGTTGGGGGTGCCCAGCATCAGCAGGCGTGCTTTGGGACGCGCCATCATCCGCGCCCAGGTGGCCGGGCATTCGAGCTGCATCGTGCGGGCGACCAGGCCACCCATCGAGTGCGCGACGATGCGCACCGGCTGGCCGCTTTTCTCGCGAGCGGCCATCGCGGCATCCACGGCCCGACCCAGCCGCTGAGCTTCCAGTTCGATCGGTTTGCGCCAGTCGTAGGAGAACTCGATGACCTCGTGCGTCTGGCCGAGGAACGCCCTCAGATCGTCGTAGCTGGTGCCGATCGGCCCATCGGGCTCGACGCTTCGGCCGGCGGGTTCCGGGTATTCGAGTTTCTTCAATCCATTGATTAGGCGCCAGCCGAGCCAGATGCGCTGGCCGTCGACCTTGATGTGGCTGCCCAGGATGCCGGGCAGCACGAACACAGCGGGCTTCTCCGAAGCCAGTCGACCAGCGACCCGGTCGCTGCCTGCGCGCTTGGTCGCGCCACGCACGCCCGTCGACGACTCGCCGGCACGCGACAGCGGCCCGATCGAACGCCAGCCCAGCGGCGCGTCCTGCGTGAGCGCGTTGACCACGGCTTCAGCGGTGCGCTCGTTGGCGAAGTAGTTGAAGTGGGTGACCTTGCCGCCCTGGTCGAGCACGAAGCTCGCGCCGTTGGCGCGCGGCACACCGCCGTACATCGAGCGGGTCTGCACCACCAGATCGTTGTCGGTCCAGTAGCAGGCGTCGGCCACCAGCGTCTTCAGCCACGAGCCGATGCTGTCGCCTTCGAGGTCGCCCGCGACCACCCGCAATTCGCCAGGCACCGGTTTGTCGGCGGCATGGAGCCAGCGCACCAGCGGGCTGTCGGGGATCATCGCGGCCACGCCAGGCAACTGGGTCGGGTCGGCTCGCCGCTGCGCGACGCCGCCGATGAAGTCGATCAGCTCGGGCAGCACCGGGATCTGCGCCAGGTCGAGCGCCCATTTGAAAACCGAGAGGTAGGCGTCGAAGCGCTGACTCGCCAGCAAGGTGCCGCGTGCCGGACAGGCGGCGCGCACGATGCGGTCGATGACGATCCTGTGCTCGCGCAGATGGTCGATCAACAGGCCGAGAACGCGCTTCTGCTCGTCGAGTGCGCGTTGCATCTTCAGGCGCGTGGCACTGTCGATGCCGTCCATCATGTCGCCGGGCAACTGGCTGACCGAAAACAACTCGTTCGCAGCGTCGTCGATCTGCTGGAGCCCCGCCGCACGCGCCAGAACTTCAGCGATCAGGCCGCCGCGCGAATGCGTGACCAGATGCAGCCGCGCGCCGTCCGGACAGGCCAGGGCCAGCGTGTAGGCGTTCTCGATCGGGCTCTTGCCCAGCGTCGCGTGGTCGAGTGCGTAGACGCGGTTGCGGTAATGCGAAAACAGCGTGCGCACCCGCTGAGGGTGCTGCTGCCAGAGCTTGCCGAAGCCGCTCGACGTTTCTGAAAACGTGCCGTGCACGAACACCAGGGTCGGCCCGCCGTCTGCCGCGACGGTCATCTTGTCGACCCGGGGCTGGCCCTTCAGTCGCGCCAGCACCTCGGCGTCGAGCGCGTAGACGCCCTCCACCACCTGGCCATCGACGCGCTGGACGATCTGGTCGGCGGCAAGGTCCTGCGCGTGCTCGCGCAGCGGCCCGGTCACTACCTCCACGGCTGACAGCAGCACATCGCCGAGCAAGCCCCGGGTCAGGCCGCGGGCGGCCGGCGCCTGCGCCTCCAGACCCTGCCATCGCAGTTGCGCGGGCACCTGCACTTCGTTCGGCGCGGCCTCGGTTCGTTCGACACCGCCCGGTCCGCGGGTGCTGCGTCGGGGCAGACCGGACTGGGCCAGCATCAGGTCGCGCGCGGTGTGCGGGTGCAACACCAGCGACGGCCCGTTCGCGATGTGCAGCACGACCATGTCGAGACCCGGCACGGCCTCCACGCGCTGGGCGTCGCCGGCGCCTCGCGTCGCTCCCACGCGAACCGAGGCCTTGACGGTGCCGCGCAAGCCCATCGGCGGTGGGCGGGGCGACGCGCTATCGCCGCCGCGAGAGGCGTTGTCGTCCAGCCGCTGGCCTGCGATGACGAAGGTGATCGGGGTGGCGTCGTCCGGCTTGGCGGGCATCGGGAGGTCTCCTGAGCTGTGGATCTGCCTGCCATTGCGCAGGCTTCGCCGAGCATCGCGCCAATGGGTTCAACGAGCAAGCGCGGGTGCCCTGCGGCCTAGGGATGCAGCACCGATCACCGAACGGACAAAAAAATGCCCCGCACAAGGCGGGGCGTCTTGACGCTTGCGCAGACCGTTCGATCTGCGGTGCGATCGGTATGGGTCTACTTCTTCGCGGCAGCGCTGGCCGGTGCAGCCGCCGGTGTGACCGCAGCGGCCTTCTTGGCGGCAGCCTTCTCGGCCTTTGCCTTCTTGGCTTCTTCGGCGGCGGCGGTCTTCGCGGCCTTCTTGTCTTCCTTTTCCTTCTTGGCAGCCGCCTTCTTGTCGTCAGCGCTCATGACGGCAGGCTTGGCATCGGCCTGAACGGCCGGCGCGGCCACCACCGCAGGCTTCATCGCGTCCGCCTTGACGGCAGGCTTGTCTTGCTTCGTGACCGCAGGCGCAGCCGGTTTGGCGGGAGCGCCGGCGAAAGCCGCGCCGTTGACGGTCAGACCTTCGGTCGAGAACTTGGCCGCATTGCCATCACCGACACCCTTGACGCGATCGACCAGATCCTGCCAGTCCTTGAAAGAACCCTTCTTGCGCTCGTCCACGATCTTGCCGGCGATCGACGGGCCGATGCCCTTGACGGCTTCGAGGTCGGCCAGTGTGGCCTTGTTGGCATCGACGGCCGCAAACGCTGCAGCAGCGAAAAGAGCCAGCAGGACAGCGAGCATTTTCTTGATCATGTGAATTCCTCGGGTCGGTTGAATACGGGGTGCCGCAGTTCGGCAAACAAACGCGCCGACGGGAATCGGCTCGAGCGTCACGCATCACAACGGCGCTGCAGCGTCGCGGGTTGACTCGCACGGGCTGCAAATATCCTGGGGCTCAGGCGGTCAGCCCGACTCGCGATCGAGGACAAGACCCACACACAAGGCGATGCCGACCGCATAGAGCAGCCAGGTGCGAGAAATGGCGTACGGATAGATCATCAATCCGACGCCCAGCCACACCGTGCGCCGACGCCCGCTCTTGCGACCCTGACGAAACGCGGCCCATCCGATCAGCCCGAACACGATCGAGCCCAGGATGTAGGCCGCGGTGGGCAATTCGAGCCCGAGGGATTTCAGCGCGGCGAGATCGTCCATGGTCGAGTGTCGCTCGGGTTCACTGCAGCGACTGGTCACTGCCCGACTTCGCCGCCGCCGCAGCCACGGCATCAGATCGGCGAGAGCCTGTGCCGGAACCCCGAGCAATTCAAGGCGTGGAGCCAGAACCGCCCCGACGACTGTCACGGTCCAATCAGTACAACCGGATGGCCATGTCGAAGAGCCAGGTCCGGCGGATTTCGATCACGTCGAACTCGCGGGCCAGTCCCGGCGGGAACGCTTGGTAGGGCACCTGGCTTTGCACGATGCGCCGTATCGCTTCGTCGATTTCCGCCACACCGCTGGACATGACGAATGTCACCGACTCCACGTATCCGTCGCTTCGAATCGCCACCGTCACGAGGGGGTCGCGGTGGGGCCGTTTCGCCGCTTCGCGGACCATGTCGAATGTCGTGTTCAGCTCGATCTTCCGGGCCCAGGCTTCGGCGTACTGAATGAGTTCGGCGTTGGGGTCGGTACGCCCGAACAGCCTGCCTCGACGCACGCCACCCGACGAGGGTGGAAGCCTCGACGGCAGGCCCGCTGCAGTCGAAGCCGTTTCACGCCTGGCGGCTTCCTCATCGAGCTGTCGTCCCATCGCCCGACGCGACGCTTCCCGCCTCGCCTCATCCTGTGCGGCCTCGACCCGTGCAGCCACTTGCCGGGCCGTCGCCTGTCGTGCGGCCTCCTGGCGTGCCGCCTCCAGCCGTGCGTTCTCCACCCGCTGAGCTTCCTGACGGGCTGTCTCCTGCCTCGCAGTCTCTTGCTGAGCCGCCGCCTGCCGCACGGCCTCCTGGCGTGCCGCCTCCAGCGGTGCGTTCTCCACCCGCTGAGCTTCCTGACGGGCTGTCTCCTGCCTCGCAGTCTCTTGCTGAGCCGCCGCCTGCCGCACGGCCTCTTGGCGTGCAGCCTCCAGCCGTGCGTTCTCCACCCGCTGAGCTTCCTGACGGGCTGTCTGCTGCCTCGCAGTCTCTTGCTGAGCCGCCGCCTGCCGCACGGCCTCCTGGCGTGCAGCCTCCAGCCGTGCGTTCTCCACCCGCTGAGCTTCCTGACGGGCAGTCTCCAGCCGCACAGTCTCTTGCTGAGCAACCGCCTGTCGCACGGACTCTTGGCGTGCAACGTCCAGCCGTGCGCTCTCCATCCGCTGAGCTTCCTGACGGGCTGTCTCCAACCGCGCAGCCTCTTGCTGAGCCGTCGCCTGTCGTGCGGCCTCTTGGCGTGCAGCCTCCAGCCGTGCGCTCTCCATCCGCTGAGCTTCCTGACGGGCTGTCTCCAACCGCGCGGCCTCTTGCTGAGCCGCCACCTGTCGCACGGCCTCTTGGCGTGCAGCCTCCAGCCGTGCCGCTTCCAGTCGTTGCGCCTCCCGCTTCGAACGATCGAGCTTGGCCAGTTCAACGGCTCGCTCCTGCGCCTCCGGGTCGATTCGCTCCTGCGCGACCGTGCCCGCATCTCGAGGCGCCAGCACCACCGTCTCGGGACTCGAGGCGCTTGGTGCTGCGGCGATCACAGGCGTTGGCGCCGATGCAGCGGCAGGCACGACCCACGTGGCCTGGTCGGGCCGCTCCACGGCGATCACTTCCGGCTCAGGGATCGGTGTGGGCGCCGGGTCATCGGCCCCTTCAGTGCGCAAAGGCGCTTT
>JARXKP010000145.1 GCA_030271615.1 Pseudomonadota bacterium
GGCGTCGGGTTTGACGCCCCGTCGACCACCTGATTTCTTCTCGACCTTCTCATCAACACTTCCTCACCGGAACCGTCTCATGAAAACCCTCGCCCTCACCGCCGCCTTGCTCGCCACTGCAGGTCTCGCCCACGCCGAGACCACGACCTACAACGTCGAACCGTCGCACACCTACGTGACCTTCGAGGTCCGCCACTTCGGCACCTCGACCAACCGGGGTCGCTTCGACAAGAAGGAAGGCTCGGTCACCATCGACCGGGCCGCCAAGAGCGGCAAGGCCGACATCAGCATCGACATGACGTCGATCAGCACCGGCCTGGCGCTGTTCGACACCCACCTGAAGGGCGAGAACTTCTTCAAGGCCAAGGATTTCCCGACCGCCAGGTTCGTCGGTGACAAATTCAGCTTCGACGGCGACAAGGTCACCGCGGTGGCCGGCACGCTGACCCTGCTGGGCAAGACGCAGCCGGTCACGCTGACGGCCGCCCACTACAACTGCTACGAGAACCCGATGCTGAAGCGCGAGGTCTGCGGCGGCGACTTCGAAACCACGATCCAGCGCAGCGCCTACGGCATGAGCTACGGCCTGCCGGGCATCCCGGACGACATCCGGCTGTTGATCCAGATCGAAGCCGTCAAGCAGTAAGCCTTCGGTCAACAGTCCGCCACCGGGCCCCCCGCCCGGTTCAGGTCGCCCCGTTCGCGGGCGGCCTTCGGCGCCGGCGTTCTGCCGCTGCGCCCCGCCTCGCGCCCTGTTCGCTCCGCTGATCGACGCATCTTTGTTGCCGACTGCACTGGTCTGTCAGCAGATGTCAACGAGGCGCCCGAACGGCATTGCACGTGCACTAAAACCTCGCCGGCAGACAAACCGCTTCGACGGTGTGCAGTACGTCACACCCGGTGTGCAGTACGTCACACCCGGTGTGCAACCGGTCTGCGGAAGCGACGTTTTCTGACCGTTCTGGCCACCAAGAGTGACCGAAATCAGCCTTGTTGTAAGCAAATGGAGGAGTTGCGATGCGCGCTCGTGATGATGTGAAACGGGGTCGTCCGGCGGGTGATCCGTCCGTCCGCTGGGCCACCGCGTTGATGGCGAGCGGTGCATTGCTCACTGCCGGGGGTGCCGCGAGTGCCGCCAGTGCGGTCATCACGGCCGCACCCGCACCGCAGTGGGTGAAGGCAGCCAATGAATGGGGCCAGTTCACCCTCGCAGCGTCGACGCGCGTTCGTTTTGGCACCACCAACCGATGGATCGAAAAGACGTTGACCGGTACCGTCAAATGCACCAGTACCTTCTTCGGCAGCGATCCGGCGAGCGGCGTTTTCAAGCGGTGCGACGTCAAGACGGTGGCGGCCGTGCCTGCGGCACCGGCACCCAGCCCTGCACCCGCTCCCGCAGCCCCGGCTGCCGCCGACGCGACCACTCGCGATGCGGTGCGCCTGGCGACACAAGCGAGCTTCGGCAACACCGAGGCGCTGACCGCCGAGATCAAGGCGCAGGGCGCGTCCAAATGGATCGTGGCGCAGATGGCGCTGACCAACTCCCGCTACACCAGCGGCGGTGATGGCACGGTGCACAAGAACACCAGCCAGACCGGCTACTGCGACCAGCCCGCGCATACCGGCCCCAATTGCTGGCGCGACAACTACTCGACCATTCCGCTGGTCTGGGATTTCTACCGCAACGCCACCACCCGGCCCGACCAGCTGCGCCAGCGGGTCGCCTTCGCGCTGCAGCAGATCGTGGTCGTCAGCGGCAATGAAGCCGATGGCACCTATGGATTTCGCAATTACCAAAACACCCTGCTCGACAACGCGTTCGGCAATTACCGGCAGGTGTTGAAGAAGGTCGCGCTGTCGCCGGTGATGGGCGACTTCTTGAACAACGTCAACAACGAGAAGTCGGCCCCGAACGAGAATTTCGCGCGCGAGTTGCTGCAATTGTTCGCGGTCGGCACCTGCCAGCTGAACGCCGACGGCAGCCTGCGCGGCGGCGCCTGCGCACCGACCTACGACAACGAGACGGTGCGCTCCTACGCCTATGCGCTGACCGGCTGGACCTACCCGGCCGGCGGCGCAACACCCTGGGGCTGCTGGCCCAAGGGCACCAATTGCCGCTACTACGGCGGCGACATGGTGCCGGTCGAGGCGCTGCACGACAACGCCGAGCGCAAGCTGATGTCGAGCCTCACGCTGGCCGCCGGACACAAGGCGCCGGCTGCGCTCGAAGCCGTGCTCGACAGCCTGATCGCGCACCCGAACACCGCGCCGTTCATCGGCAAGCAGCTGATCCAGCAGCTGGTCAGCAGCAACCCTTCGGCGGCCTACGTCGGGCGGGTGTCGGCCGCCTTTGCCTCAGGCAAGTACGCAACCTTCGGCACCGGCCAGCGCGGCGACCTTGCGGCGACGGTGGCGGCGGTGCTGCTCGACCCCGAAGCGCGCAGCGCCACCGTCATCGCCAACGGCGGCAAGCTGCGCGATCCGGTGCTGATGTTCACCGGCGTGCTGCGCGGGCTGAACGGCCAGAGCGACGGCGACGCGCTGAGCTGGTGGTGGGGCGAAGAGCTGCGCGAGCATGTGTTCCGCCCGCCCTCGGTGTTCAACTTCTACCCGCCGGACTACCCGGTGGCCGGCACCCCGCTGGTCGGTCCGAGTTTCGGCATCCACAACGCCAACGCAGCGTTGCAGCGTCTGAACTACCTGACCTACCTGCTGGATTGGGGGGGCTCCGCCCCGTCCGCCGACGTGCCGAATGCGACCGGCACCAAGGTCGATCTCATGAAGTTCACCGCCGACGCCGTCGACGCCGGCAAGCTGGTCGATCGCCTGTCGGTCATCACCACCGGACAGCCGCTGCCCACCTCCACGCGCGCCGAGATCATCAAGGCGGTCTCGTGGTGGACGGTGTCCACCGACAAGACCAACTGGCAGATCAACCGGGTGAAGACAGCGGCCTACCTCGTCTTCGCGACGCCAAATTTCCAGGTGCAACGGTGACCCCCTCGAAAGGATTCCAGATGAACAAGACCACGTCATTCGATGCGCGCCGCCGCTGGCTGCTGCAGTCCGGCGCCAGTTGCGCCAGCGCCCTCGGTATCGGCAGCGTCGGCAACCTGCTGCTGGGCGCTCGACAGGCACACGCGGCCGACTACAAGGCGCTGGTGTGCATCTTTCTGTACGGAGGCAACGACGGCTTGAACACCATCGTTCCGTCGGATGCGGCGCGCCATGCGCAGTACAGCGGCGTGCGCGGTCCGCTCGCCATTCCGAGAACTTCGCTCGTTCCGCTGCCCGGCACCGAGTTCGGCCTGCACCCGTCGTTCGCGGCGCTCTCCGGAGCGGCCGCCGCTGGCCATGTCGCGCCGGTGTTCAACGTCGGTCCGCTGTACTCGCCGCTGACCAAGGCGCAGTACCGCAACGCGCCCAACGGCACGGCGCTGAAACCCGACGGGTTGTTCTCTCATTCCGACCAGCAGGTGCTGTGGGAAACCGCGACGACCCACTCGCAGGAACGCACCGGCTGGGGCGGTCGCGCGTCGTCGGCGCTGGGGACCGTGAACCCGGTGATCTCGGTCGGCGGCAGTGCGCGCTTCGGTTTGACCGCGTTGCAATCGCCGCTGGTGCTGCCCGGTCCCGGCAGCACCTTCGGCGCCTACGGTTTGCAGCCCGACGATGTGAAGTGGGCGCCCATGGCCGCCCGAAAGGCCGCCATCGACCTGATGTATGCCCAGCCGCAGGACACCGTGCTGGCCGAGGCCTACTCGCGCATGCAGCGTGACGCGTTCTCGATGTCGCAGCGGCTCGGTGCGCTGGTCAAGGTCGAGCCCGGCAAGACCGGCTCCAACCCGGTGATCGACGCCGCCTTCGCGTCCATCACCTCGGGCGGGCGCATCACGACCGGCCTCGGTCGGCAGCTGTATCAGGTGGCCAAGCTGGTCGCCGGCAACGCGACCGTGCAGGGCGATCGGCAGATCTTCTTCGCGCAGCAGGGGGGCTTCGACACGCACGCCAATCAGGTGGCTGGCAGCCCGACCGAAGGCGGGCACGCGCGCAGCCTCAAGGAGGTGGGCGATGCGCTCGCGGCGTTCTACACGGCGATGAAGAACCTCGGCCTGGGACAGTCCGTCACCGCCTTCACCCAGAGCGATTTCGGCCGCACCTTCAAGCCCAACAGCAGCGACGGTACCGACCACGCCTGGGGCAACCAGCACCTGGTGATCGGCGGCGCGGTGCACGGCGGTGCGACGTACGGCACTTATCCGCAACTGGTGCTCGGCGGCGATGACGATGTCGGCACCGACTCGTGGGAGCTGCAGGGCCGCTGGATCCCGACCACCTCGGTCGACCAGTACGCCGCCACCTTGCTGGGCTGGTTCGGTGCCAGCGATGCGCAGCTCGACACGGCGCTGCCGAACCTGCACAACTTCGGCACGCGACGGCGCCTGGGCTTCGTCTGATCGCGCGCGGCGACCGACGCGGGTCGGTCGCCGCGCGGGTGCCGCAGGACGCTCGTCGTCTACGGCGCCACGGTCTGCCGTACCGCGCGCTCCCAGCGCGCCATCAGCTCGGCGGCACGCTCGCGCGGCAGGGTCGGCCGGAACGTGCGCTCGGCTTGCCATTGCGCCGCCAGCGCATCCAGCCCGTCGTACAGGCCGCAGCTCAGGCCCGCCAGATAGGCTGCACCCAGTGCTGTTGTTTCGATCACCTTCGGGCGCACCACCGGAATGCCCAGCAGGTCGGCCTGGAACTGCATCAGCAGGTTGTTGACGCAGGCGCCACCGTCGACGCGGAGCTCGGCCACCGGTGAGCCGCCGGCGGCCACCGCGTCGCGGCTCATCGCCTGCAGCAGCGCCGCGCTCTGGAACGCGATGCTTTCCAGCGCGGCGCGCGCAATGTGCGCAACCGAACTGCCGCGCGTCAGCCCGACGATCGCGCCGCGCGCCTCGGCTTGCCAGTAAGGTGCGCCAAGGCCGGTGAAGGCCGGCACGAACATCACGCCGCCGCTGTCGGGCACGCTCTCGGCGAGCGTCTGCACTTCCGCGCTGCCCTTGATCGCCTGCAGCCCGTCACGCAGCCACTGCACCACCGCGCCACCGATGAAGACGCTGCCTTCGAGGGCGAACTCGGGGACGTTGGTAGGCTGCGCCGCGCTGGTCGTGATCAGCCCGTTGGTGCTGGTCTGGAACTGCGTGCCGGTGTGCATCAGCATGAAGCAGCCGGTGCCGTAGGTGTTCTTCGCGAGTCCGGCCTTGAAGCACGCCTGCCCGAACAGCGCGCTCTGCTGGTCGCCCGCGACGCCGCCGATGGCGATGGGGGCGCCGAACAGGTCGGCCCGCGTGTGGCCGTAGACATGGCTCGACGGATGAACCTCCGGCAGCACCTCGCGCGGGATGTCGAGCAGCGCGAGCAGCTCGTCGTCCCACCGGTTGCTGTGCACATTCAGCATCAGGGTTCGCGACGCGTTGCTGACGTCGGTGGCGTGCACCGGCGTGTTGGCCGTGCCTTGCGTCAGGTGCCACATCAGCCAGCTGTCGACGGTGCCGAAGGCCAGCTCGCCGGCAGCCGCCGCGGCGCGCGCCCCGGGTACCTGGTCGAGGATCCACTTCAGCTTGGTGCCCGAGAAATAGGCGTCGAGCACCAGCCCGGTCCGGCGGCGAAACAGGTCTTCGAGGCCGCGCTCGCGCAGTGCGATGCAGGTCGGCTCGGCACGCCGGTCCTGCCAGACGATCGCGTTGTGGATCGGCTCGCCGGTGCGCCGATTCCACACCACCGTGGTCTCGCGCTGGTTGGTGATGCCGATCGACGCGATGTCGCGCGCCGTCAGTCCGGCGGTCTGCAGCGCCTCGCGCGCGGTGGCCAGCTGCGTCGACCACAGCTCGAGCGGATCGTGCTCGACCCAGCCGGGCCGCGGGTAGATCTGCCGGAATTCGCGCTGCGCCATCGACACGATGTGGCCGCGCCGGTCGAACACGATGCTGCGCGAACTCGACGTGCCCTGGTCGAGCGCGAGGAGGTGGTCGGCGCCGCTCATGGTGCGCAGGTCACGCATTGCACGCCGGCCTCGCTCAGCAGCGCCGGAAACGGGGCCGGGGGGGCGGCGTCCGTGAACAGGCGATCGAGCTCCGAAAAGCGCGCCAGCTCCACCATGGCCGGGCGGTTGAACTTGCTGTGATCGGCGGCGAGCCACACCTGCCGCGAGTGCGCCATGATGGCCCGCGCCACATTGACCTCGCGGTAGTCGAAGTCGCGCAGGCTGCCGTCGGCTTCGATGCCCGAGATGCCGATCAGCCCGATGTCGACCTTGAACTGGCGGATGAACTCGACCGTCACCTCACCGACGATGCCGCGGTCGCGGGATCGCACGACACCGCCGGCGACGATCACCTCGCAGTCCGGGTTGTCGCTCAGGATCGCCGCCACGTTGAGGTTGTTGGTGATCACGCGCAGCCCCTTGTGGCGCAGCAGTTCGCGGGCAATCGCCTCGGTGGTGGTGCCGATGTTGATGATCAGCGAACAGCCGTCGGGTACCGCCTGCGCCACCGCGCGTGCAATGCGCAGCTTGGCCTGCTCGTTGAGCTGCTGCCGCTGGCGGTAGGCGATGTTCTCGGTGGTTGATTCGGCCACCCGCACGCCGCCGTGAAAGCGCGCCAGCAGGCCGGCGTCGGCGAGCAGCGCGACATCCCGGCGCACCGTCTGCAAGGTCACGCCGAACTGCTCGGCCAGCGCCTCCACCGACACCGAACCGCGGGCACGGACTTCGTCGAGGAGCTTCGATTGGCGGGGGTTGGGTGTCATCGGAGAGCGCAATGCGCGGCGTGGATCCGCGAGGCAGCTTAGCCAAAGCTTTCGATCCGCCCATGCTGGATTACCTGCTTGCACGATCTTCGTTTCCGGCTTAAAAAGAAAAAAGAAGAACACAAACGAACAGAGACGAACATTTCTGCGTTGACCGGGCACCGCCTCGGTCGCGCCCATCTCCCTGGAGCTTCCTTGACGCAGTCGCCGACGAACCTCGGTCCCTTCGACGGGCCCGCCACGCTGTCCGCCGCCGGTTCGCCACGGTCGGCGTACGACGTGGTCGTGGTCGGCGGCGGCATCAACGGCGTCGGTATCGCGCGCGACCTGGCCGGGCGCGGCCAGAAGGTGCTGCTGTGCGAGAAGGACGACCTCGCGTCGCACACCTCGTCGTCGTCGACCAAGCTGATCCACGGCGGTCTGCGCTACCTCGAGTACTACGAGTTCTCGCTGGTGCGCAAGGCGCTGGCCGAGCGGGAACTGCTGCTGCGCAGCGCTCCGCACATCATGTGGCCGCTGCGCTTCGTGATGCCGCACGACCCCGGCATGCGACCGGTCTGGATGATCCGGGCGGGCCTGTTCCTGTACGACCACCTGGCGCGGCGCGAAGTGCTGGCCGGCTCGCGAACCATCGACCTGCGCCGGCACCCTGCCGGGGCACCGTTGAAGCGCGGCTTCCGCAAGGGGTTCGTCTATTCGGACGGTTGGGTCGACGACGCGAGGCTGGTCGTGCTGAACGCGATCGATGCGACCGAACGCGGCGCCAGCGTGCTGACCCGCTGGCGTTGCGACGATGCGCGGCGCGGGGCTGAAGGCTGGCAACTGCGGCTGACCAGCACGGCGGGCGAGACGCTGGACGTCGGTGCGCGCGCGCTGGTCAATGCCGCCGGGCCGTGGGCGGCGCAGTTCCTCAGCGAGCATGCACATGCACCGAAGCCGAAATCGCTGCGGCTGGTCAAGGGCAGCCACATCGTCGTGCGCAAGCTCTTCGGTCACGACCACGCGTACATCTTCCAGAACCCCGACAAGCGCATCATCTTCGCGATCCCCTATGAGCGCGATTTCACGCTGATCGGCACGACCGATGTCGAGCATCGCGGCGCCATCGGCGACGCGCGCATCGATGCGGCAGAAACGGACTACCTCTGCGAACAGGCCAGCCGGTATTTCGAGAAACCCGTGGTGCCGTCCGACGTCGTCTGGAGCTATTCCGGCGTGCGGCCGCTGCTCGACGACGACTCCGGCGATCCGTCGGCGGTGACGCGCGACTACGCGCTCGAGCTCGACACCGATGTGCCCGGCGCGGCGCTGCTGTCGGTGTGGGGCGGCAAGATCACGACCTTCCGCAAGCTGGCCGAAGAAGCGGTCGATCTGCTGGCCGCGCCGCTGCAGTTGCAGCGCGGTCCGTGGACCGCCGCGGCCACGCTGCCTGGCGGCGACCTCAGCGCCTACATCGGCGCGCCGGTGCGCCCGGACACCGACTTCATGCGCTTCGTGCAGGCGCTCTCCCTGCGCCACCCGGACGTTCCGCCGGAGACCCTGCGTCGCTGGGCGCGTTGCTACGGTTCGCGGGCGCCGTTGCTGACGACCGCGCAGGGCCTCGGCGCCGAGGTGGCTCCGGGCCTCTTCGAGAC
>JARXKP010000146.1 GCA_030271615.1 Pseudomonadota bacterium
AGTGCCAGGTTGCGATCCACCGGGTGGTCGCAGGCGGCCGATGCGTTGAGCAGCGAGGGATCGCCTTGCAACATGAGGCGCTGCCAGGCCTGTTCGCGGTCCGCCGCACACCAGACTGCGATGGGTTTGTCCTGGCCCTGGAAGGGCACGAGGAATGTATAGACGGTGATGTTGTCGAGGCCAGCCAGTTCGGGTTCGAGCCGCTTGCAATACGAGCACGAGGGATCGCTGAAGACGGCAACCTTGCGCAGGCCGTTGCCCCGCACCGTCTTGATCGCATCGGCCAGCGGCAACTGATCGAAGGACACCGACGCTGGCGCGACGGCTGCCTGCGTGCCGCCTGAAGCTTGTGCGGCAACCGCGAGCTTTGGCCCGGTCAGGTCCTTCATCGTCTGCGTGTCGAAGACGCGGCCGAAGATGAAGAAGCGCGGATTCCGGGCCGACACGTAGGCGACGTTGCCGTTCATCCAGACCTCGAACACGCCGTCCACCGGCGAGCGTGAGACCTGCGTGAACTGCGTGCCGGGATGGGCCTTCTTGAGAGCAGCCAGCAGGCGGGCCTCGTCTGGGGTTGCGGCGTGAGTCGGTGCCGCGGCGGTGCAGATCAGGGCGCACAGCCCGGCGGCCAACGCGTGCCATGCGAGCCGACGGCTGCGCAGGCGATCAGTAGTTGCCATCGTCGGAAACCTCCAGGTAGCGCTCAGCGGGCGCCGCATCGGCGTGGGTGTTGCGATCGGCAGCGGCTGCCATCGGCACGTCGATGCGCACACCCTTCGTGATCACGACGTCGATCTCGCGGCCGGCATCGACCTCGATCACAGGAAAGGTGTTCTCGGCCAGCTTGATGTAGTACTGGGCGAGCCGGTCGAGCGCCTTGCCGACGCCGGTGCCCAGCCCGGCTTTGTAGGCATCGGCGCCCGACGCCGTGGCGATGGTGCCGAGCGCAGACGTGCTGTAGTTGGTCGAAGAGGTTGCGAGCCCAGAACCGATGCCGCTGACCACGCCGGCGAGCAGCGCATTGGCCAGCATCTGGCCTTGCTTGGTGACGAGCCGGCCACGCATGCCGACCTTGCCGTCTTCGCCATACACGCTGCCCTGGATCTTGACCTCCAGTGCTGCGCCGTCGGCGCGCACGCAAGACAGGTTCTCGGTGCGCAGGTAGGCCCGCTCGGAGCTGATGTCGCCATAGCCGGCCGCGACTACGAAGCAGTCTCGGTACTCGCCCCGGAACCGGTTCGGCAGCACCGAGTTGTCCGACAGGCGGATCAGAACCGGGTGCGGGTTGGACTGCGACTGGCCACCGGTGGGCGCATCCAGGCCGCCCAGCAAGGTGCCGCGCGTGAAGCTGACCGGCAGATACGTCGACACGGTCTTGGTCTCGACCGATGTAGATGCGGCGCCGGGCGATCCGTTTGCCGTACCGCCTGCAGGAGCGGAGCGGTCGACCAGCGTGATGCGGGTCAGCACAGGAGCAGGCGGAGCGGTCAGTGCCATCGGGACGTTGGGCAAGCCGGGCGGCATCACGCCGGATGCAGAAGACCGGGCAGCGGCCGAGGGTGGCGGCGGCAAGGGTAGGCTCGACGCCGGCGGCAAGGTTGGCGCCATGGCGGGTGCAGGCGTCGGCGCTGCAGGCGCGACGGCTTGCATGTGCGCCGCCTGGCTGGCCGAAGTCAGACGCTGCTCCAGGTCCGAAAAGCGCTGCATCGTGCGCGCCTCGAAGGCCTGGCGGTCCTTGTTGAGCCGGCCTTGTTCCTCGCGCTCGTTCTCGTACTGCGCGAGCTTGCTGCCGGCAGTGCCGACCCATTGATCCACCGGGTTCACCTGCTGCCCCGGCGGCATCACGCCGATGTTGGTCACCGCGCTCGGGTTGCCGCTCGATACCTTGGCGCCTTTGTCCTTCGGCCCGTTGTCTGCGGAGGCGAAGATCAGCCACAGCATGCCGACGCCGCCCAGCAAGATGGCCGCCAGCATCGCATACTGACGCTGCTTCGGCGACAGGCGCTGCAAAGTGTCGCGAAGCACCGCAGCAGGGGTGCGAACGGGCGTGTTCATCGTTCAGTCCCCCGCCGGATCACGAACACGTTCGTGCTCTCACCCGGCCGCAGGTTGTGGTTCTCAATTGCGACACTGACGACCTGACCACCGTCTTTGCTGTCGGGACGGTCGAATTCCTGTTCGGCCAGCACCATCACGGCCGGGCTGACGTTTTGCAGCAGGTACTTCTCGCCGAGCAGGCCGCGTCCTTCATAGCGCCGCATCAGCGAGAACCTGGCCTCGGCCCACAGTTGCATCGGCCGGTTGACCTCATCGACGCGGATGTCCGGTGGCACTCGGTCAGAGGCCATCGCCACCAGCATCGCCTTCATGGATCGGACATGGTTCGCCGAGGGGCCGAACGTGCCTTGAGGGCCTTGAGCACCTGCTGAGGCCAGCTGCGCCTGACGCGGCGTCTTGTCGCGGATGACGATGGTGTCGGCCGGCGTGTCGGAACGGCGCAGCACCAGCGTGTAGGTGGCCTGCGCCGACGAAATGAAGAGGTTGACCGGCTTGGTCGATTCACCGACCGGGCGGATGTAGATCTCGCCCTTGTCGCGGTCGCACTCCAGCACGATCTCGCCGCCGGGATTGGCCACCGGCGTGCTGATGGCGGCGCCGACAGTCGGAGCAGCCGTGACGCCGCAGTTGCTCGAATGGATGTTGCCGAACACGTCGGTGATCGGGGCTCCCTCGATGCGAATGCGCGTCGGCTCCTTGATCGAGAGAATCGCCTCGACGGCGACGCCGTCACGCGCTTCGAGCGTCTGCAGGGCATGCGCCGGCGTGCCGTACAGGCAGGCGACAACCAGTCCGGCAAGCGCCCTGAAGTGCAGGCACCGGCACCGACCGCTTGCGCGCGACGGCCGGGCACAGAGGCTATGGGGCCACATGAGGCATCTCCTTGAAGGTCTTGAGGTGCATGCGGCCGCCGCTGTAGCTGAACTCGACCAGGTAGGCCTTGAGGTCGTTCGCGGTCTCCAGCCCGTTGACCTGGGTGCGCAGCCGCCCGCGCACGATGACGGTCTGCGCGTCTTCGCTCGGCACCAGTTGCTGCGGCATGAAGAAGGTGCTCGCGTTGATGCGCTTCAGGCGCGCCGCCTCCAGGTCCTGCCGGGTCCTCAGCTCGCCGTGTTGCTCGGGTTCGACGTAGCCGAGCAGGATGTCCTTCTTCCAGTCCACCGAGGCCGGTGTCACATCGAGCACCAGCCACGCGATGAAACTGCCCATCTGTTCCAGGTACTCGTTGCTCGCCTTGTCGCGTGTGACCCAGAACGACTTGTTGATCGACGGCGGCACGACCACCGTGCGCACGCTGCCCAGCAGGTTCAGGATCACGACGAGCGCGAGGATGTGGCCGCCGGCCAGCGCTCCAACGGTCAGGCCCAGCGCCCGGTTGCGCCGGCGCATCTCCTTGATGTCGCCGTTCAGACGTTCGAAGTCCATGGCTTGCTCCGAGGGGTCAGCCCACCATGCGGCGGATGTGGGAAGGCGGCGTCGCGCGCATCGCCGTGATCGGGCTGGTGGGCAGGTGCCAGTACAGCCAGTGCATCGCGAAGGCCGGGTGCTTGTCGGCCTTGATGCGGGCGATCCAGCGCGACGTGAACAGGCCCGTCGCGATGCACAGCACGAAGGAGATCTTCGAGCCGGACATGTAGCCCATGAACAGGCCGAACAGGATCGGCGCGGCGACGTCGACGTCCCAGAAGCCGATCTTCCACTGGTCGTCGAGACGACGAGGGATGAAGGTGTCGGCGTACATGCGGACTCCGGGAGCGGTGACTGCCGCAGCTCAGATGACCGCGCCCATGATCGCGCCGGCAATCACGAGACCGACCGCTGCGAAGATGGCCAGGCCCACGTAGAACAGCACAGGGCCGAAGTTGCGCAGTGCGGACAGCGAGATCAGCGCGACCACGAAGCCGACGAAGCCGACCAACGCCTTGATGCCCGGCCCGAGCGCGGCGATCTGTGTTAGTGCCGAGGTCATCGGTCCGGTGATGCCGGTGAAGGCCACCAGGTCGAGCGCGTAGCCGGGGAACGCGACACACAGACCCCCTGCGAGCAGCATCAGCAGGGAGATGACGGCCATCGACCGACGGGCCGGGTTGCGGAACGTGGATGGGGAAGCGAGAAGTGCGGTGCACATGAAGTTCTCCAAGAAGTGATCGAGCGGTGGGCGGGCTGTTGAAGGTGGATACCGACAGTCGAGCCGGTGGTGTCGGCAGGCCGTTGCGGCTCGGCGGGTAGGAAGCGGGTCGGGCCGGGTGGGCTCGGGTGGAAGCGGGTCGTGAAGGGCGAGGGCCGGTGCGTTCGCATCACAGGTCCTCCGCGTCGCGCTCGAAGACGATCTCGACGCGCCGGTTCAATGCGCGGCCTTGCTGCGTATCGTTCGAGGCGGCGAAGCAGCACGCGCCTTTAGCCTCGAGCGTCACGGCCGGGGCCAGATGCGGGTACCGGGTACGCAGGTGGTCGCGCACCGCGTTCGCGCGGGCAAGGGCCAGGGTCTGGTTGCTTTGAGGTGACCCGACACTGTCGGTGCGCCCGCTGATGGCAATCCGGCTCGCCGAGGGCAATGACCTCGCCACCTCGTCGAGTTGCGCACGCGCGGTGGCGGTCAACGACGCGTCGCCGAACTCGAAATGCACGATCACCTGCCGTGTCGACTTCGCTGCGGTGGCGGCGGAACTCAGGGTCTCGACGGGCGCCGCCAGCGGGGAAGGAGCGGCCCCGCTTGTGACGAACGCTTCCCCGGCAGCCAGCGACGATCCGGGATTGCTGGAAGACAAGGTCGCAGGACCTGCCGGAGGCTCCATCGCGAGCGTCTTCGGCGTGACTGCGGGGCACGCGGGCGACACGCATCGGGCGAAGGCTGCACGGCGCCCAAACTCCATCTGGGCGATTCGCCCGGTCGGCAGGGAGGAGGGCGCAGCGTAAGTGCTCAGCGGAGCCGACGCAGACGGGGTGCGGGGCGGCGAGCTGCACGAAGAGGCGAACGCCGTGCTCAGCGCCGCGACGCTCAGGCCGCCCACCAGGGGAATGCCACCGCGCTTCATGGTGACACCCGCGCTGCGAGCATGATCGGTCTGGCGGCAGGCAATGCCGCCGCGTCGCGGGCCCGAGCAGGGCTGCCGCCAGCAGATGCGGACGGCTGGATCGGCAGCTTGCGATAGACCTGCCACGCGTAGCGCGAGCGTGCTTCGCTGCATGCCGCGCCCTTGAGCTGCGAGCAGGCGGCGTTGTACGCGCCGACGGCGTCCCATGTCGCGCCGTGCCGGGCGAACGTGTCGGCCAGCAACCAGGCGCCGACCTGGATGTTCGTGCAGGGTTCGTACAACTGCGCCTCGGTGATGCCATGGCGCGCCAGCGTGCCCAGATGCGAGCTGTTGATCTGCATCAGCCCGATGTCGTAGGTGCCGGTGCGGTGCAGGTGCGTGCGATTGACGGCCAGCGGGTTCAGGTTGGACTCGACGCGTGCGATGGCGTAGAGCAGCTCGGCTGCCATGCCGTAGCGTTGCGCAGCCTGCTCCCAGCAGGCCAGCGCATGCGTCGGCATGACCAGCGAAAGAACCCATCCGGCAAGGAGCAGCAAGCGCATGGCTCAACCCGTCCCGAAATGCGAGACATCGACAACACCCACCGCGAGGCGGGCAACGAGGTCAGGGCCGGCGTTCGGCCAGGGTCGGGTTCAGGTAAGTCGGCAAGTGCGCCGGCGGGGTCGGGTCAAGTCGTGTTGCGGGTTGTTGGCAACGGGCGTGTCAGCCCGTGCGTGGCAAGCGCCATCGTGCAGAACGATCTGCCATATTGAGCCGGGCCTGCCGCAGGACGAGTGGGTCTGCGTCTTCGAACTGGCGGCACAGCGCCACGCAGGCCGTGGTTAGCTGGTCGAGCTGGAACTTCGGGTTCGGGTGACGATTGGCCGGCGATCGTTGCACGGCCAGCAGCAGGTCGTACTGCTGGCGCCACATCGATTCGCGGCGGCGTGGAGTTTGTGGCGAGCGCAGCACGAGCTGAGTGCCCAGAAAGTCGAAGATGCGAGGTGCCGCGCCCTCATGCAGGAAGATCAGCGACACGCAGGCGCTGATCAGGTCCGGGAAGCGGAAGGTCGGCGAGACGTTGTCGTCGCTGCGCAGCAGGCCGTAGAGCCATTCGTGCTCTTCGAGCCAGAGCCGGGTTTCGATGGTGTCCGGGTGCTCGGCCTCGACGGCACTGTGCGCGGCGTGTTCTTGGCGGGCGATGGGCAGGGCGGTGAACATGGCGCATCCCTTCGGTCGGTGGCTGCGGGTGGAACTCTATTGAGTGCGTGACCGAAGGGTAGGCGGCGGTGAGTAGCCGGGGCGGGTGGAATGCGGGGTTTGTGAGGGGGGTTTCGGGATTGGTGGGCGGGGCTGCGGTGGTACCACCTGATCGAACATTACCGGCGCGGCTTGACGATCTCTGTCGCAAGCTCGTTCATCGAGAAGGCTTTGCTGGGTTGAATACCTGCAGTCCGTCGATCACGGCGGCTTCTCTGTCGAATTTCAGCCAGACGATTCCAGCCTGTTCCGCGGCTTCAAAGATCAACGCCAGGTCGGTCTCTGCGGGGAGGCTGTACCGCGGTGCGCCCACGAACACCAAACCGCCAAAGGCGGTGGGGTAGGCGTTGACCGAAAGCTCATCGTCGAGCAGCTTCTGGCGGGTGGCCGGCGTCAGGTGCGACAGCGATAGCGCGGCCAGCGGCTCCGCCTGTTCTCGCAGACGGGCGATGAGGTTGCGGTCCATGTTGAGCCCTCTGTACCTCTTGGATTCGTGCGATGTGGAAGATCATCCGTGGTGCGATTGGCATCATATGGCCACCATGAGCCGATGCCAATTACGTCGCCCAAGCACGGGAACGATCCGGTGCTTGTTGCGCTTGGCACAGCCATTCGCCGGTGTCGGGCGGCGAAAGGGATCTCCCAGGAAGAACTTGCGCACCGCAGTGCGGTTGATCGCTCGTACATGAGCAGCATCGAGCGCGGAGGACAGAATCCGGGAATCATGTCGGTGGTTCGCATTGCGCGCGCCATGGACGTGACGATGACGGAACTCATGGCCGAAGCCGAGTTGTAGCCGCGCGCAGTTCAGCAAGTCGCGACTTCGACCAGCGCAAACATACGGGTCAGTTTGGATGCAGCAGGTCCATCGCAGAGAAGTTCAACCCGGCGTCCCACGCCAGCTTCGCTACCCCCGCCGGTGAAAACTCCCGACCGCCCGGCTGAGCAGCAAGCTGATCACCAGCGGCACGCAAGGCATCACCAACGGGTGCAATGTGATCGGCACGACAAAGCCGAGCACGGTGCCGCAGGCGGTCACGATCGCCCCGCAGGCGTACAGCGCGAACATCTCCGGGTCGTGCTGCAGGAACTCCTTGGCCTTGATGAGCCGAACGAAATAGCCGTCGATCACCACGGCCGCAGTGAAGGCCAGCAGCCAGGGCAACCATTCCAGCAACGTCGCCAAGCGGAAGCTCGCCAGCAGCAACAGCGCGTCGATGGACCGGAAGTAGGCGTTGTTGAACAGGCGCTCGTTGACCGATGCCATTTCCTGCGCCACAGCGCCGTCGATGCTCGCGGTTCGCGGCGCATCGCCGGCCGATGGGACGGGGGTGACCTGGCGCGCCGAGTCCTGCACGCTCAACGCACGAGACAGGATGCGTAGCGCGGGCTCGTTGCCCCAGAACTGCGCCGTGGCCAGATGTTCGGTGCGCAGTTGAGCGATGAACCGTTCGGGTGGGTGGGCCGACGGCAGGTAGAGCACCAACACCAGCAAGCTCACCAGCGACAACAACGCTACGGCGCGGATCACGGTGTGGCCCTGACCTTCGGTGCAGGCGTGCCCGTCGCATCCGGATCGAGGATCGGAAACCGGCCTTTGATGATCCGACCGCCGGAGACGGAGGCAAAGTACTGGAGGTTCGGCAGCTTGCCCAGCACATCGGCCGGCACCATCTCCTCGAAGCTCTCGGTGAGTTGGGTGGAATAGCTCGACGAGAAGTCGCCCAGGTGGGCATCCGATCCGTGGCTCAGGCCAACTCGCACCGTATGGATCGCCGTCTTGCCGAAGGTCTCGACCACGAAGTCCTGGGTTGGCCGGTCCTTGGTGCGCAGCGCGATCAGGTTGTTGAGGTTGCCCAGCGCCATGCGCGCCGCGTCCTCGCTACCTAGCCGCCTGGACAGATCGGCCAGGGTCTGCATCGCGCAGGTGGTGAAGATGCCGCCCTCGGCGCCCTTGTTGAGGATCTCGATCAGCGGCTGGTTGATGACGTTCGAGACCTCGTCGACGAAGAGCGCGATGCGCCGGTAGCCGCCCAGGTTGTAGCGCATG
>JARXKP010000147.1 GCA_030271615.1 Pseudomonadota bacterium
TGACCCGCATGGCGGTCGCGGCCAAGCGCCCCGGCCTGAGCGCCGAAGCGCAAGCCCACCTGCAGGACAGCGTCGACACGCTGCAGCAGGCGCTGACGGCGAAGCTGGCTCGATCGGGGGCCTAGGACACGCCGGCTGAACGGCGCAGGCCGGCGTCAACCGGCCTGCGGCCGAGGGTCCAGCGTGAACTCGGCGACCGTGCCCACGCCGGGCACGCTGCGCAGCCGGATGTCGCCGCCATGGTGGTCGACGATGCGCCGCACCAGACTCAGACCCACGCCCGTCCCCTCGAACTGCTTATTCGAATGCATGCGCTGGAAAGGCAGGTAAAGCCGCTGCGCCTGGGCCATGTCGAAGCCGGCCCCGTTGTCGGTCACCCGGTACCAGGTGCCGCGACCATCGCGAAAGCTGTCGACCGTGACCAAGGCCTCGCTGGCCAGCGCGCTGTACTTCATCGCGTTGTCGAGCAGGTTCTGCCACACCTGGACGGCGAGGTCCGGATCGGCCTGCGCCACGGGCAGCTCATCGAGCTGCAGCCGGGTGCGGCGCGCCGGATGCGCTGCGCTCAGAAGTGACCAGGTGTCGTTGACGAGCCGCATCATGTCGACCTCGCGGCGCTGCAAGGGCCGACGCGCCACCTGGGCCAGGTCGGACAGCGCGGCGATCATCGAGTTCATGCGCCGCGCCGCACGATCGATGTGCCCGCTGTAATCCAGCGCTTCCTGGACATGGCCCGCGCGCAGCCGCTGGCGCAGCAGACCGATGAACCCGTACACCGCATTCAGCGGCGTCCTGAGGTCGTGCGCGACCGTGCGCGTGAATTCGTTCAGCTGGGCTTCGGCGCTCACCTGGCCTGAACGGGCCTGCTCGATTTCGACTCGCGAATCCGCAAGCTGGGCAGCCAGTGCGTCGTAGCCCTGGCGCAGAGTCGCATCGCGCTCGACTTGCTCGGTGATGTCGCGGACGATGCAGAACACGTGGACCGCCTCGTCGATCTTCAGCTGATCGGCGCTCACCAGGCAATCGCGCACGCGGCCGTCGGCGCAGCACAGCCGCAGTGGCACCGCGTCCAGCGCGCCCTCGCTGTCGAGCGACTGGACAAGCTGCTCCAGTGCGCCCGCGTCGATGTGATGCACCTGGTCACGCAGGGACTGTCCGATCAGCGTCTCGGCCTTTGCACCCAGCAACGACAGCAACGCCGCGTTCGCGTCACGCACGACGCTGCTGCCGCGCTCGACGATCATCATGGGTTCGGGGTTGTGAGTGAAGGTGCGTTCGAGCAACTCCTCGGCACGTTTCAGCGAGACCTCGGCGTGCTGCCGAAGCCGCTTCTCGTCTGCGATCCGGCGACCCCGGCGCCACACGCCCGCGCCCATCAGCGCCAGCGCGATGCCGGACACACCCGCCACGCCCCAGCTCCATTCACGCTGGCGAACCAGCCCCCTCTGGAGCAATCCCTTCTCGGCCAGATCGCGGTGGCTGCTCAACCACCGCGTGCGCAACGCCTCCAGCCGCCCGTTGCGCTCGAGTTCGTCGAGCCCTCGCTGCACCCGCGCGGCCAGCGCCGTGTGGGTCGGCGCAAAGGCGAACGCATACGACTGCAACCGCAGGCTCAGGCGGCTGGCCACGACATCGGGCGTGGAACCCGCGGCGAGCACCGGATCGGCATAGGCGCGCGGAAGCAGCGCAACATCGGCGTCGCCGTGCTGGACTGCAGCGAGCGCTCGGCCCGCGTCCTCCATCGGCAGCGTGTTTCCGGCCATGCCGGACAGCCAGGTCTTGATCGTGTCGCGCATCGCATCGCGGTCCAGCACCGCAACGCGCCGGTCCGCGATGTCCTGCAGCGTCTGCGGGTCGGCTTGCCCCCGGCGGTGATAGATCGCAAAAGCCGGCGTGGCGTGGCCATGGGCAAACTGCGCCCAGGTGCGCCTTTCGACCGTGTCAACCATCGCCACCATGTCCAGGCGCCCGGCGCGAAAATCGGTCTCGGTGCGGGCCCACGGCTGCAAGGTGACGACGATCTCTGCACCGATCACGCCGCCGAGTTCGCGGAGCAGATCGATCTGGAAGCCGCGCGGCTGGCCCTGGTCATCGAGGGACTCGAACGGCGGGAAGGCAGCGTCGCCACCGTAACGGATCACCGCCCCGGCGGGCTCCGCGGCCTGGACACCCGAGACGGCGCCGACGAGCGCCAGCCTCAGCAGTCGCCGACGACTGCCATGCATGTGAGACCTGCTGCCGCCACTCCTGTCATTCCACATCAGCAACTCGCCTGTCGGATCGGGCGCCCTTGGCGAAGCCAGGGCGGACATCGCGCCACCCGCACCCATGAACGCCGCGGGCAGACTGCAACGATCTTAGACGCGATCTCCGAGGCGTCAGCAGCACCGAGTGGTAGAAACGGGCACGCTGTCGGGCTCATCGACCGGCGGCCCTCACGGAGGAGAACCCATGAAACCGAAGACCGACGAAGAGTACGTTCAGATCGACGCGCTGGACTGGCAGGCGTTTCCCGCGGTGTTCTCGGCCGGCGGCATCCGCTGGAAGCTGCTGCACGTGTCGCCCGAGCAGGGTGCCTGGACCGCCCTCTTCGACTGCCCGGCCGGCTCGTCGTTCGCGCCGCACATCCACGCCGGCCCCGGTGAATACCTGCTCACCCGCGGCCGGATGGACGTGCGCGGCGGCAAGGCAGCCGGCGGCGACACCGCGGTCGCGCCGGGCTACGGCTTCGAGGCTTCGGGCGCGCGCCACGACAAGACGTTCTTCCCGGTCGACAGCGAGTTCTACATGACGTTCCTCGGCCCGCTGACCTTCATCCACCCCGACGGCTCGCCGATCGCGGTGGTCGGCTGGGCCGAAGCACAGGGCGCCTGGGGCTGATTCGACGCAGCCGGGCTCCCTCGCCGGTTCAGCGTCAGGCGTCCGCACCAGCGTCAACGGGTGGCGGCGGCCAGCGCGTCGGCACCAGATCCTTGTAGCCCGTCACGCCGACCGCCGGCTCCAGCCAGGCTCGCTCGGGCTGCACGCCCTGCGCCCAGGCGATCAGGGCCGCGGGGACGTTGGCACCGGCCAGATGCTGAAACGGATAGTCGCCGGTGAACCGCGGATTGACGTCGATGATCATCGGTTGATCCGCGTCGAGCAGCACGTCCAACCCCCAGACGCCGAGGTGGCGAGTCAGCCTGCTGAAGCGCCCCGGCAGATCGCCGAGCGCATCCCGAGCCATCGTGGTGGCTCTGTCGGACTCGCCGGCACGCATCGCGTTCACCTCGGCGACGAAATGCGCCGCGTACTCGCCTTCGAGGTCGTTCACGACGATGACGCGGTGCTCGGGTCCCTGCACGCATTGCTGGATCAAGACGCGCTCGTCCAGCGGCAGGGGCAGGAACCTGTTGCCGACGGCGTCTTCCAGTTCGGCGAGAGAAGACTGGTGAAACCACCCGAGTTGCTCGAGGTTGTGGCACCGATGCAGCGCCAGCGAGCCGAAGCCCAGTCTCGCCTTCACCACCAGCGGAAACCGAACCTCGCCGCGCGCCAAGGCGGCACGTGTTGCTTCGAGCGAGGCGCTGGCCCAGGGGACGGCGAAGCCGGCCGCCTTGATCCGCTCGCCACACTCGAACTTGTCCAGGCACAGCCTCGCCCACTCCGCATCCGGCAGCATCGCGATCACGCCTGACTCGCGCAGGTGCTCGCGATGGGGCGCCAGGGCGAACACATCGAGGTCGTGGCAGGAGCAAAGCAGGCGGATATCGAACTGCCTGCAAAGGGCACCGATGGCCTCTGGATACTCCGCGTGGAACGAGGGAGGCACCACCACGGCATGGTCGGCGATGGACATGGCCGGCGCATCGAGTGCAGTGTTCGTGACCACGGTCACTCCCGTGCCGCCGAGTGCCTGCTGGAAATAGCGAACCAGGTAGCTGCGGCGCCCGACCGCCGTGAGCAGAACGTTCATGGTTTGACGGTGTGCCCAGCGCGAGAGCCGGCCCGGAGATTCGTCAAGTGACCGAGGTGCCGGAGCACGACAGGGCCGCCGCTGCGGTCGCTTCTCCGCTCCGCGAGAGTTGCACAAGCCCACGGGCGGCCTTCGCCGAACAGAAGGCATCGACGACCCCGCACGTGCGGTCAAGGACGCGACTGCGGGCCATACAAATGACGCTGGAAGCCCGTGAACAAGCCTCGCACCTGCTCGGGCCGGCCCAGCTCAGCAAACGCATCGGCCAAGGTGTTGCGGTACTTGAGCTTCAACAGCGGTGACAGCTTCTCGGCGTCGAGTTCGTCCACACCCTGCCTGACGTACTGCGCCAGCACGAAGTCGACGAACGCCTGCTGCTTGTCGGTGAACTCGGCGGCCGTCGCTGACCTGGCCGTCGCGGCACGGTCGACCCGGGTCACGGGTTCGGCCGCGAAGGCGACGTAGGCCAGCACGTCGAACAGGTCGCTGTTCTCGGCCTCGATGATCTTCTGCATCTCGGCCAGCGGCTCGCGGCCGAAGCCCTTGTCGGCCAAGCCGCCCAGCAGGGCCTTGCGGGTGTCCGGTGCGCCCCAGATGCGCCGCAGCTCGTCCTCGTCCTTGAAGAACTCGGGCAGCGCGCCGTAGAGCACTTCCAGGAACTGCGCTGCCGACATCGGGCGCCCGTCGGCACTCCAAAACGTCGTGGCGGTCATGCTCTGGATGTTGCGTGCCTTGCCATCGGCCAGCTGGACCTTGATCCTGGCGGCGCGCACCTCGGGCGGCGTTTCGGGTGGCGGTTCCTTCGTGTTGACCTCGGTGCTGCCCGACCCGGTGCTGACCGCCTTCGCCTCGGGCTCGATCGGCTCGCCATCCCACTCCGGGTCACTGAAATGGTGGTGCGCCTTCACGAAGTCGTAGATCGTGAAGTAGTCCTTGCCGTCGTACAGCCGGGTGCCGCGGCCGATGATCTGCTTGAACTCGATCATCGAATTGACCGGCCGCATCAACACGATGTTGCGCACGTTGCGGGCATCAACTCCGGTGCTGAGCTTCTGCGATGTGGTCAGCACCGTCGGGATCGTCTTCTCGTTGTCCTGGAAGTCGCGCAGGTGCTGATCGCCGATGGCGCCGTCGTCGGCCGTCACACGGGCGCAGTAGTTCGGGTGGGTGCTGGTCTTGAGCTGGTTGATCAGGTCGCGCACCGCCAGCGCATGGACCTGGGTGGCACAGAAGACGATGGTCTTCTCACGCGGGTCGATCATCTGCATCAGCAGCTTGACGCGGTACGCCTCGCGCTCCCTGATCTCGATGACGCGGTTGAAGTCTTTCTCTTCGTATCGCTTGCCCGTCGTGATCTCGCCTTCGACCACCTGGTCGTCGGGCGTGTAGACGTAGTCGTCCAGCGTGGTGGCGATCTGCTTGACCTTGAACGGCGTCAGGAAGCCGTCGTTGATGCCTTCCTTCAACGAGTACACGAACACCGGCTCGCCGAAGTAGGCGTAGGTGTCGCCGTTAAGCGTGCGCTTGGGCGTGGCCGTCAGGCCGAGCTGCACCGCCGGTGCGAAGTAGTCGAGGATCGCCCGCCAGTGGCTCTCGTCGCTGGCGCCGCCGCGGTGGCATTCGTCGATGACGATGAAGTCGAAGAAGTCCGCCGGGTAGTCGCCGAAGTACGGCGCGCCCCCGGGGCCGCTCATGAAGGTCTGGAAGATCGTGAAGAAGATGCTGCCGTTCTTCGGCACGCGACCTCGTCTGCGGATGTCGGCCGGGTCGATGCGCACCAGTGCATCGTCGGGGAAGGCCGAGAAGGCGTTGTATGCCTGGTCGGCCAGGATGTTGCGATCGGCCAGGAACAGGATGCGCGGCCGGCGGGTGGGCTCGGCGCCGCTCTTCCAGTCGGCCACGTTCCAGCGGCTCTGGAACAGCTTCCACGCGAGCTGGAAGGCGATGAAGGTCTTGCCGGTGCCGGTGGCCAGCGTCAGCAGGATGCGCGTGTTCGTGGATTTCGGGCCGGCCGCGAGGGCCTCCAGCACGCGCTCGATGGCGATGTCCTGGTAGTAGCGCCCCTGCCAGGTGCCGCCCTTGTCCTCGAAGGGCACGGCAGCGAAGCGGTCGCGCCAGGCCGCGCAGGCCGGGTCTGCTGTGGCGAAGGTCAGCTTCCACAGCTCATCGGGGCCTGGGTAGCGGGCCACGTCGCCCTCGGCGCCGGTGGCCATGTCGATGCCGTAGATCGCCTGGCCGTTGGTGGCGAACGCGCTCCGCACCGCCAGCTTCGCGGCATAGCGCTTGGCCTGGCCGACGCCTTCGGTGTGAGGCTTGGCCCGCGCCTTGGCCTCGATCACCGCCAGCTTGGTGTTGCGGTACACGAGCACGTAGTCGGCGATCTCGGCCTTCGCGCGCCGCGACGGGCCGCCGCTGCCCTGCAATCGGCCCAGCGTGATGCCGTGCTCTCGCAGGATGCGGCTGCCCTCGACCACGCCCCAGCCAGCGGCTTTGAGTGCGGGGTCGATGTGGTCGGCGCGGGTTTCGGCTTCGTTCACTCGATCACCACCACGCCGGTGGCCGGATCGTCGAAAGCCAATTCCAGACGATCGGCCGCCGCGAGCAGCGCAGCCAGCACCAACTCGTTACTTCCATTGCCCAACGCCAGATGGATCAGGTGGGGCCGGTACCCGCGCGCCGCCACCAGGCGCTGGAAATCGTCGTCTCTTCGAGACGATGACGAAATCGTGTTGCGCCGCGTGGTCGCACAACTGCGCATCGGTGGAACGTTCGAGCTCCAGCAGCGCGACCTGGCTGCTGCCGGGAAACCGGACTTGCAGCGCCGGCACCAGACGCCGGGACAGGTTCTTGTCGAGCAGCAGCTTCACGCGGCTGCGGCCAAGCGCACTTCGTGCGACTCGCGGGCGGCAGCGAAGGCCAGGCAGGCGCGGATGTCTTCGGGCGTGAGTTCGGGGTAATCGGCGACGATCTGCTCAGGTGTCTGTCCCTGGGCCAGCCAGCCGAGCACGTCACCGACGCTGATGCGCAGATCGCGCACGCAAGGCCGGCCGCCGCGGCGCTGTGGATCACTGGTGATGCTGGGGTGATGCGTGCTCATGGATAAATGCTCCCATATTCTGCGAAGGGCAACAACCAGCCGGCGGCCTTCAGCGCGGGGTCGATGTGGTCGGCGTGGGTTTCGGCTTCGTTCACGGCGCGGCTCCGCCGCTCAGGCCTTGCTTCATCAGCACGGGGTGCTGGTCGGCGAACCAGCTCGCCACGTCGGCCTGAAACGGCGTCACCAGCGCAATCGCTTCCTCGACTTCTGCGGCGGTCGAGAACTGGCCCGCACGGTACTTGCGGTTGCGCCAATCGCGCAGCGCGTCCAGTTCGTCGAAGCGGCTCTGGCCCAGGCCCATGGCTTGTGCGGCGCCCTCGAACACCGCCGCGTGGTGGCCCTTGTCGCTGGTGGCGCGCCAGCCCTGGGCACACGCCCACCGCCAGGCAGGCCAGCAGCACCGCATCCCAGGCCGCATCCATGCGCGTGCCGGCCGACACCACGGTTTGCCGCGCATCGTTCAGCTTCACCTGTGCCGCCTGCAGCCACGCCACCACGTCGCGGGCGTTGGCGGCCAGCGGCTTCAACGGCGCATCGGGCTCACAGGCCAGTTGCTTGAAGGAGAGCAGCATCGAGATCTCCGATCAATGGAACCCGTGGCCCTTGCACGACGCCCAGTGCAAAGCTCTCGCCGCCACGGAGCTGGTTCTTGAATGAATCGATGGTACTGGCCGTGGCATGCACGGCCCGGCCGAGCTTGCGGCCCACGGGCTTCAAGGCGGCGTTGAGCTTGAGCTCCGACGCCCGGCCCAGCACCAGCAGATCCAGGTCGCTCGCGGCCCCTGCCGCGCCACGCGCGACCGAGCCGAAGATCAGGGCCACGTCCACACCCGCCAGCCCCGACAAGGCCTCGCGCAGCGTGCGCACCAGCGCGCTGTCCTGCTGCATCAGCGTCACCAGCGGGGCCAGGGCCGGGTCGGTGCTGGCGTAGTAGCGCGGCAGCCCGTCCTGCTGCCGCCGGGTGACGAGGCCGGCAGCCGTCCAGCGCTTGAGCAGCCGCGCGACGCTGCCCGGGTCCAGCCCCGCTTCGGCCGCCAGCTCGCGCTGACCGAAGCCGCGCCCGGGTTCGGCGAACAAGGCCCGCAGTGCACGCAGGCGGCCGAGGCTGCCAAACACTTCGACCAGGGTGGATTCGTTCATTCGGAAGGCGGTGACGTTTTGCCTACGTCGTAGATGATTTGACTACAGTGTAGATTGATTGGCTACGATGTAGGCAATTTGTCATCGAGCGATGGACAGGCCACCGACAAACCGGATGCGGGGTTCAGAGCGCGCCGGCGCAGGCGCGGTGGAGCAGGGACTTCTTCGGTTCGTCGAC
>JARXKP010000148.1 GCA_030271615.1 Pseudomonadota bacterium
TTTCGGCAGCGTGTCGGTGGTCATGATCGCTTCGGCGGCATCAGCCCAGTGGTCAGCGTCGAGGTCGGCCAGCGCGGCGGGCAAGCCTGCTTCGATGCGATCGTTCGGCAGCGTTTCCATGATCACGCCGGTCGAGAACGGCAGCACCTGATCGGGCTGCAGCCCCAGCCGAGCGGACAGTGCGACGCACGTCGAGCGCGCACGCGCCAGGCCGTCTTCGCCCGTCCCCGCATTCGCATTGCCGGTGTTGATCAGCAAAGCGCGAATGCCGGGTGCCGTGCCGCGATCGATCGCCAGATGCTGTCGGCACAACTGCACCGGCGCCGCGCAGAAACGATTGCGGGTGAACACGCCGGCCACCTGCGATCCCTCGGCCAGCATGACGACCAGCACGTCACGGCGGTTGGCCTTGCGCACGCCGGCCATCGCGGTGCCGAGCGTCACGCCCGGCACGGGCTTCAGCTTGTGAGGAAGTGGCGCCTTCAGGTTGACGGGCATCGTCGGCTCCTCACACCAGCTTGCCGTGGCACAGCTTGTATTTCTTGCCGCTGCCGCACGGGCACGGGTCATTGCGCCCAGCTCGGGGCAGGTTGGCCAGCGGGGCACGCTCGAGCATGTCCGCGGCGACCTGCGTCGCCGGGTCGGCCTCTTGAGACACACTGCCATCCTCGTTCGGGTGGGTGTAGGTCACGTTGGCAATGCGCTCGGCGCGCTGTTCGATCTCTTCGGCCGCCTGAGCCACTTCTTCGGCCGAGCGGATGCGCACGGCCATCAAGGTGCGCGTCACGTCCATCTTGATCACGTCGAGCAACTGGCTGAACAGCTCGAAGGCCTCGCGCTTGTATTCCTGCTTCGGATTCTTCTGCGCGTAGCCGCGCAGGTGGATGCCCTGGCGCAGGTAGTCGAGGGCCGCCAGGTGCTCGCGCCAGTGCTGGTCGATCGATTGCAGAAAGATCATCCGCATGAACGGCGTGAACTGGTCGAGGCCCACCATCTCGACCTTGGCGTCGAAGAGTTCGTCGGCCGCCTTGGCGACGCGCTCGACCAGGTCATGGTCGGTGATCGACGTGCTGGCTTCGACCTCGGCCTTCAGCGGCAGATCGACTTGCCACTCTTCGCGCAGCACTTTTTCGAGGCCGTCCAGATCCCACTGCTCCTCGAGGCTGTCGGCCGCTGCGTAGGTGCGCACGACATCGGACATCGTGCTGCGGCGCAGGCTGGCGATCTGCTCGACGAGGCTCTGCGCCTCGAGGATTTCATTGCGCTGCTGGTAGATGACCTTGCGCTGGTCGTTGGCGACGTCGTCGTATTCGAGGAGTTGCTTGCGCACATCGAAGTTACGAGCCTCGACCTTGCGCTGGGCACCTTCGATGCTGCGCGTGACGATGCCGGCCTCGATGGCCTCGCCGTCGGGCATCTTCAGTCGCTCCATGATCGCGCGGACGCGGTCACCGGCGAAGATGCGCATCAACGAGTCGTCGAGCGACAGGTAGAAACGCGACGAGCCGGGATCGCCCTGACGGCCCGAGCGACCACGCAACTGGTTGTCGATGCGGCGCGACTCGTGGCGTTCTGTCGCGATGATGCGCAGGCCCCCTTCCGCCTTGACCCGATCGTGCAACCCTTGCCATTCATCGCGCAATTGCTGGGCACGGCTCAGCTGATCGGCTTCCGGAATGGTCTCGTCGGCCTGGATCGACTTGACCTGGTTCTCGACGTTGCCTCCCAGCACGATGTCGGTGCCACGTCCGGCCATGTTGGTGGCGATCGTGATCACACCGGGCCTGCCCGCCTGCGCCACGATGTCGGCCTCCCTCGCATGCTGCTTGGCGTTGAGCACCTGGTGCGGCAATCCCGCTTTTTGCAGCAAGCCCGAAATCAACTCCGAGTTCTCGATCGACGTGGTACCCACCAGCACCGGTTGTCCGCGCTCGTGGCATTCACGGATGTCGAGGATCACCGCCTCGAATTTCTCGCGGCTGGTCTTGTAGATCAGGTCGAGTTCGTCCTTGCGCACCGTCGGACGGTTGGGTGGAATCACCACGGTCTCGAGGCCGTAGATTTCCTGGAATTCATAGGCCTCGGTGTCGGCCGTGCCCGTCATGCCGGACAGCTTGCCGTACATGCGGAAGTAGTTCTGGAAGGTGATCGATGCGAGGGTCTGGTTCTCGCTCTGGATCTGCACGCCTTCCTTCGCCTCGACCGCCTGGTGCAGGCCGTCGGACCAGCGGCGCCCGGTCATCAGGCGGCCGGTGAATTCGTCGACGATCACGACCTCGGGACCGTTCTGCCCGTTCTGCACCACGTAATGCTGGTCGCGGTTGTACAGGTGGTTGGCACGCAGGGCGGCGTACACGTGATGCATCAGCGTGATGTTGCCAGCGTCGTACAGGCTGGCACCTTCGGCCAGCAGGCCGGCTTCGCCCAGCAGGCGCTCTGCGTTCTCGTGACCGTCTTCCGTCAGGTAGACCTGATGCGTCTTCTCGTCGACCGTGAAGTCGCCCGGCTCGATCACGCCTTCACCCGTACGCGGATCGGCTTCGCCGATCTGCTTCTTGAGGTTGGGTACCACGGCGTTGATGCGAACGTACATCTCGGTGTGGTCTTCGGCCTGCCCGCTGATGATCAAAGGCGTGCGGGCCTCGTCGATCAGGATCGAATCAACCTCGTCGACGATGCCATACGACAGCACGCGCTGCACTCGGTCTGCGACCTCCTGCACCATGTTGTCGCGCAGGTAGTCGAAACCGAATTCGTTGTTGGTGCCATAGGTGACATCAGCGGCATAGGCGGCCTGCTTTTCTTCACGCTGCATATGCGGAAGATTGACCCCGACTGTCAGACCGAGAAAGTTGTAAAGGCGCCCCATCCACTCGGCATCTCGCTTGGCGAGGTAGTCGTTCACGGTGACAACGTGCACACCCTTGTCGGCGATGGCGTTCAGGTAGACCGGCAGCGTGGCCATCAGCGTCTTGCCTTCACCGGTGCGCATCTCGGCGATCTTGCCGTCGTGCAAGGTCATGCCACCGATCAGCTGCACGTCGAAGTGGCGCATCTTCAGTGCACGTTTGCTGCCTTCGCGGACCACCGCGAACGCTTCGGGCAGCAAGGCATCCAGGCTTTCGCCCGCCGCGTGCCGCTGCCGGAACTCGACCGTCTTGCCGGCCAGCGTGGCGTCGTCTACAGCCTCGAACTGCGACTCCAGCGCATTGACCTGCACGACCACTCGGCGGTATTGCTTGAGCAGCCGTTCGTTGCGACTGCCGAAAATTTGGGTGAGTATCTTGGGCAACATGCGGCGTCAGTGGGTATGGCGTCGTGGCGGCCGGACTGGGTGCTCGACCACTTCGCGTTTGGGGTGAATTCGGTGTGCCTCGACGGATGAGACACCAACTGTGCGCGTGGAATAAGTCAACGCGGTGCAGCAAAGCCCACGAGTTTACCGCCCAGCGTTTCTACGGGCAGGGGACGGCGGGTCGTTCTCGCCAGCGACGCCGGTCGCGCTGAGCGGAGGCCTACACTCAGTCTGGACATGAGCTCCGCCGCGCCTTCCGTACCGAACGCATTGCCGATCAGCGAAGCGCTGAATCGAAGCCACCCGCTGTCGCAGTTGAGGCATCGGCTCGCAGAGTCATCGAAGCGCTACGAGGCCGTTCGAGCCTGCATCCCGCCGCTGCTGGTGCCACACGTTGCGCCCGGTCCGGTCGATGAAGAAGGTTGGTCTCTGATAGCTGCCAACGCCAGCGTGGCGGCCAAACTGCGCCACTTGCAACCGCGGATCGAGGGCAGACTGCTCGATGCTGGATTCCCGGCACGCACCGTGAGAATCAAAGTTCGTTCAGCTTGAAGAGGGCAGGCAGGCACATGCAGCGACTGCGGCCTCAAAAGAAATATGGTGCCCCCGGCAGGAATCGAACCCGCGACCTTCGGTTTACAAAACCGCTGCTCTACCAACTGAGCTACAAGGGCTGAAAGTAAATTCTAGCCGTGCGCTTTGCGCGCAAATGCGACCTTCACTTCACCCGTTTCAACGACGGCCGCCCGCCGGTGGGTGGTTGGTCAGGCGCGGGGTCCACGTCAGACAACGCATGCGGCGCGGGTGGTGCCGCCGGCTCGTCTCCATCGGCAGCCAGACGCAAGACCATGCCGGCACGCCCTGCTGGCTCTTGAAGCTGAACTCGCGGACCCGTGTTGGGTCCAGCGGACGCGACATCGGGGGGCACAGGAAAGGCCATACCTTGCCCGTTTTCCCGCGCGTAGATCGCAATGACGTGATCGACCGGCACTGATATGTCACGCGCACTGCCGCCGAATCGCGCCTTGAACTCGATGCGCTCGTTGCTCAGTTCCAGTCCAGTCGTCGCTTCGAAACCGACGTTCAGAACGATCTCTCCGTTCTTCACGTACTCCATCGGCACCTTCACGTTCGGGCCAACGAAGACGGCGATGTACGGCGTGAATCCGTTGTCGGTGCACCACTCGTGAAGTGCACGGATCAAGTACGGGCGCGTGGATGTCCCGTTATTGCCGAGCATCGGCGGAGCAGGCGGCTGAGTCATGAACAGCGAGCCGAGCGAGGGCAACGCAAGGTCACTTGCGCATCACCTTCTCTGACGGCGTGAGCGCCTCGATGTAAGCGGGTCTCGAAAAAATGCGCTCTGCGTATTTCAGCAGCGGGACCGCATTCTTCGACATGTCGATGCCGTAATAGTCGAGACGCCACAGCAACGGCGCAATGGCGACGTCCAGCATCGAAAAATCATCACCGAGCATGAACTTGTTCTTCAGAAAGATCGGTGCGAGCTGGGTCAACCGGTCCCGGATCTGAGCCCTGGCTTTTTCAAGCTGCTTGTCAGTGGCTTTCACGCCTCGAGACTCGAGCAGGTTCACGTGAACGAACAGCTCTTTTTCGAAATTGAGCAGAAACAACCGCACCCGGGCACGCGCAACCGGATCCCCAGGCATCAACTGCGGATGAGGGAAACGCTCGTCAATGTATTCATTGATGATGTGGGATTCGTACAGGATGAGGTCCCGCTCGACGAGGATCGGCACCTCGTTGTATGGATTCATCAACGCGATGTCTTCAGGCTTGGCGAACAGATCGACATCCCGAATTTCGAAATCCATGCCCTTCTCGAACAGCACGAATCGGCAACGGTGTGAATAAGGGCAGGTCGTGCCGGAGTAAAGCACCATCATGTGGGCGAGCTCCTCATGGGATCAAAAAAGAAAAACGCAGGGGGCGCCGTTTTCGGGCTGACCCACTGCGCAGTTGCCCAGCGCCCACCAGGGGAGCCGGACACGCGAAGCATCACTTAATGTCTTTCCAGAATGCTGCGTTGAGCCGCCAGGCGAAAACCGTGAACATGGCGAGAAACAGCAACACCCAGACGCCGAGTCTCGTTCGAGTACTCTGAGCAGGTTCGCCCATCCAATTGAGGTAGGCCACCAGATCGGCGACCGAGTCGTCGAATTCGCGTTGCGATTTCGTTCCTGGAGTCAGCTGTTCAAATCCAGCGAATCGATGCGAAGTTTTCGTTGAGTCGTGCGGGTCGGTTTCCTCGACGTACTTTGCGGCTCGCTGGCCTTGCCATTCCCACAGGATGTGGGGCATCGCAGCGTTGGGATACGCGAGGTTGTTCCAACCGGTGGCTTTCGTCTCGTCGCGGTAATAGGTGCGCAAGAACGTGTAAAGATAATCCGCGCCCGTGCCCTTGCCTTCCGCCGAACGAGAGCGGGCGATCAGCGTCAGGTCAGGAGGAACTGCACCCAGCCAGTCCTTCGCATTTTTCGGATCCAGCGACACCTTCATGACGTCACCGACCTTGTCGGTCGCGAACATCAGATTCGACTTGATCTGGGCTTCGGTCAGCCCGATGTCGCGCAATCGGTTGTAGCGCATGAACGCTGCGTTGTGGCAGTTCAGGCAGTAGTTGGCGAAGGTGCGCGCCCCGTTCTGCAGGGCAGTGACATCGGTTGACTTGTCTAGCGGAAACTTGTCCCAGGCAATACCACCAGTGTTGGCATGCACAACGGGCAAGCCCGCGATAGAAATCAGCAGTGTGAGGATGAATTTTTTCATTTTATAAAACCTGCCTTGGCCGTCAGTGAGCTGCGAACGTCACGCGATCAGGGACGGGCTTGAACTTGCCCATGCGGCTCCACCACGGCATCAGCAGGAAGAACCCGAAATAGATCACTGTGCCAATCTGCGAGAGGCGCTCGCCCACAGCCGACACCGGTTGCACGCCAAGATACCCGAGCATCAGGAAATTGACGACGAACAGCCCGTAAACATATTTATGCCAGTCAGGACGGTAGCGGATCGATTTGACCTCGCTGTTATCCAGCCAAGGTAGGAAGAACAAGATCACCACGGCACCACCCATGCCGACGACACCCCAGAACTTGGCGTCGATCGACAGCATCATGGCCACCAAGCCGGCGGCAACCGCCAACACGACCACCTTGAGCATGCCGGACATCTTTGACTTGACCAACGTCAACGCTGCAGCGGCCACCACGAAGGCGATCAGCACGAACATCATCTCAGCCGTGATGGCGCGAAGGACCGAGTAGTACGGCGTGAAGTACCAGACCGGCGCGATGTGCAACGGCGTCTTCAGCGAATCGGCCGGAATGAAGTTGTTGTATTCGAGGAAGTAGCCGCCCAGTTCGGGGGCGAAGAAGATGATCGCCGAGAAGATCAGCAGGAACACGCTGACACCCAGCACGTCGTGCACCGTGTAGTAGGGATGGAACGGAATGCCGTCCAGCGGCTTGCCGGCGGCGTTCTTCTTGGCCTTGATCTCAACACCGTCCGGATTGTTCGATCCCACCTCGTGCAGTGCGATGATGTGGGCCACGACCAGACCGAGCAGCACCAGGGGAACAGCAATGACGTGGAAGCTGAAGAAGCGGTTCAACGTCGCGTCGCTCACGACATAGTCACCTCGAATCAGCAGCGACAGGTCCGGACCGACGAACGGGATGGCCGAGAACAGGTTCACGATCACCTGGGCGCCCCAGTAGCTCATCTGGCCCCAAGGCAGCAGGTAGCCCATGAAGGCCTCGGCCATCAGGCACAGGAAGATGGCACAGCCGAAGATCCAGACGAGTTCGCGCGGCTTGCGGTAGCTGCCGTAGATCATGCCGCGGAACATGTGCAGGTACACGACGATGAAGAAGGCGCTGGCACCGGTCGAGTGCATGTAGCGCACCAGCCAGCCCCAGGGCACGTCCCGCATGATGTACTCGACCGACGCGAACGCGAGCGTGGCATCGGGCTTGTAGTGCATCACCAGGAAGATGCCGGTGACGATCTGGATCACGAGCACCAGCATCGCGAGCGAGCCGAAGAAATACCATAAATTGAAATTCTTCGGGGCGTAGTAGTCGGCAAGGTGCTCGTTGTAGAGCTTGGTTGCCGGAAACCGATTGTCGACCCACGTCAACAGCTTCTCGGCTGCGTTGGCGTTAGCGGGTGCTTCCTTGAAAGTGGCCATCGTGTGTTCTCCTGTTGTGCCGTTACTGCAGAGCCATCAGGCCTTCTTGTCTTCGCCGATCAACAATTTGGAGTCGGACAAATACATGTAGGGCGGCACCTCAAGGTTGTCCGGCGCTGGCTTGTTCTTGTAGACCCGCCCAGCCATGTCGAACGTGGAGCCGTGACACGGGCACAGAAACCCGCCCGCCCAGTCGTCGGGGAGAGAAGGTTGCGCTCCAGGGGTGAACTTGTCGGAAGGCGAGCAGCCGAGGTGGGTACAGATTCCGACCGCAACCATGATTTCAGGCTTGATGGACCGGTACTCGTTGCGTGCGTACTCCGGCGTCAATTCACCGGGCTTGCGCAGAGATTTTGGATCGGCGAGTTGAGCGTCGGCCTTCGGCAAGGCGGCGAGTTGCTCGGGGGTTCTCTTGATGATCCAGACGGGTTTGCCCCGCCACTCGACCGTCAGCTTCTCACCCGGCTTGAGCGCACTGATATCGACCTCAACCGAAGCGCCTGCGGCACGAGCACGTTCGGATGGCTGAAAAGTACTGACGAACGGCACCGCCACCGCCACTCCACCCACAGCGCCCGCACAACCTGATGCGATCAACCAGGTCCGCTTCCCACTGTCAACTTGCTGCTCACTCATAAAACCTCGCGTTTGACGACGACTTTCAGACAACCTCGGATTCTAGCGGAGCGATCCGCACCGAAGACGCCGAATCGTTGCATGCGAGTGAACACGAGACCGCTTTGCGTCGACAAGTCAGTG
>JARXKP010000149.1 GCA_030271615.1 Pseudomonadota bacterium
CCGTCGGTGATCGAGATCACGTTGGTCGGCACGAACGCGGACACGTCGCCGGCTTGCGTCTCGATGATCGGCAGCGCGGTCAGCGAACCGGTCTTGCCCTTGACGGCACCCTTGGTGAAGGCTTCGACATAGTCGGCATTGACGCGAGCGGCACGTTCGAGCAAACGGCTGTGCAGATAGAAGACGTCACCTGGATAAGCTTCACGGCCTGGCGGACGACGCAGGAGCAGCGAGACCTGGCGATACGCAACAGCCTGCTTGGACAGATCGTCATAGACGATCAGCGCGTCTTCACCACGGTCGCGGAAATACTCGCCCATCGTGCAGCCGGAGTAAGCCGACACATACTGCATCGCAGCCGATTCGGCCGCGGTCGCAGCGACGACGATGGTGTATTCCATCGCGCCGTTGGCTTCGAGGGAGCGCACCACATTCTTGACCGACGACGCCTTTTGGCCGATGGCAACGTAGATGCAGGTCATGTTTTGACCGCGCTGGTTGATGATCGCGTCGATCGCCACAGCAGTCTTGCCGGTCTGGCGGTCGCCGATGATCAATTCGCGCTGGCCGCGACCGATCGGCACCATGGAGTCGATGGACTTCAACCCCGTCTGCATGGGCTGGTCAACCGACTTGCGTGCGATCACGCCCGGAGCGATCTTCTCGATCGGCATCGACAGTTGCGCGTTGATCGGACCCTTGCCGTCGATCGGCTGGCCGAGGGCGTTCACGACACGCCCCTTGAGTTCGGGACCGACCGGCACTTCCAGGATGCGCCCGGTGCACTTGACGGTATCGCCTTCGGCGATGTGTTCGTACTCGCCCAGGATCACGGACCCGACAGAGTCGCGCTCCAAGTTCAAGGCCAGGCCGAAGGTCGGCGTGCCATCCGGCGCTGCGGGAAACTCGAGCATTTCGCCCTGCATCACATCCGACAGACCATGCACGCGGCAGATGCCGTCCGCCACCGACACGACGGTACCCTGGTTGCGGATGTCGGTCGAAGCCCCAAGGCCTTCGATGCGGCTCTTGATGAGTTCGGAAATTTCAGCGGGATTCAGTTGCATGAGTTCTCTCCTGTCTGTGCGCTCACCGTTTCAGGCAGCGCTCGTCAGAATGAATGAATGACGGGAATGTGACGGGGCGACATTCGTGGCCGTCAGGCCGCGAGCGCCACCCGCATTTGTTCAAGACGCGCTTTCACCGAGATGTCCATCACCTCGTCGCCGACGACGACACGGATGCCACCGATCAACGCCGGCTCTAGTTCGACTGTGACGTTCAACTTGCGGGCAAAGTGCTTTTCGAGCGCTGCCACGACATCGGTCAACTGCGCCGCTTCAATCGGAAAGGCGCTAAACACTGTCGCGTCCGAGATGCCCGCTCCTGCGTTCGCCAGCGCGTGAAACTGTGAAGCGATTTCCGGCAACACCGTCAGCCGACCGTTGTCGATCACCGTGCCGAGGAAATTCTTCATCGGCGTGGACAAGGGCGTTTTGACGATCGAGGCGATCAGCTCGAACACCTGCTCGGCGCTGACCTTCGGACTGGCAGCGAACTGGCGCAATTGAGCATTGTCGGCAATGGCAGCCAACGCGTCGATTTGCTGCGACACCGCTCTCACATCGCCCTGAGCGGCGACATCGAACAGTGCTTCGGCATACGGCCGTGCCAAGGTGGCGAGTTCAGCCATGGTTCAGCTCCTCACCGAGCCAGCGAAGCCGCTCACAGCTCCACCTTTAGACGGTTCAACAGCTCGGCGTGAACGCCGGCATTGACTTCACACTTCAGGATTTGCTCGGCACCTTTGACGGCCAGCATCGACACCTGCTCGCGCAGCGCCTCGCGGGCTTTCAACGCTTCTTGCTCGGCCTCGGCCTTGGCGGCCGCGATGATCTTCGCGCCTTCGTCGCTGGCGCGGGTCTTGGCTTCCTCGACCATCGACTGCGCCAGACGTTCCGCATCGGCCAGACGTTGAGCCGCGTCGGTGCGCGCAGCGGAGAGCTGTTCCTCGACGCGCTTGTTGGCGGTGTTCAACTCCGCCTTCGCCCGGTCGGCCGCCGACAGGCCGTCAGCGATTTTCTGAGCGCGCGCATCGAGCGCTGCGGTGATCGGTGGCCAGATGTATTTCATCGTGAATCCGACCAGGATCAGAAACACGATCATCTGAATGATGAATGTCGCAGTGATGCTCACGTTGAGGCCTCAATCAGGGTGGCGGGGTCCGTGGGCTCGAGGTCGTCGAACCCGCAGACTGTCGCAATTTGCGCTGTTTACTTCGGCAGGTTCGCCAACTGGGCCAGGAACGGGTTGGCCGTCGTGAACCACAGCGCGATACCGGTACCGATGATGAACGAAGCGTCGATCAGGCCGACCAGCAGGAACATCTTGGTTTGCAATTCGCCCATCAATTCAGGCTGACGAGCCGCCGATTCGAGGTACTTGCTGCCCATAACGCCGATGCCGATACAAGCACCCATGGCGCCCAGACCGATGATGAGACCTGCGGCAACCGCGACGAGACCAATGAGTTCCATGATGATTCCTGTGGTGAAAAAGAGAACGAGTGAGAGAAAAACGAGATCAATGCGTCTCGTGGGCCTGCCCGACGTAGACCAGCGTCAACATCATGAACACGAAGGCTTGCAACGTGATGATCAGGATGTGGAAGATAGCCCAGACGGTGCCCGCGAGGATGTGAAGGGCCGCCAATGCGAACCCGCCGAGCGACAAGGTGAACGCGCCGCCCAACAAAGCGATGAGCAGAAAGATCAACTCACCCGCATACATGTTGCCGAACAACCGCATGCCATGCGACACCGTCTTGGCAACGAACTCGACCATCTGCATCGCGAAATTGAACGGATACAGAGCCCAATGATTTCCGAACGGCGCCGCGAACAACTCGTGCACCCAACCTCCGACACCCTTGATCTTCAAGTTGTAGACCAGGCAGGTGATCAATACGCCCACCGACAGACCCATCGTGATGGATAGATCGGCGGTAGGAACCACCCGCAGGAAAGCATGGTGCGGATTCCCACCCGCTGCGCCATAGATCTTTTCCCAGATCAAGGGCAGCAGATCAACGGGAAGCAGGTCCATCGCGTTGAGCAGGAAGATCCACACAAAGACCGTCAAGGCCAGCGGCGCAACCAGCTTGCGACTGTTGGCGTTGTGAACGATGCCCTTGGCTTGGCTCTCGACCATCTCGAACAGGATCTCGACCGCAGCCTGGAAACGCCCGGGCACGCCGGACGTTGCCTTGCTTGCGGCTCTCCACAACAGGAAGCAGCCCAGCACGCCGAGAAGTGTCGAGAAAATGATGGAGTCGTAATTGACGATCGAGAAATCAACCAAGCCGGCAGGTTTGCGGCCGTCGGTCGACAAATGGGTCAGGTGGTGAACGATGTATTCACCAGAAGTGAGCGCGTGACCTTCGGCTGACATGTGACTTAATCCTGTCTGATCTTGTTCTCAACGCCCGCGCCACAGCAGCGCGACCCAATACACCTGCATGCACAACACCAAGGTCGCCAGCAAGAAAGGCCAACTCAACAGCTGAACCAGTTTCGGAGCCAGCATCAGCATGCCGATCGAAACGCCTATCTTGACCACACCCCACAACAAGACGCTAACGGCACTGGTACCAAGCGACAGACTGGAAAGTCTACTGGTCGCACCTCGCGCCATCAACGCACCCGGCAGTACCGCAACGAGCGCGCCATAGAACGCCGACTGCACCAGCTCAGGCCGACCGAAGACCAACCAAACAGCCAAGACCACCAGCCCACCGACCACAACCTGCGCAGCAACAACACGCCACGGAGACAACTGCGGGCTCTTGATCCGCAAGGCCTGCGCCTCCTCACGCGTCAACGGCTTGATGGGCGGGTCTTCTGCCTCATCGCCGAAGCCCGTACTTGCAACACCACGGACCATCATTTCAATCATCCGGCGGGTAACAACCACTTTCAATACAGCCTCAAATTATACGTGCAAACCCGCGCTGTCCTCAAGTCGGAATTCGAGATGCTCCACAACCTGTCGTTTTGGGTTGCCTGCGGGAACCTTGAACGCCGCGCGCCTCGACGGCAAAGCGTCACTGGGCGGCGGTCACGTTCAATTGAACAAGTTGACAGGCAACCCAGGCACGCTCAGGCGCAGTGACAACACGCAGCCCGCCCAAGGCTGATCGGCGAGCTCGGCGTCAGGCCGGCCGTGACGCGCGGTCGTGATGTACAGCGTTTTGAGGTCTGCGCCGCCAAAGCACGGCATCGTCGGGCACCTTACTGGAAGGCGCACCTCTCGCAAGACCACGCCCGACGGCGAAAGGCAGAGCACGCGCTGGCCTTCGAACATCGCGACCCAATAATTGCCATCGACATCGACTGCGGCGCCGTCGGGTCGTCCGCCGTACTCTTCAAGTGATTGCCCTGTCCGCTTGATCGGGAACTGGAAAAACAGACGGCGGCCACTGAGCGTGCCACTGGCGCCGTCGTAGTCGAATGCATAGATGGCGTGGGCCTTGGTGTCGCTCCAGTACATCGTGCGGCCATTGGGGCTCCAGGCGAGACCGTTGGAGACGGTGATGCCATCTGCGCGCTTCGTCAAGTCGCCGCGATGAAACTGGTAAAGACCCGCCAGCGCCGCATCGCGCGGTTCGTACAGGGTGCCGACCCAGAAGCGGCCCTGCGGATCGCACTTGCCGTCGTTGAAACGCTCGGTGCGCAGATCGTAGGGTGGCGCGGCCAGCTCGGTGCGTGCACCAGTGGCAGGGTCGAAGCGCCACAAGCCATCGCGAGCGGCCAACAACAGTCCGCCGTCGAGCATCGGCGCGCAACTCGCCACCTCGGTGTCGAAGCTCCAGTGGGACAGGCTGCCGGTGTTCGCATCGAAGCGATTCAAACGGCGCCCTGGAATGTCGCAGTAATACAGCACCTGTTCCCGCGGGTGCCAGACGGGCGATTCGCCAAGCAGACTCGGGATGGCTACCGCGACATTCACCGCTGCGACGTCGACGGAAGGCGGCGCTGCGGGACTCACAGCGGCGACACGTCGAGCCTCATCGACGCCTCGAAGCTTTCACCGGGTTGCAGCGTGCGCAGGCCTTGCGCCACTGGGTCGGCCATGTGGATCGCGTTGCTGACATGGCTGACGGGCTCGACACAGAAGTACGGCTTGTCGGCTGGCGTGTACACGACCAGATGCGTCAGGTTGGACGTGAGCTGCAGCGAGAACTTCTCGTCGCGGATGCGCGCCAGGCCATTCCAGCCGTCGAAGCAGTGGTCGAAGCCCAGGTGCGACACATCGCTGTCGATGCCCGCCTGCGCCACCTGGCGCACCGGCAATTGCGTGGCGTCCGATTCCCAGCGGTTGCTCAATTCGATGTGCAGGCGGCTGCGCTCGCGTTTCGGGAAATACGGATGCCAGCCCAGCCCGACCGGCTGAGCCACGTCGGCTGTGTTGGTGAACACCATCTGCATGCCCAGCGAGTGCGGTGTCAACGCGAAATACTGCTGCGCCTCGAAGGCGAACGGCCAATGCGCGTCGGGGGAGTGCCGGTACCGCAACACCACATCAGTCGCGCTGTGCGACACCATGTCCCAGGCACGCAGCCAACCGACGCCATGGACCGAATGCGGGTTGTCGTCGAAATTGGTCTCGGTCGTGTAATCGCGGCCCTTCCAGCGAAAGCGCTTGTAGGCCAGGCGATTGGAGTACGGGACCAGTGGATAGCAGGCCGACTGTCGCGCGCCGGCCAGCGAGCCCGGTTCAGTCGAGCGCAGGATCGGCGTGTCGCGATGCCACAACCCGGCGATGGATCCGCCGAGGTCGGCGCGCAGCGCGAGCCGCAGTGCGCCGGCGTGAAGCTCGAAAGTGCCTTCGGCAGCGGGACTGTCAAGGGGAGTGGTTGTGGCGCTCATGAATCTCCCGAAGGCAAGAGGTGGTCCGACACATCCGGTGCCGACCAGAACGACATGGCCATCCTACGCCGGCTCAGTCCAGGGTCGCCTTCAGGTAATGCGAGCCGGCGATCGGGCTGAAGTAGTAAGGCGGGATCTCCTCGAAACCCAACGAGGAGTAGAGGCTGCGGGCAGCCTCCATGTCGTCCAGCGTGTCCAGCAGCATCGTGGAATATCCCGCGTGCCGCGCTTCGTCGAACAGCGCCTGCGCCAGCAGGCGCCCGAGGCCGAAGCGACGAAACGCAGGGCGAACGTACAGGCGCTTCATTTCGCAGGCATTCGCGTAATCGACGTCGACCAAGCCCCTGAAAGCTCCGCAGCCCGCCAGTTCGCCGTCGACAAAGGCCAGCAGCAAATGTCCGTGCGGTGAGGCGTAGTCACCGGGCAGGCCGGCGAGTTCCTCATCGAAATTCTGGAAGCACAGGTCGACGCCCAAGCTGCGGGCGTACTCGCGGAAGATGCCGCGTGTGGTTTCCAGCGACTCGTCGTCGCTCGGGATCACGAGACTGATGTCGGATGGCAGCATGGGTTACAGGCGAAGAAAACGACTCCGACCCAGTTTATCGCTGGAGCAACACCACCCGACAGGCGCTTGCTCACCGACACGACCGCGATCCTCACCAGGGGAAACACGACGGTGCCCGCCTCCAGCCGTTCGCCCAGCAACGGCACGGCGCGCAGATCTGTCGGCAGTCTGCGAATCTGGCGTGCATCGGCCCCGAAACGCTGCCGAGCGGCATTCCGCAGTTGCGCCAACGGTCAATCAAAACTGATACAACCGGCGACACATGATGCCAATGGCTACAGGCTGCGCGTTCCACCCCTGCGATGTTCGACTCCACCATCCCCTTCGGCGAACCCGAACTGATGCGGGCCAGCCGCTTCCGGCACTATCTTCCGAGGCACGACAGCCCGGCCGTGCCCGGCATCGTGAGCCCGAGTCTGGCGTCCCTGAGCCCGTCGCTGCTGGCCGATCTGCAGCGCTTCGAATTCAACGAGCAACGCTCCGAGCCTCTGGACGTGCTGGCCGCCTGCGTGCGCCACGCTCAACCAGTGACCGTTCACCTGCAGTGTGGAGATCGGGCCGTTCCCCTGACCATCTTCCCGCACGAGCGGCAGGTGCATTGCCCGATGCCGATGGACGATCTGCTGGCGCAGCGGCAACCCGGATTGCAGGTGATCCACATCGAGCACGCGCTGCTGCCAGCACCACGAGACATTCATGCACGGTGGGTCTCTTCAGGCGGCCTGGCCTTCGCTGATCTCTGCTTTCACCCTCTCGGCCCGGTGCTGTGGGAGCTGGCTCTGCACGGCGGCCGGCGTGAATTGCTTCCCGAGATCGCCGGGCCCGCCGTCTACCGCGTCAGCCTCGGACTGGACTTTGGCGCCATGCGGATGCCCGGCACGCTGATGGCGGCCGTGTACCGGTTGCGCCGGAGCACCTGCCACCTGCGCGAGATGGCCGTGTGGCCGGGCTTCGACCGCGAGCGCGCCGAACGGCTGCTGAACGCGCTGTACCTCCAGGCGGGACTGATCGTCAGCCGATCTCACCCGGACGTGGTGCGCGAGAGCTGGTTTAGCACGCTGGGGCGCTGAAATTCAGCGTTGCCCGAGCGTTTCCCAGCGCTCCATCGCGCTCAGCAAGTCATCGTCGATCTTCGCCACCCGGGCCTGGGCAGCGGCAACACCCTTCGGATCACGCGTGTAGGCATCGGCATCGGCCAGCAGTGTTGCCAACTTGACCTGCTCGGCTTCGAGCGCTTCGATCCGACTTGGGAGTTCGTCCAGTTCGCGCTGCTCCTTGTAGCTGAGCTTGCGCGCTTTGGGTGCCGCCGGAGCAACCACGGTCGCCGACACTGAGGCAGATTTGGCAGCGGGCGGGGTGTCCTTCCCCTTGGCGGCCCGAGCCGCCTGCGCACGCAGCGCCTGGGCTCGGTCCCGCTGGATCTTCCAGTCCTCGTAGCCGCCTTCGTATTCGCGCCATTGACCCGGCGACTCGTCACCTTCCCACACGATGGTGCTGGTGACGACGTTGTCGAGGAAGCGTCGGTCGTGGCTGACCAGGAATACGGTGCCCTTGTAGGCCTGCAAAAGTTCTTCCAGAAGCTCCAGCGTGTCGATGTCGAGGTCGTTGGTCGGTTCGTCAAGAACCAGTACGTTCGCGGGCAACGCGAAAAGCCGGGCCAGCAGCACGCGGTTGCGCTCGCCGCCGCTCAGCGTGCGCACCGGCGAATTGGCGCGCTCGGGCGAGAACAGGAAGTCGTTCAGGTAGCTCATCACGTGCTTGC
>JARXKP010000150.1 GCA_030271615.1 Pseudomonadota bacterium
CGCGCGGTCGGGTGGTCAGCGCGATCCAGACGATCAAGGACGAGTTGCGGGTACGCCTCGCCGAACTCGTCGCGCTGGGCAAGCTGGTGGAGGCGCAACGTCTGGAACAGCGCACCCGCTTCGACCTCGAGATGCTGCAGGAGATCGGCCACTGCAAGGGCATCGAGAACTACACCCGCCACCTGTCGGGCTCCGCGCCGGGCCAGCCGCCATCGACGCTGGTCGACTACCTGCCCAAGGACGCGCTGATGTTCCTCGACGAGTCGCACGTGCTGATCGGCCAGTTGGGCGGCATGTACAACGGTGACCGCGCGCGCAAGTCCACGCTGGTCGAATACGGTTTTCGCCTGCCGAGCGCGCTCGACAACCGGCCGCTGCGCTTCGAGGAGTTCGAGACCAAGATGCGTCAGGTCGTGTACGTGTCGGCGACACCCGCCGCATATGAGCAGCGCACCGCGGGCCAGGTGGTCGAGCAGGTGGTGCGGCCCACCGGCCTGGTCGACCCGATGGTCGAGGTGCGGCCCGCCACGCACCAGGTCGACGACGTGCTGCAGGAAATCCGCATCCGCGTCGATCTGTCCGAGCGCGTGCTGATCACCACGCTGACCAAGCGCATGGCCGAACAGCTGACCGACTACCTGAGCGACAACGGCTGCAAGGTGCGCTACCTGCACAGCGACATCGAAACCGTCGAGCGTGTCGAGATCCTGCGCGACCTGCGCCTGGGCGTGTTCGACGTGCTGGTCGGCATCAACCTGCTGCGCGAGGGAATCGACATTCCCGAGGTGTCGCTGGTGGCGATCCTCGACGCCGACAAGGAAGGCTTCCTGCGCTCCGAACGCAGCCTGATCCAGACCATCGGTCGCGCGGCGCGCAACGTGAACGGCCGCGCGATTCTTTATGCCGACAAGATCACCGAGTCGATGCGCCGCGCGATGGACGAGACCGAGCGCCGTCGCAACAAGCAGATCGCGCACAACCTCGAGATGGGCATCACGCCGCGCACGATCAACAAGAAGATCAAGGAGCTGATCGACGGTGTCTATTCGGAGAAATCAGGCAAGGACGACCTGAAACTGGCCAAGGGCGCGGCCGAGGTCGAGATGCTGTCCGAGAAGGACCTGGGCAAGCGCATCAAGCAGCTCGAAAAACAGATGCTCGAACACGCCCGCAACCTTGAATTCGAGAAGGCCGCCCGGGTGCGCGATCAACTCGCGCTGCTGCGTGAACAGGCCTTCGGTGCGCCGGGCACCGACAACATCGCGGCGCTGGTGGCGAAGCCTTGATCGTCTCGCGACGGTTCGCTGGCGATCAGCTCGATGTCGAGGTGGCGCCCAGCAGCTGATCCAGCGCCTGCGCCAGCTCGGCTCGTTGCAGCGGCTTGGCCAGCACGCGGGTGACGCCGACGGCGGCGGCCCGCGCGGCCAGTTGCGGGCCGCCATAGCCGCTGACCAGCAGCACCGGCAGCTGCGGCGCGAAGGCGCGCAGTGCCTCGGTGAGGTGGGTGCCGGTCATCCGCGGCATCACCTCGTCGGTCAGCAGCGCGTCGTAGCGACCGGGCTCGCTGCGCAGGGCGTCGAGTGCGGCTTGCGGGTCGGTGTAGCCGATCGGTTCGTAGCCCAGTTCGGCCAGCAGCTCTTCGGCCAGTTCGACCAGTGCCGGGTCGTCGTCGACGACCATCAGGGTCTGGCCGCGCCCTGCTGGCGCCTCGGCGATCGCCGCGGGCGAGGCCGCCGGTTCGCCGTGTGATTCAGGCAGATACAGCGTGAAGCGCGCGCCATGCCCCGGCGTGCTCTGCACGTCGATGGCGCCGCCGAACTCGGCCACCACGCCGTGCACCACGGCCAGCCCGAGGCCGGTGCCCGCATGCTCGCGGCGGGTAGTGAAGAAGGGTTCGAACAGCCGCTCCATCACGTCGGCTTCGATGCCGCTGCCTTCATCGCTGACGCTCAGGGCCAGGTAGTCGCCGGGCGCGAGGCGACCGTGCGACACCGCTTCGGCGCTGCGCACCGCGTGGCGAGAGGTCGACACACCGAGGGTGCCGCCAGCAGGCATTGCCTGCATCGCGTTCGTGCACAGGTTCATCACGGCTTCGAACACCTGTGTCGGATCGCCTTGCAGCCGCACGTCCGGTGCATCGAAGCGGCTCTCGAGCACGACGCCCTGGCGCAGCGACGCGGCCAGCAGGTTGAGCACCTCGTCGATGATCGGTTGCACGGCGAACACCGTCGCGCTGCGCGCGCCGCTGCGGCTGAACGACAGGATGCGTTCAACCAGCGATCGACCGCGCAGCGCCGCCTGCAGCACGTGGTCGAGCTGGCGCGCCTGCCGGCTGCCGTCGGCGGCACCTTGCCGTGCCATCTCGGCGTAGCCCAGCACGGCGGCCAGCACGTTGTTGAAGTCGTGTGCCACGCCGCCGGCCAGCGCGCCCAACGATTCGAGTTTGTTGGTGCGCGACAGCTGGGATTGCAGAGCCGCCTGCGAGTCCACGCGGCGCTGTTCGGCGCGTGCGATGCGGTGCGCCGCCGCAGCCAGCCCGACGAGCAGCAGCACGAGCCCTGACGACGCGAACCAGGCCACGTCGCGCCAGGGTGCGAGCGCGGCCTCGATGTCGCGCGTCAACACCAGCTTCACGCCGAAGCGCGGCAGCACGCGAAGTGCCACCATCCGCGGGCGCCCGTCGTTCAGCATCTGGACCTCGTGTTGGCCCTGCAGTCCGGGTCGCGTCATCAGATCGGCATCGCTGGCCGGGGGCCGGTCGGTGATCGTGGCGACCAGCGAACCCGCCAGCGGCACGCCATCGATCCGGAACACCGCCATCCGCGCATCGGCGGCGGGGGACGCCTGCGAGAACGCACCGCGCAGGGTCTCGACCGGCAGTGCCGCGACCAGCCAGCCGGCCAGATCACCGTCGCTGTCGTTGTAGCGGATCGCCAGCGCCACCGAAGGTTCGCCTGTCGTGCTGACGAGAAAGGGTCGGTTCAGTGCTGCGCCGGTCTCGTGCAGGGCCGCCAAGTCCGGCACGAACCCGGGCGCCTCGGGAGGCACGGCAGCACTCGATGCGGCGACCAGCCGGCCCTGGCGGTCGATGATCCACAGGTGACTCGCCAGCGGCAGTTTCAGCGCGTGCGCGTAGCGCTGGCGGGCGAGCTCGTCGTCGCGCAGCGGCGACTCCCCGACACGCAACTCGAGACGCACGGCCTGCAAACCCACCTCGACGCTTTGCAGGCCTCGGTCGAGCTCATCGGCCAGCGCGAGCGACAGCACCGAGAGTTCACGCGCCTGGCTGGTGAGTGCCTCGCGGCGCAGGTGCCACAAGCCCGCCGCGATCACCGCGATCAGTGACAGCGCCGCGAGCCCGGCGACGATCCAGATGCGGGAAATGGCGGGGAGCGGCGGTGGCGATTCAGTCATCGTCAAACAGGCAACACGGTGCTTCGGAGGGGGCCTGGCAGTGTGAAGCGGCCTGCCATCGCTGCGCTACGATCATTCGAGCTTTCGTTTCTCTGGCGCGCCACCGCACCGAACCCATGACCCTCAACACGGCACCGCACATCCTTGTCATCGATGACGATCCCAGTATCCGCGATCTGGTGCGCGAGTACCTGTGCGACAACGACATGCGCGTCAGCGTGGGTGCCTCGGGCAGCGATCTTTTTTCGTTGATCGACAGCGAGTCGATCGACCTTGTTCTGCTCGATCTGAAACTGCCCGGCGAGGATGGCATGCAGCTCGCGCGCCTTCTGCGCGAGCGGGCCACGGTGCCGATCGTGCTGCTGACGGGTCGCAAGGAGGAAGCCGACCGCGTGATGGGGCTCGAACTGGGTGCCGACGACTACGTGACCAAGCCATTCAGCCCGCGCGAGTTGCTGGCCCGCGTGCGCGCGGTGCTGCGGCGGTATCAGGTGCAGGCAACCCTGCCCGAGCGTGACAGCACACGCCGCGCGTTTCGTTTTTCGGGCTGGGAGCTGAACCTGCGAACACGGCGCCTCACCTCGCCGGCCGGTGTCGTGGTGGAGTTGTCGAACGGCGAGTTCAGCTTGCTGACCGCGCTGTGCGGTGCACCGCGCCGCGTGCTGTCACGCGACCAGCTGCTGTCGATGTCGCGCTTGCACGAGGCCGAGGTCTACGACCGCACGATCGACGTGCAGATCCTGCGGTTGCGGCGCAAGCTCGAACCCGATCCTGCGCACCCGGTGCTGATCGTGACCGAGCGCGGTGCCGGCTATCAGCTCGCCAGCGAGGTCGAGACGCTGTACTGAACCGGCCGGCTCTGTGACAGCAGGTTTCTGCGCCAGCCGGATCCGCTGACAAAACTGCAGCTGGCGGCGTGAGCCTGCCGCCAGCCGCGGCCGGAGATCAGCCCAGGCGCACGGGCACGTAGATCTTCATCTCGCCGCGTTGCACGAGCAAGGCAGCCGCCTTGTCCGACTTCGCAGCAGCATCGCGCGCCTCGGTGACGCTGTCGACCGCCTTGCCGTTGACTGCGAGCAGCACATCACCGGCCTGCAGGCCCGCTCGCTCGCTCGCACCGCTGACCCCTTCGATCAACAGCCCGCTGGCGATGCCCGAGTCGCGCTTCTCCTGCGGTTGCAAGGGCCGCAGCGCGAGGCCGAGTCGACCCCGTGGCGCGGTAGCGGTGCCCGCGTCTGCCGTGACCGCGTGCTCTGGCTTGGCATCGGCGAGCGTCGCGTTCAGGGTGCGCTCCGCGCCCTGGCGCCACACCTTCAAGACAACCTTGTCTCCGGGCAACGCCAGCCCGACCAGTGCCGGCAGGTCTGCCGAGCCGATGATCGGCGTGCCATTGACGGCCAGCACCACATCGCCTGACTCGATGCCGGCCTTGGCGGCCGGGCTGTTCGGGTCGACATTGGCGACCAGCGCGCCGGCGGGCCTCGGCAGCTTGAAGGACTCGGCCAACGTCTGGTTTACCTCTTGCACCGCGACGCCGAGCCGCGCGTGCCGCACGCTGCCGGTGTCGAGGATCTGGCGTTCGACGTGCTGTGCCACGTCGATCGGGATCGCGAACGACAGACCCTGGTAACCCCCCGAGCGCGAATAGATTTGCGAGTTGATGCCGACCACCTCGCCGCGCGTGTTGAACAGCGGCCCGCCGGAATTGCCGGGGTTGACGGCCACGTCGGTCTGGATGAACGGCACCGCGCTGTCGTCGTGCAGCGAGCGGCCGACCGCACTGACGACGCCGGCCGTCACGGTGTTCTCGAAGCCGAACGGCGAACCGATGGCCAGCACCCATTCACCGACCTGCGGGTTCTGCATCGCCGGCGCCAGCACGACGGTGGGCAGGTCCTTCGCGTCGATCTTCAGCACGGCGATGTCGGTCTTCGGATCGGCGCCCAGCACCTTGGCGCGGAACTCCCGGCGGTCGGTGAGTTTGACGACCACCTCTTGCGCGCCGTGCACGACATGGGCGTTGGTCAGGATGACGCCGTCCGCCTGAACGATGAAGCCCGACCCTTCGCCGCGCATCGGCACCCGCGTGCCCGGAGGCATCCCCGGTGGCAGGCCACCGAACTGTTGCTGGAAGCGACGCAGGAAATCCTTGTATTCACCGCTCGGTGGTGAAGGTGACTTCGAAGCCGCGCCGCTGCTGTCGGCGCCGTCATCTTCGTTGTCGTCGGCTTCTCCGCCGTTCATCGACACCTTGCGCGTGCCGCTGACGCTGATGTTGACCACCGCCGGACCGTAGCGTTTCGCGATGCTGGCCAGATCGGGGAGGCCGGCCGGTGTGGGGGCCGCGGCCAGCGCGACAGGTGCACTGACGGGCGCATTCTCAGCGTGGCTCAGTCGAAACGTGCCGGCGGCACCGAATCCGATGAGGGCGGCGGTGGCAACGGCGATGACCGTGCGGCGGGGAACGAACGTGGAGATGGACATGGAAATTCCTTCGGTGTCTGGAAGCAGGGGAAAACTCATTGGGCAGAGCGGGCTGGGCGGGTCTCGGACGGCATGCGGGGCCGCTGACCCAACGGCAACGGGAAGCGCAGGTGCAGGTCGAATCGGGCGCCTGCGGGGAGCGCTACGGTGTAGCCACGCCGCGTGTCGCCGAACGTGGCCGTCAGGTGGTAGGTGCCAGGACGCAGGGCCACGCCGAGCGTCGGATCGGCGTCCTCGATCGACAGCAGCTGATGCCCATGCCGGTCGGCCAGCGTCAGCGCCAGCGGTTCGTTCCGACGGTGCGCCGGGTCGCCGCCGGGGTACAGGGCCGCACGCAATCGTTGCAGCGGCGTGCGGCCGGTGTGATCGCCGCGGCGGTGGGGAAGGGTCGACTCGGCATGAATGATCAGGTAAGCACTCGCGTCAGTGCCCGAACGCGCGTCCTGAATCGGTTCCGAGCCGCTGGAGTTCGCGTTGTGTGGCTCCGCCAAGGCTGGGAATGTCGTGTCGGTGAGCATCTCAGAAGTTCTCCGTTTGCAGCGATCCGGGATCGCGATGAGTGCACTGTGTGCGGGCAAATGCAAGCGTTCGTTTCGGCCGGATGCCGTGTCGATGACAGATGAAACAGGACGCGGCTCCAAGGCGAGGCCGCCTGTGTTCAGCGCACCGAATTCCGCGCGGCATTGCGTCGCGCGGCACGTTTGGCCAGCACTTGCACCAGCAGCAGCGCTGCCGCCGAACTGGCCAGCACCGGCCCGGTCGTCAACCATTGAGCCAGCGCGTCGACGGTTTCGACGCTGACCTGCTGCGCGTGGTCCGCGAGGGCCATGACATCGGCCGCGCTGATCTGCAAGGTGTCTTCGAACTGCAGGTTCAGCGGCGCCGATGCATTGCGCAGTCGCAGCCTGGCGAACACGCCGCCGGCGACCGCCACCAGCGACAGCAGGCCGAGTGGTTGCATCAGCTGGGTCAGCAGCCGCGTTCGTACGGTCGGTGGGGCGATCTCGTAGATGCGGCCCAGCAGCACGGACACGGCAGCGTCGGCGCTGCCGAACTCGTCAGCCCGTGTTTCCGTGACGGCGGCAGAGGGAATCGGGTGCACGCTCATGACGTGCTCGTCAGAACTCGATTCGAGCGCCGACCTTCAGCGCCGCACCGTTGCTGCCGTTGGCGTGCAGCCCATCGGCGTGGGCAGCCGAGATACCGAGCGAAGTCGCCTTCATCGAGGCGGCCATGGCGGGTTTCAAGCGGCGGGTATTCATGATTTGGTTCCTTCGAAGGCCGCATCCGAAGCGGCGTGTGTGTGATTCATAGTTGCGCCTCAAGGGATCATTTCGATTGCGCGGGACCACTTCATGTGTTTCATCTGAAATATGAAGCTGTGGCGCCCCATTTGTTCTATTTGTCTGTCTGTTGTCTATGACAAGTTGTCGTCACATCCACGGAACTTCCGAACGCAAGACCGACCGAATCAGTTGGGTTCCGCTATACTCGACAAAACTGGTCAAGTTAACGGGGTGCTTCCAAAAAAGGCACTTCCGAGCCGTCCAGGTTGCCGGCAGGCGGACGTTGCCAACCAAGCCGTCTTGTTTGTTATGCCCTCCGGGGCTATAGGAGTTATCCATGCGTCTGACCACAAAAGGGCGTTTCGCCGTCACCGCCATGATCGATCTGGCATTGCGTGAACATTCGGGTCCCGTGGCGCTGGCTGCCATCAGTGCCCGCCAGCAGATTTCGCTGTCGTACCTGGAGCAGTTGTTCGGTCGGCTGCGCCGGCACGAATTGGTCGAGAGCACCCGTGGCCCGGGCGGCGGCTATTCGCTGGGCCGCAAGTCCGAGGAAATTACCGTCGCTGACATCATCCTCGCGGTTGATGAGCCGATCGATGCCACGGGTTGCGGCGGCAAGGAAAACTGCATGGGCGACGACGGTGGCCGCTGCATGACCCACGACCTGTGGGCCAGCCTCAATACCAAGATGATCGAGCACCTGAACTCGATCTCGCTGAAGAAGCTGGTCGAGGATCAACTGGCGAAGGGCATCTCGGTCGAAGAGCACCCCGTCAAGCGCGCGATCTCGACGCAGCCGGTGGTCAAGCCGATTCGCATCACTGCGCCCAACTCGGTCTTCGCCTTCGGCAACGCCTTCTCGAAATAACGTCGAACCCCAGCGGTGAAGCCGGCGCCACGGCGCCCCTTCATCGACTGTTCCTGAGCAGACATCGAACCATGGATCTGACCCCGCATTTCCCGATCTACATGGACTACGGCGCCACCAGCCCGGTGGACCAGCGCGTCGTCGACGCGATGATCCCGTGGTTGCGCGAGCACTTCGGCAACCCGGC
>JARXKP010000151.1:0-3364 GCA_030271615.1 Pseudomonadota bacterium
CTCGTGGGGGCGAACGATTCGGTCGCGCGTGCGACGGCTGCACTGAGCACAGCCGAGCAGGCCCATCTGATTGCCGTCAGGGATGGACAATCGTGGGAGGCCGCGACACGACGACTGGCCGGCGTTGCAGACCGACGGACGGAAGTCGCGGCACGACTGGCCCGCGTCGAGTCGGCAATGGGCGGGTGGACACTCTTCGCACGCTGCATGAGCAACGACGGGCTGATCGCGCTGGCGATCGACGATGCGGGTCCCGCGTTGTCCGGGCTGGCCAACGACTTGCTGCTGGCCTGCTACGGGCCGCGCTTCACGGTGTCGATCCACACACTCGTCGAGACCGGCAAGGGCGACCAGAAAGAGGGCTTCGACATCGTCGTGCACGACGGCGATTCCGGGGACAGTAAGAGCGTGAGCCTGATGAGCGGCGGCGAACGTTTGTGGATCAACGAATGCCTGACCCGCGCGGTGGCGCTGTACCTCGCGCGGCATTCGGGCCGCCGCTACGGCACGCTGTTCTCGGATGAGGCCGACGGCGCGCTCGATGCAGACCGCAAGCGCATGTTCATGGCGATGAAGCGGGAGGTGCTGCGGCTGGGCGGCTACGAGCGCGAGTTCTTTGTGTCGCAGACGCCGGAACTGACGGCGATGGCGGACGCTGTGATCAACATGGAGGCGCTGGTGGAATCGGTCACTACTCCCTGACGGCATCAGGTATGGTGCGCTGCCATCGGCCGCGTTTTGACCGATTTTAAACAGACCCGACAGCCGCATGCGCTCCAGCTAAACGTGTGCCTCCAACTCAATTGGCTGGGGCCGCACTGCCAGGTCGATGTGTCCGAACTGCTGGCCCCACTCCGGTCACAACTCGGCTTGCGGCTGAAAACATTGAAGTGGCTCATGCTCGACGTGTTTGGTCCTGCCGGCAAAAGCGCCGCCGCCGAGTTCAAGGCTTTGATCGCGCAGACGAAGGCCGTGCCGTGCGCAACGACTACGTGCACGGGCGTTGGGATGAAGGCGATGTCGGCGCTGCGCGGCGTGAACAGGCGGATGAGTTCCGCGGCATCAGCGGAGAAGGCAAGCAGTTGCTCGCGCTGTGCCGGAGTCCGCAGTTATCGGCGCGGCATGTTGTGGCACGCGGGCGATCGACGCTATGGCAACTTGAACTCGAACGGCGTCTCGATCGGCGAGTAGCACAGCCCGATTTTCTCGTTGCACCCTTGGTAGGTGGCGATCAACGTGAATTTCGCCGGCTTGCCCGCCTCTCGAGCGAGGGGCAGCGAAATCTGCACCGGCTGCCGGTAGATCTCCTGCTCGCCGAGGAAGGGATCCTTCTTTGCAACGCCGGGCGGCAGCGCAACCGCGTTGAGCCGGGCGCCGGTCGCATCCTTGAGCGCAAAGCTGATCTTGCTCTTGTAGAGGTAGTGGTCAGGGGCCGGTGTGAACTGCGCCACCAGCGTCTTCGCATCGAGTGTTTCCACCTTCAACGGGAAGGCCTTCTCGGGTGGCAGCGGATCGGCTGATGCACCGGCCGTGGACACGGACGTCGCCGATGGCGCTTGCGAGGTCTGTCCCGCGGCCTGCTTTCGGTCGGAGCATGCCGACATTGCCAAGAAGGCCAGCGCGCACAGGATCGCGCGTGAAGCAAATTTAGTCTCGGTGTGCATGATGCTGTGCCCCGCAAAACCTTCGCGATCAGCCGAGCGAGGCATCAAGAAAATGCCGCAACTTGTCGAAGTCGATCGCGCCGACGGTCTTCGACACCAGACGCCCGCTCTTGTCGACGATGAAGGTGGTCGGTGTTCCGAGAATGCCGAGGAACTGGCGGCCGATCAGGCCGTCCTTGTCCCACACCACCTGGAACGGCATGGGGTACTTCGCGAGATGCTGTTTGATGAGGTCCGGGCGATCGTAGGGCATCGCCACGGCCACGATCTCGATTCCGCGGGATCGGTAGCGCTCATAAGTCTTCACCAGGTCGGGCTGCTCGGCCAGGCAGATCGTGCAGGTGGTGGCCCAGAAGGTCACCAGAACGACCTTGCCACGCATGTCCTGTAGCGCCACCTTGTGACCGTCGATGGTGGAGGTGCTCAGCGCCGGCGCGGGCATCTGTGCCTGGGAAGCACTTGCCACGCCCAACACACACACGACCCAAATGCAGCGCAGTGCAGCGCGAACCGTGCGAGCGAAGCCGTTCACCGCGCGCTCCCGTTCAAGCGGCCGTCCTTGACCTGCAGCACTCGCTGAGCGCGCTTGGCAACGGTGGCGCTGTGCGTCACCATCAGCAGCGTCTTGCCCGCCTCATGCAGGCGTGCCAGGAGGGCGAGCAGGTCTTGCTCGGAGGCGGAGTCGAGGTTGCCGGTGGGCTCGTCCATCAGCAGCACGTCCGGGTCGTTGGCCAAGGCGCGCGCGATGGCCACGCGCTGCTGTTGGCCGCCCGACAGCATGTCCGGACGATGGTCGGCCTTGTCGGCCAGGCCGAACTGCTCCAGCAGCGCCATGGCGCGATCGCCATCCTTCTTCGCGTGTCCCAGCCACAACGCCAGCTCCACGTTTTCGCGCGCTGTCAGGTGTGGCATCAGGTTGAAGAACTGGAACACGAAGCCGATCTTCCTGGCGCGCAGCGCGGCCAGCTGCGCCGAGGCCAGCGTGCCGAGCTCAGCGCCATCGATGGAGACGTGCCCGCTGCTCGGTCGATCCAGGCCGCCGATGATTTGCAGCAAGGTGCTCTTCCCGTGCCCGGACGGCCCCATCACAGCGATCCACTCGCCGCGGTCGACGGTCATCGACACGTCGACGACTGCGCGGGTCTGCGCAGCTCCCTTGCCATAGGTCTTGCTGACCCGATCCAACACGACCACAGGGTCAGGCATAGCGCATCGCCTCCACCGGGGACAGTCGTGAAGCGCGGTAGGCTGGATAGAGCCCGGCGATCAACGCCAGACCGATCGAGAGCCCCATCGTGATGGCCAGCGTACCGGCACCCAGCGACACAGCCGGTGCCTGCCGCAACGAAGCGGTGAATGCGTTATCGGTCAGGTACGAACCGAACAGCTGAGCGCACAGCAGACCAATTGCGATGCCGAGCAGCCCGCCGAACAGGCCGTACAGCGCCGACTCCAGCATGAAGCTCGCGAACAGGGTGCGCCGGGTGCTGCCGACGGCCTGCAGGATGCCGATCTCGCGGCGACGTTCGTAGACCGCGGTGAGCAAGGTATTCACGATGCCGAACGCGGCGGCAAGCACACCCACGGCGGCCACCGCCTGCATCGCAGCGCCCACCGTACCGACGATCGACAGTACGGACCCGACCAACTGCTTGTCGGAGACGACCGCGACGTTGGCCACTTCCTGAATCTTGAGGCTG
>JARXKP010000151.1:3464-8223 GCA_030271615.1 Pseudomonadota bacterium
CAACTGCTTGTCGGAGACGACCGCGACGTTGGCCACTTCCTGAATCTTGAGGCTGACCGCTTCGATGCGCTCGAGGTCGGCGACCTGCACCGCAATGAAGGACACCTTGTCGGCCACGTTGTAAATCTGCTGCGCGACCTGCAGCGGCACGAAGGCCGCGATGTCGTCCTTCGTCCCGGTCTCGCGCAGCACGCCGAGGACCGGCACGGCGTGGCCACGCACTGTGAAGGTGTCGCCGGGCAGCAGGCTGAACTGCTTGGCGATCGCGAAACCGACGACCACGCCCCGGTCCGCGTCGCCGCTGAAATAGCGGCCCGCATCGACCTGCCATTTCTGCAGTTGCCGCATGTCCTCGGGTACGACGCCGATCAGCGGCACCGGTTGGTTGCGAAACGCGGTCTTCTGGTTCAGGTACGGGACGGCGCTCTTCACGCCGGGCACGCTGCGGATGATGGATAGCTCCGTCATCGGAATCGCCTCGGGCAATTGTTCGCCGGTCAGCACCGAGATCTGTTCGTAGGCGCACCACCCTTTGGGCGTGACGACGAGGTTGGCGCCCAGGCCCTGCGCCTGGCGTTCGATCTCCCCGGTCAGGCCTTGGCCGATCGTCATCAGCGCGACGAATGCCGCCATGCCGACCGACACACCCGCCAGGGTGAACACGAAACGGCCGCGCCGGCGCACGAGGTTGCGCCACACGAGCTTGCCGAGGTTCATTTCTTGATCGAGCCGAGGTTCACGATTTTGTCGGTCTTGAGGTACACCATGCGAGCGTCTTCGGTCATGGTGCCGCGAACGTCCACTTCATCCCAGGGGCGCAGGTCGGTGCGATCGACACGGGTGGGCAGGTAGTAGTTCGCGCAATTCAGGTCACGGCATACCCGCGCTTCGCGCGAGTCGATGAGGCCCACCAACTTCGGGTCCTGCGGCGACACCTTCGCGACCACGCCGCGCACCAGGATGCTGCCTTTGAATCCCTTCGGATCGGACTCCAGGTCCTTCACCTGCAAGGCGCCAGCGGGCACGGCCGGCTGTGCCTTGCCAAGCAGATCCGGTAGCGCTTTGGCCTGACCGGCCGCCTCCACGGCACGCAGCGTGCCGCCGATGGCGAGTCCGCCGCCTACGATGGCGAGAAAGACCCACAGCGGCTTGCGATTGCGCCTCGCGGCTGCGGCCGTTTTGACGGAGGACGCGTCGTCTTGGGTGTTCATGTCAACTCCTTTCGCGCGCCCGGTGATGCCTGGCGTGCCGTTTCCTGGGGAACAAGCCCCCTTCGACCTACGAATTGGATCGGCGCAGCGGCCACTGCCGGTGCGTGAGATGCGAGAACATTGGCCAGCTTCACCGATGAATCGAGGACGCGCCCGGCGCCGCGGCGAGGCCGCAGCAGGCGCGCCGAATTGGCGAGGATGCCGAAGTCCGGTCCGGCTTGGGCGGCAGCGGCGATGGCCGGGGGCAGGATGCCCAGCGAAGCCAGCGTCAGGCCGATGAGGTTGTAGACCACCGTGAAGCCGATGTTCAGCTTGACCGCGCTCATCGTGCGTCGGGCAATGTGCAGCATCTCCGGAACCAGCGACCAGTCCTCGCGCATGAGCGCGATGTGCGCCGCTTCCAGCGCGACCGCGCTGCCGGCCGCACCCATGGCGATGCCGACATCAGCCTGTGCCAGCGCCGGCGCATCATTCACGCCGTCGCCGATCATCACGACCACCTTGCCGGCCTTCTGGTGCGCTTTGACCACGGCAATCTTGTCTTCCGGCAGCAGATTGGCTCGGCAGCCGATGCCCAGGGACTTGGCGACGGCCGCGGCCGTGCGGGCGTTGTCTCCGGTCAGCAGCTCGATCGTGGAAATACCCATGCGGCGCAACTCGGCGATCGCCGCCGGAACGTCCTCGCGCAGCGTGTCCGTGGCCGCCAGCATGCCCACCAGCCGGTCTTGCACGAGGACGAAGAGCAGGGTCTTGCCTTGCGCTTCCAGATGCAGAGCCTCCGCCGGCATCGGGCTTTGCAGCAGACGTGCACTGCCCACGGCCACCGATTGATCACCAACGCGGGCGGTCACGCCGAAGCCGGGCGTGGCGCGAAAGTCCTCTGGCTGATCAAGCGACAGACCGCGTGCAGCAGCGGCAGATCGCACCGCCTCGGCGAGCGGATGCTCCGAATAGCGCTCCGCCGACGCGGCAATGCGCAACAGGCGACTGGCGTCCAGGTCGGGTGCGAGGGGCACCACGTCGGTGATCTGCGGCCGTCCGAGTGTCAGCGTGCCTGTCTTGTCGAGCAGCACCACGTCGGCCTTGGCCAGTGACTCCAGATACCGGCTGCCCTTCACGAGCAGGCCGCGTCGGGCCGCGGCCCCGATGGAGGCGATCATCGCCATCGGCGTGGCCAGTGCGAACGAACAGGAGCAGGCCACCATCAGCACGGCCGCAGTTGCCAGTGCATTGCCGGAGAAGTAGAAGGTGCCGGCGGCGACGGCGATCACCACCGGCAGGTACCAGGTCGCGAAACGGTCGGCGACGCGCTGCACATCGGCACGATGCTGTTCCGCTTCCTGCACCATCCGGATGACTCGGCCAAAGGTCGTGTCGTCTGCGACGGCGGTCGCGCGTATGCGCAAATGGCCGAGCCTCGCGATGCTTGCGGCGAACACATGCGCACCCGGCCCAGCCTCCGCCGGCATCGACTCGCCCGTGATGGCCGCCTGGTCGACCGTGGCGTGGCCGGCGACCACTTCGCCGTCGACGGGAATCTTGTCGCCAGGGCGCACGATCACCAGTTCGCCCGCCTTCACGTCGCTGGCTGGTACTTGCACCTCGATGCCTTCACGCTCGACGCGCGCCATCTCGGGCGCCATCAGGGTCAGATCGCGCACGGCACTGCGCGCCCGCTCTGCGGTGAACCGCTCGATGGTGTCGGCCAGCCGCATGAAGAAGACGATCAGCACCGCCGCTGGCCAGGCGCCCGAGAGCATGGCGGCGACAAGGCCTACCGTCATCAGCGTGTGGGACGTGACTTTACGCCGCCAAGCCGCCCGCAGCACCGAGCGGAAGATCGGGTAGCCACCTAACGCCACCAGGGCGAGCCAAACCGGTGTCGGCACCAGCGTCGATAGCTTGTCGAGCAGCCCCATCCATTCGGCAGTGATGACGATCGCGACGACCGCGACGATGACGACGCCGAACACCGCCAGCAGGCGCCCGGAGAAGTCGGCCATCGCCTTTGACGCTGCGCCATTCGAGAGGGGCAACGTGGCCGCGCACGCGCACGACGTGTCGGCACAGGCAGCAGCGGACGTACTTGCCGCGCCGGACCGCAGCGCGCTCATGCCAGCCGCTCCTCAAGCACACGAAGGTCGCCGCGCAGGGCCTTGAGCAAGCCCTCGTTGTGCAGCCGGTAGTACACCATCTTGCCGTCATTGCGCATGGCGAGCCAGCCGCGGCCACGCAGGAGCTTGAGCTGATGCGAGGTGGCGGCCACGGTCAGCTCGAGGACGTGGGCGACATCGCACACGCACAGCTCGCTTTGCGCGAGCGCCAGCAGGATCTTTAGGCGCGTCGCGTTGCCCAGTAGCTTGTACAGCTCCGCGAGGTCGGGCAGCGATTGCTCCTCCCGGGCCAGTGCCGCCTTGATGGCAGCAACCTTCTCCTGCTCGAAGCAATTGACGTTGCAGACGGGGCTGACGATCACTTTGCTGGAGACGGTCAAGCCTGACTCCTCATTCAAACATTATCGAAAATGATATTGAGGCTTGCGGAAGTCGTCAAGGAAAACCCCTTTATGTGCCGCTGGGTCGACTGCAGCGGCGTCATCCTGTCGCGCAGCCAGCTGATCATCAAGAAGCGCAGGTCGGATGCGCCGCCGGCCAGCGACAGCATCGTTGCCGTCTCCACGCCTTCGCGGCCGATCATCAGCAACGTGGAGAGGAAGACTGCCACTTGGGCGCCGGTCTCGCCGTGCTGGCATGAGGGCTGGCTCGCTGTCGCGGCCTTGCTGCTGTTGCTGTCGTGCACGGTGCAGTGGACGCAGCGCGCCAACTCTTGCGAGCACGACCCCGAGCACGATGGGACAGCAGTACCGCTGTCATCACGCCCAGACGCAACGCCGGGATCATCCGCCGCCGCAGCGCCTGCCGCAAGGGAACCTGTTCCGCACGGTTGCCGACGACTTGGAATGGTACTGCGGCTGAGAAGCCGCCGTCGCACAGCGGCTGCGGTTCATGTTGGACTTCGCCTACGGCACCGGGCTGCGCGTCAGCGAACTGGTCGGCGCCACGCTGAGACTGGCGCCGCAACGTGCTTGCGCATGGTGGCGGCTCATCACCCGGCTCCCGGTTCGTTGAACACGGTGAGCCCGTCGATGACAGCCGCGTGGGCATCGAACTTGAGCCAGACCACGCCAGCGTGTTCAGCCAGTTCGAAGATGGCGGCCAGGTCGGTCTCGGCCGGGATGTCATAGCGCGGTGCCCCGACGTAGACGAAACCACCGTCATCGGTCGGGTACGCATTGACCGACAACTCGTCGGCGACCAGTTTGCGGCGTGTCGCCGCAGACAGGTGCGAAACAGACAGGGCAGCCAGCGGCTCGGCCTGCTCCAGCAGGCGGGCCACGGTGGATTTATCCATGGCGGGCTCCTTGTTTCTCGCGCGACGACGCGGGCCTCACCGGGCTGCGGCACGGACGACTGAAGTCCATGCCGCAGTCCCTGCAACGGAACCAGCGCAGGCGCCCGAGACGGCCAAACAACGAACCCTGTCCAGGG
>JARXKP010000152.1 GCA_030271615.1 Pseudomonadota bacterium
GATGCCGCGACGCTGTTTCGCCAGCTCGGCGAGGCGCGCGACCGCGCTGCCGTGGCCGAACCGCTGTTGATCGAGCTGGCTCGTGCGCTGGCGGCAATCGGCCAGCCCGGCGAGCCACCGCCCTTGCCGGCGTCGGGCGCCGAGGTCGATCCCACGGTGCTGGTGCGGCACGGCAGCGCCCAGCGCTTGATGCTGAACCTGATCTCGCGCGTGGACAGCGCTGGGCAGCCGGCGATGGCGTTGGCCGTTTCAGCACGGACGGCGTGGGTGCCACACCTCACGGCACCGCGTGACGATTCAGCTGCCGAGCCGGAGCTGGCGCTGCGCGAGCGGCTTGCGCAGCGCCTGAATCGCTGGCACCGCCAGGTCGTTGCCGACGCCGAGCGCTTCGACGGCCTGGATGACGACGGCCGCCACCGGCTGCGCAAGCGCATCAAGCGACTGCGCTACGCAACAGAGTTTTCGGCCAGCGTGTTCAATGAGCGCCGGGTGCGTCGCTACCTCAAGACGCTGCGCGCGCTGCAGGAGCGCCTGGGCGTCTTGAACGACGTGGCGGTGGGCATCGAGCTTTACTCGGCTGCAGCGCCGGCGGACGCGCGGGCGCTGTTCGCGCTCGGCTGGCTGGCCGCGCAGCGCGAGCGGGCGCTGAACGCCTGTCGGCCGGATCTGAAGCGCTTTGTCGAGTCGGCGCGGTTCTGGCGTCGGCGGAGCAGGAAGTCGGCTGACAAGTGAGGTCCGCGGGCCGGATCAAGCCGAGCGAGGAGCTGTGACCGTCGGTGTGTCGCGGGCTGACAGCGGCCCGTAGAGCAGCGCCGAGAACAGCGCGAACATCAAGGCGGTGTTGGTGCGCCAGAGGTAGGACTCGGCCAGGCAGATGGTGAAGAAGAACACCGGCAGGCCGATGCGCAGCGCACCGAGCCCGTCCTGCCGGCGACGGTTCAACCATGGCGGCGCGAACCACACCGCGAGCAGCAGCACACCGCCCACCAGGCCGGTGGTCGCCACCGTGAACAGCAGCTGGTTGTGCGGATTGCGCGGGGTGTTCCAGGCCGGCGTGCGCCGTGCGTTCATGTCCTTGTAGGCGGCTACGAAATCGCCGGCGCCGACGCCCAGCCACGGGTGCTCGGCGATGATGTGCAGCGTGTTAACCGCCATCGTGTAGCGCAGCGGCACCGACATGTTGACGGCGCTGTCGAGCTTGTGTGTTTCGGCGAAACCATCGACCACGCGCTGGCGGGTGGCCGCGTCGCTCATTGCATAGAGCCCGAACGCCGTCGTCGCCAGCACGGCTGCCGCGCCGACCACCGCCCAGGCGCGGTGTCGGGCCAGCGTTTGCAGGGTCAGCAACCCCATCATCAGCGACAGGCCGGCCATGCCGGTGCGGCTGCCGGAGAAGCTCAGCACGACGATGGTGGCAAGCCAGCTGAACGCCCAGGCCGCCGCCGCGACCGGCTGCCGGGCCCGGCGGGTGGCGATGGCCTGCCAGGCCGCGATGTAGCCCGCGAAGGCGATGGCGGGGCCGAACATGATTCGATCGACGAAGGGCGCGGTCTCCATCGCGTCCTTCGCGGCACGCCAACCGGCGGGCCAGTGCGGGAACCGGTTCAGCTGCAGCCAGTTGTAGCCGGCAAGCAGCTCGCACAGCAGCACGCCGGCGGCGAAGGCCACGAGATAGCGCGAGGTGTGTTCGCGTCGCGCCACCGTGAAGTACATCGCCGACAGCAGGAAGAACAGGTGTCGCGACACCATGCCGCCCCCGGCGGCCAGGTCGTCGGTCCAGGCCAGGGACACGACGAACCACCAGAAGTAGGCCTGGAAGATCCAGAACACCGGGTTGCTCCGCAACGACTGCCACTTGTCGGGCAGACGACCCTCGACGAGCCAGAGCCCCAGCATCACGGCCGACAGCACGTAGGCCGGTGCGATCTGTGTCGGGACGAGAAAGAACAGCACCGCCAGCAGCGCCGAATTGACAACCGGAATGCGCGAGCGCAGCGAGTCCCGGTTCATGGCTGTGCCACCCCGACGTTGTCGAACACCGACCGCATGTCAGCGCGTTCCTGTGCTGACTTGAAGCGGGTGTGCTCCCAGCCGAAGGCGACGACTTCGGTCTTCGGGTCGCACAGCTGGCGGGCGAACAGCAGGGCGGTCGAACGCACGCCGACGACTGCGCGATAGGGCGTGTGGCCGAGCCAGACCTCGAGGGGTTCGTCGAGATCGAGCACCCGGTAACCGGGTCGACACAGCTCGCGGTGCGGATCCTTCGGATGGCCCTTGTAGTCGACTTGCGCGATGCCTCGCGAGACGAGCCATTGCTCGATCTGCGTGGCCACCGTGTCGCGGTCGGCGGCGCCCATCAGGCCGGCGCCGACCAGCGGTTGTCCGATCACCAGTGCACGCGAAGGCAGCTCGCTGCCCGCGTCGACCGCTGCCCGCTGACAAAGTGGCGCCAGCACCACCACCTTGGCCGGGTCGTACTCGTGCGGCCAGTCCGACAGCACATAGATGCGGTCGCAGAACGGTGCGTCGGAGCCGATGCGGTCGCCCGAGAACAGCCAGTAGTCCAGCTCCGGCGACGCCAACCGTCGCAGCTTGCGAAACCACGATGAGACGCGCCGGATCGGCGACAGCGGATAGCGCCGGATGCTGATCAGCCCGTCGGGCAGGATGCGTCCGCGCACCGTCCGTGCGCCGCAACGCGCTGGCAGCGCGCGCAGGAAATAGTTGATCGCCTCGGTGTCGAACACCGCGCTGTGCAGGTGCAGCGTGTCGCAACGGCCGATCAGCGCGGCGACCAGGTCGACGTTGGCGAGCAGCCGGCGGTGTCGGCCGAACCAACCCGGCAGCGGTTCCCGGCGCGGCCACGGCATGTAGCTGCTGGCATCCCAGTCGGAGGCCCGCACCTGCGGGCCGACACCCGGCTGGTACCAGATCAGCACCTGCCGCGAGCCCGCCTCGTGGGTGCGGGCGATCTGCTGCGCGGCCAGCAGCTGCAACGGCGAGGCAACGAAATAGATCGCAGTCGTTCCCATCAGACGGCCTCGGCGTTCATCAGACCCCCGCCACGCTGCGCGCTGCGTGGCTTGCCTCCGATGCGGCCCGGCAGGCTCATGCGGGCATCGCCATCACGCGCCGCGCTTCGTCGCACACGCGGTCGACCTCGAGCGCGCGCATGCAGTCGTAGCGGCCGTGGCAGGTCGGGTTGCGCCGGCACGGCGAACACGCGAGCTTCTCGTACAGCACGCTGCTGCGCGCCACGCCCGCGTCGAGGTAGGGGCAGGTCGAACCGAACAACGCCACCGTCGGGATCTTCAGCGCGCTGCCCATGTGGGTGAGCCCGGTGTCGACGCCGACCAGCAGCGCCGCGTCGGCGATGGCTGCGGCGCTCTCGTCGAGCTTCAGCGCGCCGGTCAGGTCGACGAGTCCCGGGACGCCGGCCGCGATGCGGGTCGCTGCGTCGCGGTCTCCCGGGCCACCCAGCAGCACCGGCACCAGGCCGGCGTCTTGCAAGCGCAGCGCGAGCGCGATCCAGCGGTCCTCGAACCAGTGCTTCTGCGGTCGGGTGGTGAAGGGGCACAACACCGCATACCGGCCGTCGGTGGATCGGCTGGCAAGTGCTGCGCGCAACGCGTTGCGCACGACCTCGCGGGCCGCCGTTCCGATGGCGAGGTCGGGTTGGAACGCGTCGTCCGCCGCGCCGAGGTGACGCGCGAGCACGCGGTATTCGGAACCCATGCGCCGGGGCACACCGCGTTCGTCGGGTCGCGTCACCCGTTCCGTCGCGAGGTGCTGGCTGCCCTCGCGGCCGATCAGGCTGATGCGTCTCGGCGCGCCGCTGAACCAGCTCCACAGCGCACTTTTCAACAGGCCTTGCGTGTCGAGCGCGAGATCGAAACGGCCGGTGCGCAACCGGCTGCGCAGCGCCAGAAAGCGCTGGAGCAGCGTGAGGTAGTGATGCGTGCGCCACAGCTGCCGCCAGTCGTCGCGGGGCCAGACGATCAGCTCGTCGAGCCGCGGGTTGTGGAGCAGCAGCGGCGCCGCTGCTGGTTCGACCAGCCACGCAAGGTGCGCCTGGGGCCAGCGCGCGCGCAGCGCCGGGATCAGGCCGCTGGCCATCACGACGTCGCCGATGGCACTCAGCCGGACGATCAGGATGCGCGGCCGCTCGATCGCCGTATCTGTCGACGGGTTGTCGGTCATGCGGCTCCGCAGGCGTTGCGCGTCGCCGCCATCAGCTCACGGCATCAGCGACCGTCACCGCCACGGACATCGCCACCACGTCGGCCTTGCCGAACTGCATGCGGTGCAGCCGGCAGTAGATGCCGTCCAGCGCCAGCAGTTCGGCATGGGTGCCGACCTCGGCGATGCGTCCCTGGTCCATCACCACCACGCGGTCGGCGTTGGCGATGGTCGACAGCCGGTGCGCGATGGTCAGCGTGGTGCGGCCGCGCTTCAGGTTGTCGATGGCGACCTGAACGAGGCGCTCGGATTCGGTGTCGAGTGCCGAGGTGGCTTCGTCGAGCAGCAGGATCGGCGCATCCTTCAGCAGCGCGCGGGCGATCGAGATGCGTTGGCGTTGTCCGCCGGACAAGCGGGCGCCGTTCTCGCCGATCGGCGTGGCCAGGCCCTGCGGAAGTTCGCGGATGAATTCCATCGCGTGGGCGGCCTCCGCGGCGGCGATGATGTCGGCTTCGGAGGCGGTGTTCTTCAGCCCGTAGGCGATGTTGGCGGCCACCGTGTCGTTGAACAGCACCACGTGCTGCGTCACCAGCGCGATGTTGGCGCGCAGGTCGGCCAGCCGCAGCTCGCGGATGTCGATGCCGTCAAGCAGGATGGCGCCGCGGCCGAGGGCATGGAAACGCGGGATCGTCGACATCAGCGTCGACTTGCCGCTGCCGGACGAACCGACCAGCGCCACCGATTCACCGGGACGGATGTCCAGCGTGATGTCGACCAGTGCGTCGCGCTCGGCCTGCGGGTAGCGAAATCCCGCGCCTTCGAATTGCAGGTGGCCGGTCGAGCGGCCCAGCGTGCGCGTGCCTTGGTCGGGCTCATTCGGCGTGTCGATGACCTCGAACACGCTGGCCGCGGCTGCCAGACCGCGCTGCAGCACCTCGTTGACATTCGACAGCCGCTTCAGCGGTGCCAGCAGCAGCGCCATTGCACTGAAGAACGACACGAAGCCGCCGACCGTGAGCTGGTTCTGGCTCGACTGGATCGACGCGTAATAGATGATCACCGCGAGCGCCAGCACCGCGATGGTCTGCACGATCGGGCCGTTGGCCGCCGAGGTGGTGACCGACTTCATCGTGAACCGGCGCAGCGCATTGGCCACCTGCTGGAAGCGCTTCGATTCGTAGGCCTCGCTGGCGAAGATCTTGATTTCGCGGTGTCCGCCGATGACCTCGTCGATCACATGCGACATCGTGCCCATCGACGATTGCTGGCCCTGGCTCAGATTGCGCAGGCGACGGCTGACCGAGCGGATCACGTACGCGATGACCGGCAGCACGGTGAAGAACGCCAGCGACAGCTGCCAGTTGAGGTACAGCATGTAGCCGAGCAGGCCGATCACGCTCAGGCTGTCCTTGACGATGGTGATCAGCGACACGGTGATGATCGGACTGACCTGCTGCGCGTTGTAGGTCAGCTTCGACATCAGCACGGCGCTGGGCTCGCGGTCGAAGTGGCTGGACGGCAGGTGCAGCAGCTTTTCGAACATGTCGGTGCGCAGTTCGAGCACGACCTTGCTGGCCACCGTGTTGAGTGCGGTGACATGCACGAAGTCGGTCAACCCGCGCACCACGAACAGCAGCACGATGAGGATCGGCATCGCGTGGATGGATGCCGGATCGCGGCTCACGAAGCTGCCGTCGAGCAACTCCTTCAGCAGCGCCGGCAGTGCGGTCTCGGTGGCCGCATAGCCGACCATCGCGAGGACGCCGAGGGCGAAGGTGCGCCAGTGCGGACGGATGCGCTTGAGGATGCGCAGGTAGAGGTCGTTGGACGATGGGCGAGCCATGGGGCGCTTTGGGGTTACAGCTCTTCGAGACGCTGCGGCGGGTAAGTGTCCCAGCCCAGGCAGCCTGGACACTGCCAGTAATGGTGTTGCGCCTCGAAGCCGCAGGCTGCACAGCGGTAGCGTTGACCCGCCCTGGCGGCTCGGCCGATCACCTCGTTGACCGCCTCGAGGTCGGCGGGAAGCAGCGGTACTGCCGACGCCTGGTACTCGTGCAGCATTGCCTGCGCGGCCGACAGTGTCGGCAGCAGCGACAGCTGCCTGCGGGTGCGGTCGCGGCGGGACGCCGGGTCGGCGTCGAGCGCACCGATCGCATTCAGCAGATCGATGCTGGGTTTTTTATGATGCAGGGCGACCAGCCTGAGCCGGGCGGCGTCCTGTGCCGAGCAGGCGATGGCGCTGCTGGCGTAATCGCCTGCGATGAGGTTGAAGCTCGACGGGTGGGTCGCGAGCAGTTCGTTCCACACCTCAAGGGCTTCGGCGTGTCGCCCCTGGCGGACCAACCGCCGGCCGGCCATCACCATCGGCCGTGCGGCCTGCGGTGCGGCGTCATGGGCACGCCGCAGGGCTTCATCGGCGTCGGCGGTCTGCTGCTTCGCATCGGCTTCGAGGGCGAGTTCGCACCAGTAGTGCGCGATGCGCGAGGCATACGAGCCGGTGCTTCCGCGTTCGAGTTTCAATGCGTCGTCGACAGCGGCGCGCCAGTCGCGTGAGCGCTCGTGCAGCGTCAGCAGCGCGAGGCGTGCGTCGGTGTCGTAGGCGGTGCCTTCGAGCGCGCGCCAGGCGGTCTCTGCGCGGTCGAACAGGCCGGCCTGCATGAAGTCCTGGGCCAGTCCGTGCTGCGCCCGATCTCGTTCGGCCCGCGGCAGGTCGGCGCGGTTCAGCAGATGCTGGTGGACGCGCACCGCACGCTCGTATTCGCCGCGTCGGCGAAACAGATTGCCGAGCGCGAAGTGCAGGTCACTGGTGTCGGGATCTTGCTGGACAGCCTCGATGAAGGCATCGATGGCCTTGTCGTGCTGCTCGTTGAGCAGCAGGTTCAGACCCTTGAAATAAGCCTTGGGGGCGTCACGCTGTTCGCGCTTGAGTTGCCGGAAGTCGAAGCGCGACGCCAGCCAGCCCAGCGCGAACGCGACGGGAAGGCCGAGCAACAACCACTGAATGTCAAAGTCCATCGCGAGGCGGGTGCTCTGGAATCGGAGGCCCGACCGCCAGTGGATTCTGCGCACCGGCGTCGGGTGACGACGACGGCATGCGTTTGGCAATGCGTCGGTGCTTCCACCAGCTCGGCACCATCGCGATCACGCCGAAGGTGCAGCCGAGGCCGAAAGCGGCCAGCACGATGAAGACCAACGGCGCGCGCCATTCGTAGCCGAAGAACCAGTTCACACCGGCCTCCTGCTTGTTGTTCAAGGCGAACGCGAACAGCGCGAAGAAGACGAAGACTCTGAAAACCCAGGTGATCACGCGCATGACGTCTCCGCAACAACAGGGCTCAATGCGTATACCGGCCTGTCGGATGAGGCCGCAACATCGCGGTTCTCGGGCTCCAGCCTATCGGAATTCGCCGCAGCGTCGTCAGGTTTGCGTCGCGTCTGCTGCACCGGGTAAAGGTCCGTCGGCGGGCAGGTGGGTATCGACAGCCTCACGCAAGGCCTTGCCGGGCTTGAAATGCGGAACCAGCTTTTCGGGAACAACCACCTGTTCACCAGAACGTGGATTGCGGCCCACGCGAGGTGGGCGGCGGTTGATCGAGAAGCTGCCAAATCCACGGATTTCGATGCGATGCCCGCGCGCGAGCGCATCGGACATCGCATCGAGAACGATCTTGACCGCCGACTCGGTGTCCCGATGGGTCAACTGGCTGAAACGCTCAGCCAGTCGACTCACCAGATCCGAGCGCGTCATGCCATCCTTCATCCCGTCCATGGCGTTTGGCGCTCGAACGCTCAGGAATTTCCGGCCTGGTTGTCGAGCTTGGCGCGCAGCAGGGCGCCGAGGCTGGTCGTGCCGGCATTCTCACGCTCGCTGGTCTGCGACAGGCGCTGCATGGCTTCCTGGTTGTCGGCGTTGTCCTTCGCCTTGATCGACAACTGGATCGAACGCGTCTTGCGGTCGACGTTGATGATCA
>JARXKP010000153.1 GCA_030271615.1 Pseudomonadota bacterium
TTCATGGCTCCATCCTCTCAAAGATTGGAGCCTCCTCAATACCCGGGGCGGTTCAGTGCGTTCTCTTCCCCGAGCGACTAGATGACTGGATCCACGAAGACAGCACCGTCCGTGTCATCGATGTCTTCGTCGATGAGCTCGATCTCAAGAAGCTGGGCTTCGATCGCGCTGAGCCAGCCGTGACGGGCCGCCCGGCGTACAGCCCGGCAACGCTTCTCAAGATCTACGTCTACGGCTATCTCAACAGGGTGCAGTCGAGCCGGCGCCTCGAGGCCGAAGCGCAGCGCAGCGCAACCTCGAGCTGATCTGGCTGACCGGACGACTGGCTCCGGACTTCAAGACCATCGCCGACTTCCGCCGCGACAACGGCGAAGCCATCCGCAAGGTCTGCAAGGAGTTCGTCCTGCTGTGCCGCCGGATGAAGCTGTTCACCGACGGCATCGTCGCCATCGACGGCAGCAAGTTCAAGGCGGTCAACAACCGCGACAAGAACTTCACAGACCGCAAGCTCGCAGCACGCATCGAGCAGCTGGAAGAGAGCATCAAGCGCTACCTGGTCGAACTCGATCGCGCTGACCGCGACGCCGCTGCTGTACTGCCTGGTCGGGTCGCCCACCTCAAGGACAAGATCACCCAGGTCAAGCAGCAGATCCAGGCACTGAACGAAATCGGCGAACAGATGAAGGCATCCGAGGACGGGCAGATCTCCCTGACCGACCCTGATGCGCGCTCGATGGCCACCAGCGGCCGGGGCACGGGCATCGTCGGCTACAACGTGCAGACCGTGGTCGATGCCAAGCACCACTTGATCGTGGCCCATGAGGTCACCATCGTCGGCCACGATCGCGATCAACTGGCGCACATGGCCAAGCTTGCCAAGGACGCAACCGCTGAAGACAAGCCAGCATCGCGCTGACAGATCGCGGCTACTACGAAGGCTACGAAATCCTGGAGTGCGAACGTGCGGGTGTTGCCGCGGTGGTACCCAAGCCGATGACTTCGAACAACGCAGCAGCCGGCTTGTTCGACAAGCGCGACTTCGTGTACGACGACAAGGCGGACCAGTACCGGTGCCCTGCGGGCAGCATCGCCATCTACCGTATGACTTCCGAAGAAGCCGGCAAGATCCAGCACAAGTACTGGTCGTCAGACTGCCCTCGATGTCCCATGAAGCCGCGATGTACTACGAGCAAGGAACGGCGCATCTCGCGGTGGGAACACGAAGACATACTGGATGTCGTTCAAGAGCGGCTCGAAGGCGCACCTGAAGCCATGAGGCTGCGCCGTCAGACCGTCGAGCACGTCTTCGGCACGCTCAAGGGCTGGATGGGATCGAATCACTTCCTGACCAAGACGCTGCCTCGGGTGGGCACCGAGATGAGCTTGCATGTCCTGGCGTACAACTTGAAGCGGGTGATCAAGATCCTCGGGACTGGAACGCTGATCAAGGCGATGAGGGCGTAGGGCGAGAGCCTGTCGTCGCCTCTTGCGCTCGCTCTGAATCCTCAACAAATAACGACGGCCGCGTCGGTCGCATTGGGGTAAGCCACCCGTGGAGTAGGCAACGGGCGTTTCCACACGGCCTCGGTCGGAAGCAGCCTATCTCCCTGCCTGCCTGGAACGCATCACCGCCACCCCGCCCGCCGAAGCCACCGGGCAATCCCCTCAGCGAAATAAAGGGGGAGGTCGGCACAGCCGGCCGGAGGACATTCGCGGAGGGGATTGCCCGGTGGCTTCGGCGGGCCGCGCAGCACGTCCAAGCTCAGCCCGCGCCAACAGCGAGACGGAAAGCCCAGCGCTCAAACATCCAAATCGACTTCATCACCGTGCAGTTCCATCAGGTCGCGTCGCGCCTGCGCTTCGCCCTTGCCCATCAGCTTGGTCAATGAATCGACCGTGGCGGCAAAGCCCAGCTCGCCGAAAGCGATCGGCAGCAGGCGCCGGGTCTCGGGGTTCAGCGTGGTGTCCCACAGCTGCTCGGCGTTCATCTCGCCCAGGCCCTTGAAGCGGCTGATGCTCCAGGCGGTCTCGCGGCAGCCTTCCTTGCGCAACCGGTCGAGCGTGGCCGTCAACTCACCTTCATCGAGCGCGTAGATCTTGGCCGCCGGCTTCTTGCCGCGTGCCGGCGCGTCGATGCGGAACAGCGGCGGCTTCGCGATGTACAGGTGCCCCGTTTCGATCAACTTCGGGAAATGCCGGAAGAACAGCGTCAGCAGCAGCACCTGGATGTGCGAGCCGTCGACATCGGCGTCGCTGAGGATGCAGACCTTGCCGTAGCGCAGCCCGCTCATGTCCGGCGTGTCGGTCGCGGCGTGCGGATCGACGCCGATCGCCACCGCGATGTCGTGGATCTCGTTGTTGGCGAACAGGCGGTCACGCTCGACTTCCCACGAATTGAGCACCTTGCCGCGCAGTGGCAGGATCGCCTGCGTCTCCTTGTTGCGGCCCATTTTGGCGCTGCCGCCGGCCGAGTCGCCTTCGACCAGGAACAGCTCGTTGTGCAGCAGGTCGCGGCTCTCGCAATCGGTCAGCTTGCCGGGCAGCACCGCGACTCCCGACCCTTTCCGCTTCTCGACCTTCTGGCTTGCGCGCTGGCGCGTCTGCGCCTGCTTGATCACCAGTTCGGCGAGCTTGCGGCCGTACTCGACATGCTGGTTCAGCCACAGCTCGAGCGGCGGCTTGACACAGGTCGACACCAGCCGCAGCGCGTCGCGGCTGTTCAGACGTTCCTTGATCTGGCCCTGGAACTGCGGGTCCAGCACCTTCGCGCTGAGCACGAAACTGGCGCGCGAATACACATCGTCCGGCATCAGCTTGACCCCCTTGGGCAACAGGCTGTGCAAGTCGATGAAGTTCTTGATCGCACCGAACAACCCGTCCTTCAACCCCGACTCGTGCGTGCCGCCGTTGACCGTGGGAATCAGGTTGACGTAGCTCTCGCGCACCGGGGCACCGTCTTCGGTGAAGGCCACGCACCAGGTCGCCCCTTCGCCTTTCGCGAAGTTCTCGGACTCGGACCCGTCGGCATGGTGCTCGCCCTCGAACAGCGGGATCAGCGGATCGGCGTTCAGCGTCTGCATCAGGTAGTCGCGCAGGCCGCCCTGGTAAAGCCAGGTCTGCACCTCATGCTCGCTGCGGCCGGCCTTCTCGACCGTCAAGGACACGGTCGCGCCCGGCATCAGCACCGCCTTGCTGCGCAGCAGGTGCGTCAGGTCCGCCTTGGGGAATTCGACGCTCTCGAAATACTTCGCATCCGGCCACGCACGCACGGTGGTCCCGCTCCTGCGATCGCCGGACGCGGACGACAGCACCGCCTTGCGCAGCACCAGCGGCTCGATCACGTCGCCACCGGCGAACGCGATCTGCGCGACCTGACCTTCACGAAACACCGTCACCTCCAGGCGCCTGGACAGCGCGTTGGTGACGCTGACACCCACCCCGTGCAGGCCGCCCGAAAAACTGTAGGCGCCGCCCGACCCCTTGTCGAACTTGCCGCCCGCGTGGAGCTGGGTGAACACGATCTCGACGACCGGCCGCTTTTCTTCCGGGTGCATGCCGAACGGGATGCCGCGGCCATCGTCGTGGACGGTCACCGAGTTGTCGGCGTGCAGCGTGACATCGATCCGACGACCGTGTCCCGCCAGGGCTTCGTCGGCGGCGTTGTCGATCACCTCCTGAATGATGTGCAGCGGGCTGTCGGTACGGGTATACATGCCCGGCCGCTGCTTGACAGGCTCCAGGCCCTTGAGCACGCGGATCGATGCTTCGCCGTAGCTGGTTTGCGGCTCGGAGCCGGGAACGGAAATGGAACGTGCAGGAGGGGGGCGGGTGACCATGGCGGCGCATTGTAGGGAGCGTGTCCGGCGCACCGACCGTGCCGGCAAGCCCGTCCACTACAGTGGCGCCACACGCAACCGGAGCTGATCCGGCGCATCTCCGCCACCACGCGACATCAACGACATGACCGACCATTCGAACGCTGGCACGCACTCACCGGCGGCCCACACTGGCCTGCGGGTATCGGACTGGGTGCGCCGCTGGTCGCACCTGGTGCCGACCCAGGGCACGGTCCTCGACCTGGCTTGCGGCAGCGGGCGGCACACGCGCTGGTTCCACGAGCGCGGCTGCGCGGTCACCGCCGTGGACCGCGACGCGATCGCGCTGCGCGGGTTGCAGGAGGTCGCCCGCACCGTACTCGCCGACCTCGAAGGACAGCCCTGGCCCCTGCCGGGCGAACGCTTCGGAGCGGTCGTCGTGACCCACTATCTGTGGCGTCCACTGCTGCCTGATGTGGCACGCAGCGTCGCCGAGTCGGGCGTTCTAATCTACGAAACCTTCGCCGCAGGGAACGCGAGCGTGGGCAAGCCCTCCAACCCGGACTTTCTGCTGCGACCGGGCGAGTTGTTGCAGTTTTCGTCGGAGCACGGATTGCGAGTGGTGGCGTATGAGGACGGTTTTGCGCGCCACCCCGATCGGTACATCCAGCGCCTGGTGGCGATCCGCGAGCCGGCGACTGGCGCCGACTTGTGCCGCCTCTCTCTGGAAGACATCTGACAGGCAGACGCGCCAGCTAAAATCAAAGGCTTGCAAGGAATTCCCATGAAACCGATCACTGGCAGCATCGTCGCGTTGGTCACGCCGATGCACGAGGACAGCAGCGTCGACTACGACACGCTGCGCAGCTTGATGGACTGGCACATCGCCGAAGGCACCGACTGCATCGGTGTCGTCGGCACGACCGGTGAGTCGCCCACGGTGTCGGTGGAGGAACACTGCGAAATCATCCGAGTGGCCGTCGAACACGCCCGCGGACGTGTGCCGATCATGGCGGGAGCGGGTGGCAATTCCACGCGCGAGGCCATCGAGCTCACCCGCTATGCCGAGAAGGTCGGCGCCGACTGCTCGCTGTCGGTGGTGCCCTACTACAACAAGCCATCGCAGGAGGGCATCTACCAGCACTTCAAGGCGATCGCCGAAGCGGTCGACCTGCCGGTGGTGCTTTACAACGTGCCGGGGCGCACGGTGGCCGACATGCTGCCGGAGACCACGCTGCGCCTGGCCCAGCTGCCGGGGATCGTCGCGGTCAAGGAAGCCACCGGCAACATCGAACGCGCAGCCTGGCTGATCAAGCACGCACCGCCGGGCTTCTCGATCTACTCCGGCGATGACCCGACCGCCATCGCGCTGATGCTGCTGGGTGGTCACGGCAACGTCAGCGTCACCGCGAACGTCGCACCGCGTGCCATGCACGATCTGTGTGTCGCCGCGATGGCCGGCAAGGTGCGCGAAGCCACGGCGATCCACATGCGACTGCTGCCGCTGCACAAGCACCTGTTCACCGAACCCAGCCCCGCACCGACCAAATGGGCGCTGGCACAGCTCGGGCGCTGCCGGAACACGCTGCGCCTGCCACTGGTCCCCTTGACTGCGACGGGACAAGCCACCGTCGAATCGGCCTTGCGCGATGCCGGCCTGCTTTGATGTGCCGTCGATGAGCAGTCGGCAACCCAACGTCCCGGGCACGGCCCTTCCATCGCCATCAGCGATCAATGGGCTGCGCGGCATTCCTCACGCCGCCAACCCCACGGAGATAAACAACGTGACAGTTTCACAACGCACCCGGTCTCAACGACAACCCCGCCTGGGCGCCCATGTCCAGCGTATTGCCTGCTCGGCGCTCGTGATCGGCCTGGCAGGTTGCTCGACGGTCGATGGCTTGTTGCACGGAGACAAGGTCGATTACAAGAGCTCTGCGGCAACAACCAAGTCAAGCGGACTTGAAGTTCCACCCGACCTGACTCAGTTGTCTCGCGACTCACGCTATGTGGCTCAGGACGGAACGATCAGCGCTGCGGCATTCCAGTCGAATCCTGCCATCTCTCCCGTCTCGACGGTTGCACCCGACAGCGATGCCAACCTGCGCATCGAGCGCATCGGCAACGATCGCTGGTTGGTCACGTCGATGACACCCGAGCAACTGTGGCCTCTGCTTCAGACGTTTTGGGGCGAGCGCGGTTTCGCCCTGACCGTCGATCAGCCAGACGTTGGCGTGATGGAAACCGAGTGGAACGAGAACCGCGCCAAGGTGCCCCAGGACTTCATCCGAAACACGATCGGCAAGGTCCTGGATTCGATCTACTCGACCGGCGAGCGCGACAAGTTCCGCACGCGGGTCGAACGCAGTGCGACCGGTAGCGAGATCTACGTGAGCCACCGCGGCATGATCGAAGTGGCCACCGGCCCGTTGAAGGACAACACCGTCTGGCAGCCGAGGCCCGCCGATCCGGAACTGGAAGCCGAGATGCTCCGCCGTCTGTTGCTGAAGCTCGGCGCCAAGGAAGAACAGGCGAAGTCCCTGATGACCGCAGGTGTCCCGCAGCCAGCCCGTGCTCGCCTGGTGACGGGTCCGACAGGCGCCACGGTCGAGGTCGATGACGGCTTTGACCGCGCCTGGCGTCGTGTCGGCGTGGCATTGGACCGCAGCGGCTTCACGGTCGAAGATCGCGACCGCGTGCAGGGCATCTACTACGTTCGCTACGCAGACGCGGTGGCTGCCACCAAGGAGGAACCCGGCTTCTTCAGCAGGATGTTCGGCTTGGGCAAGGACAAGAACGATCCGAACAACGTCGCGCGCTACCGCGTGCAGGTGAAGAGTGAAGGTCAGCACAGCACCGTGAGTGTGCTGAATGCGCAAGGCGGGGCGGAAAACAACTCGGCCAGCACGAAGATCGCCAGCCTGCTGGTCGAAGATTTGAAATAACGCTGCAGCGGTCCGAGGGCGTCACTGCCAGTGACGCTCGCCTCGGCGGACACGAAAAAGCCGCCCGAGGGCGGCTTTTTCGTGTCGGTGTGAACCGATCACTTCTTCATCGCATCCTTGGCGGCGTCGGTGGCCTTGGCAGCAGCGTCCTTGGCGGCGTCTGCAGCAGCGTTGGCAGCATCGGCAGCCACACCGGCACCACTCGCCGCCACGTCAGCAGCGGCCGTAGCAGCTGAGTTCACAGCGGATGCTGCAGCGGCTTCGACAGCAGCCACAGCAGGTGCGGCAGCAGCGGATGCGGCCTCGAGGGCCGGAGCGGCCATTTCGTCTTTCTTACCGCAAGCGGTGAGAGCAACAGCAGCAAACAGGGTGGCCAGCACGAGCGTCTTGTTCATGTTTATCCTCAGTCAAAAAGGTCGATAAATGGAGATTGGTCCAGAGCCTCTGCAAGCGCAACAAGCTCGAAACTCAGGAGCGAAAGGCATGAATAACCCTTTGCTACAGCCCGCAAGTATATGTCGCGTCTGACGAATGGTTCACAAACCGAGCATGCTGGCAGGAAAGGCGTCGACTGAACGTTGCAATAGTGCGTCAAGATGCTCGCGCTCGCGTACCGCGTCGGCGAGTTCAGCCGACACGGATCCACGACAGCGCACCCGGTCGACCAAGCGCAGCGTCAGCGTACCGGGCGCCAGCAGCACGCAAGGCAGGCGAGCCCCATCGGTTTCATCGGGGATGAGGCATCGCACCACATGAGAGCGTTCTCGGCGCCACTGCACCCACCTTGGGTGATTCCGCTGGATGGTTTCGTAGTTGAGGGCCAATACGGTGCACGTGCGGTGCCCCATCGCCCAGCGTGACAACTGCTCGATGACTTGCGGATCGTTGAGCGGCCAGTCGGAAAAATCCTCATCGCACATCCAAATCTCACGCGGCCCTGCTGACGCGATGTCGGCAAAAGCCTGTCGCACAGCCAACTGGAACTCACTGCGTGTTTCGATCAAACGGACCGCCGGAGAATTCATGGACGCCCTCCTCGTCAGACACGAAACGAAGTCTGTTCGACGCGAGTGCGACCCGTCAACCGTTGCAGTCGGTCGCCCGGAGCCAACCCTGGAAAGCCCAGGATTGCAGCAGTTCCCAGGCCTCGGCACCAAGCTTCGACACCGCCCCGGCATCCAGCGCACGCTGATCGGCCAACAGGCGCATCAGCGTGGCATCGCGCCCCGAGGCGATGAACGATTCGCCGTTGATGAACACATGGCGGTCGTCGTACAGCATGCGGGTGCGTCGATCAAGCGCGACCGCACAGCGGCCCGGCAACGCATCCACCGCGTCGAACCAGGTCTGCGGCTTCGGC
>JARXKP010000154.1 GCA_030271615.1 Pseudomonadota bacterium
GCAGCGGCCGCACCGGCAGCCGGAGGTGGTTTCTTCGGCTGGGTGTCTCGCCTGTTCGGTGGCGGCTCACCGGCCCCGGCGACGAAACCCGTGTCGTCGACGATGGCCCCTTCGGTGTCAACCACCGACAGCAAAGGCGAGCGCGGTGATCGGGGCGGACGTGGTGGTCGCGGTGGTCGCGGTGGCCGTGACGACAAGCGCGCCGACCGCGGAGGTGAAGTGCGGCCGGAAGGCCGCGGCGGGCGCGGCGGCCGAGGCGGACGCGGTGATCGACCCGACGAGGCGACCAGTGGCGAAGCCAACCTGGCCGTGCGCGAGGAACGTGCTCCGCGCCCTGAAGGACGGGCGGAGCGCCCGGAACGTGGCGAACGGCCGGAGCGAGCAGAAGCCCGCGGTGACACTCCGGCAGAAGGCCGCGAAGGCGGACGCCGCGGAGGTCGCGGAGGTCGCCCGGACCGCGAGGCCCGCGTGACGCCTCCGGCTGCAGAAGGCTTGGTCGATGAAGCACAGACCGTTGCCAACTTTGTCGACACCCAGCCGGGTGTCGTGACACCCGGCACTGAATCCACCGATGGCACCGAGGCCCGAGAAGGCGGTCGTCGCCGTCGTCGTGGCGGACGGGGTGGACGCGATCGCGACGAAGCGCGTACCCCAGCGACCGAAGGCGAAGCCGATAGCGAAACAAGCGCCGGCATGCAGGCCGGTCTCGATGAAACCGCCGTCAGCAACGGCGATCGCTCTCCTGTGGTCAGCGCCGATGCCGAGGCGAATCCACCCGCCGACGGCGCAGAGAGCGGCGAACGCGATGGACGCCGTCGCAGCCGCGGCGGGCGCAACCGCCGCGACCGCGGCGAAGGGCGCCCGGACGCCGAGGTGGTCTCTGAAAACCCTGCCGACGCGGTGGCCGGTTTGGCCTCAGCCGCCGACGCCTCGGTGACCGAGCACGCTGCGGCCGTGGACATGACCCCCGTGGTTGCCGCCCCAGTGGCGGTGTCCTACACGGAAGCGCCAGCGCCCGAGGCCCCCAAGGTACCGGTGGTGGCGGCTCCGATCGCGTTCAAGTCGATGATCGTGCCGCCGGCGCCCGTGGCCGAACGGGCCGCGGTTTCAGAGCCGACTCCAGCGTCGGTGGTCACACCGGCAGCGGCACCGGCGCCGATCCCCGCATCGTTCGTGCTCGAAACCGACGCCTTGCAGGCGGTGGCCGAGACCGCCGGACTGCAGTGGGTGAATTCGGATGTCGACAAGATCCGCGCGGCTCAGCAGGCGATGGCCAGCGAGGCGAAGACGGCACATGTGGCACGGGTACAGAAGCCGGTAGCAGCGATCGACGACGGTCCGCTGGTGCTGGTCGAAACCCGCAAGGACCTCTCGCAGGTCAAGCTGCCGTTCGAAACCGATGCAGGCTCGCCCCCGGCGAACTGATGCGGCATCAGACGGAAAAACGGCGCACCTCGGTGCGCCGTTTTTCTTGGGCGTTGCCGCCACCGTTGCGGCGCGTACCGTCAGGGCAGTCGTTCCAGGGCCCGCTGATAAGCCAGGTCATGCATCAGCTGATCCCAGGTCAGCGGCACGGTCTGCGGCAACAGCGCGAGCCGGCGCTGCTCGCTGTCTTCGTCGGCATGCCAGTAGCATCGGGCCTGTGAGGCGAGCAATCCGTCCAGCAACGCGTCGACCGCCGCCCCGCCGTCGGTCGACTGGTTGCACAGCAGCACCAGGTCGCAGCCGGCATTCAGCGCCACCTCGGCCGCATCGACATAGCTGACCTCGACCCCACCGATGCGACGCGCGCCGGCCATGCTCAGGTCGTCGCTGAACACCGCGCCGGTGAAGCCGAGCTGCAGCCGCAGGATGTCCTTCAACCAGCGCGGCGAGAAGCCGGCCGGATTGGCATCGACCTTCGGATAGACCACATGCGCTGGCATCACGCTGGCGAGGCTGGTGCTGAGCCACTCGTAAGGCCGCGCATCGTCGGCGAGGATCGCTTTCAGCGAGCGTTTGTCGACCGGAATTTCGGTGTGGCTGTCGGCCTTGACGTGACCGTGCCCCGGGAAATGCTTGCCGCAATGCGCCATGCCAGCCTGCAGCAAACCTTGCATCAGACTCTTGGCGAGCAGCGTGACCACGCGCGGATCGCGGTGGAAGGCGCGATCGCCGACCACTCCGCTGGCTCCGAAATCGAGGTCGAGCACCGGCGTGAAACTGAGGTCGACCCCGCAGGCACGCAACTCGGCGGCCAGCACGAAGCCGGTGGCGGTGGCTGCGTCGGTGGCGGTCAGCGGGTCGGTCATCCACTGCTCGCCAAGCACACGCATCGGCGGCAGGTGAGTGAAGCCATCGGTGCGAAAGCGCTGAACACGCCCGCCCTCGTGGTCGACACAGATCAGCACGTCAGGTCGCAGCGACTTGATCTCGGCCGTCAACTCGGTGAGCTGGTGGCGGTCCTGCCAGTTGCGAGCGAACAGGATCAGCCCTCCGGTCAGTGGATGCCTCAAGCGCCGTCGGTCGTCGGCGTTCAGGCGCAGGCCTTCGATGTCGAGCACGACCGGAGCGTGCTGATTCAAGGGTTCGGGTGCGGGGCTCGAAGCGCGACGAGCAGAGGCAGATCGGGGTTTGTTCATGGTTGGGTCTCGACGACCACGAAGCTGGTCGCATAGTCGGTTTCGTCGGTCACGCTGACGTGTGCCTGGAGTCGGTGCGCGTCGAACCACGCGGCGAGTTCACCATGCAAGACGATGTGCGGCTGGCCACTTGGCAGGTTCAGGATCTCGCATGCACGCCAGGTCATCGGCAGATGCAAGCCCAGGCCGATCGCCTTCGAAAACGCTTCCTTCGCTGAAAAGCGGGTACCGAGGTATCTGATGCCACGCGCCTCGACGCGTTCGCGCCGGGCGTGAAACACCCGGAGTTCCTGCGGGCCCAGCACCTTCTCGGCAAACCGCTCGCCACGCCGATCGAACGTCGCGGCGATGCGCCGCAGGTCGCAGATGTCGGTGCCAACGCCGAAGATCATGACGGTCGCGTGAAACGCCGAGACAACGATGGCCTCATGGCCGGAAAGCGCGATGGATGCAGCGCAGGTAGTCACGCACCGTCTCGCTCAAGCCCAGCTCCAGTGCATCGGCGATCAGCGCGTGGCCGATCGACACTTCCTGCACGCCCGGCACCGCACGCAGGAAATCGGTCAGGTTGTCGCGATTCAGGTCGTGACCGGCGTTCAGTTGCAGGCCGGCAAGCAACGCGGCTTCAGCGGTGGCGGTGAAGCCAGCGAGCACGGCGGCCTGTTCGGGTGACCCGTGCGCCCGCGCATAGCTCTCGGTGTACAGCTCGACACGCTCGGCGCCGAGCTCGCGCGCGGCGTCCATCGCCGCCGCCGTCGGGTCCATGAACAGACTGACCCGAACCCCCAGCGACTGCGCCTCTGCGATCAACGGCGCCAGCACCTCGGCGTCTTGAGGAAACTGCCAGCCGTGGTCGGAGGTGGCCTGGGCCATGCCGTCCGGTACGAAGGTGCATTGGTGCACCGGCAGTCCCTGGCGCGGCAACTCACGGATGAAATCCATCAGGTTGTGCAGCGGGTTGCCTTCGATGTTGTATTCGGCGTGTGGCCACGCTTTCATCAAGGCCGCCAGGTCGAATACATCGTGCGCGCGGATGTGACGTTCATCGGGTCTGGGGTGGACAGTGATCCCTTGCGCGCCAGCTTCCAACGCCAGCGTGGCGGCACGGGTGACGCTCGGGATGTCCAGCGCGCGCTGATTGCGCAGCAGCGCCACCTTGTTCAGATTGACCGACAGGGCAGTCTGGCTGCGGTGCGTGTCGAGGCCCGTGGTGACCAAAGGGTTCATGCGATCGTGAGTCCGAATCAAAGCGGGCCGACGTCGGCGGCCAGCAGGGGCCTTTGCCGGGCCGTGTTCGAGGGCAGCAACGCCAGCGTCTGCAACTCCAGCATCACCTGTCGGGTGCGCAACACAGGTGCACCGAGATGATAGTGAAGCAGCCCACGCAGCACACCTTTCCATTCAGGCAAGGCGCTCGAGCAGGCCTGCTGCAGCGCTGGCAGACTGCCGTGGAGCAGTGCGGCCTGCATGTCGACGAGTGCGGTTCCAGACACCGATGCTTCTTCCGGGCGCGCTGCAGCCACACCGGCTTCAGGCAGCAATGCATAGCGGCCGTCTGGGAATACGGCTTCGAGCGTCGTCGTGACCAGGCTCAGATCGGGCAGCACGCCCACCTGCTGCAACAGCGTGATCTCGAACGCGCGCAAAGCGGATTGCACCCGGGCTTCATCACGTTGCGCGAGTGCAGGCAAGGTCTGCGCATACGCATCGAACAGCAACGGGTGCGCATCCTGGCGGGCGAGCAGTTTCATCAGCAGTTCGTTGAGGTAGAAGCCGCTGAACAGCGCCGCACCGGTGAGCATGGCGGCCCCGCCAGCCCACTCAGCACCGCGCAAGGTTTGCACCTCGCGGGTTGGCAAGTCGTACTCACCCGCATCGGCGGCGGCCCTGGGAACACGACCGAGCGACAGGTGCACCCGCTGGAAAGGCAGCAGGACAGAGCGCAACTGCGAGTAAGGCCTCTTGGCTCCCTTCGCCGCCACGACCAAGCGCCCCTGATCCCGAGTGAACACATCGAGGATCAGGCTCGATTCGCTCCAGTCGTAGCGGTGGAGGACGTAGGCCGTGAGCGCCGCGGGAGCACGCGAGGGCCTGCTGCTGGCCCGGGTGACCATGCCTAGCGGTCACTCGTAACCATAGCTGCGCAAGTGCTCCTCGTCATCGGCCCAGCCCGAGCGCACCTTGACCCAGAGTTCGAGAAACACGGTGGCATCCATCAGCTTTTCGAGTTCCTGTCGCGCTTCGCTGCCGATGCGCTTGAGTCTCTCGCCGTTGCCGCCGATGACCATGCCCTTGTGCGCCTCGCGCTCGACGACGATGCTGGCGGCGATGCGCCGAAGACGCCCTTCTTCCTCGAACTTGTCGATGACCACTGTCGACGTGTACGGCAGTTCATCGCCCATCAGGCGAAACAGCTTCTCGCGAATGATTTCGCTGGCGAGAAAGCGGTCGCTGCGGTCGGTCAGCGCGTCTTGCTCATAGAACCAAGGCTGCTGCGGCAGATACGGCTCGACGATCTTCAGCAGACGCTGCACGTCGGCGTCTTTCTTCGCCGTCAACGGGACGAACTCGGCAAATGCATGGCGATCCTGCATGCCCTTCAGCCAGGGAGCCAGTTCGGCGCGGCGATGCACCGCGTCGAGCTTGTTCGCGATCAGGAACACCGGCTTCGCGTATTCCCCCGACGGCATCAGCGCCAGGACCTTGGCGTCATCCAGACCAAAGCGACCGGCTTCGACGACGAACAGCACCACGTCGACATCGGCCAGCACGCTGTGCACCGTCTTGTTGAGCGTTCGGTTCATCGCTGCGGCGTAGCGCGTCTGGAAACCCGGCGTATCGACGAACACGAATTGCGATGCCCCGTCGGTTCGGATGCCGGTGATGCGGTGCCGCGTGGTCTGGGCCTTGCTGGACGTGATGCTGACTTTCTGCCCGACCAGTGCGTTCAGCAGCGTGCTCTTGCCGACGTTCGGGCGACCGACGATGGCCACCAGCCCGCATCGCTGCGCAGTGGGGTCGATGGCAACAGGCGCCTCAACGGATTCGGTCATGGACGGCATTCATGGTGGACCTCAACTCGACAAAGAAAAACGGCTCAAGACTGCAACGGACTGCCCGGCTGGTCGGTCGCCCTGAGAGCATCGAGCATCCGCCGCGCGGCTTCCTGCTCGGCGAGGCGACGCGAACGCCCCTCGCCGGTGTGCTTCAAGCTCAACGCAGGGACCTCGCATTCAACTTCGAAAGTCTGCGCATGGGCCTGCCCCCGCGTTGCGCTGATGCGGTAACCGGGGACGGGCAAACGCCGCGCCTGCAGCCATTCCTGCAGTTCGGTCTTCGCGTCCTTGGCCCAGCCACCGATGTCGGTGGTGTTGATGACATCTCCGAACAGGCGCTGCACCAGCGCCCGGGCGGAAGCGAAACCGCCATCGACGAAGCTTGCGCCAATGATGGCTTCCAGGGCATCGGCCAGGATCGACACCCGTTGCGCACCGCCGCCGCGCGCCTCGCCGTCGCTGAGCCGCAGCACCTCGGGCAGGCCTTGCAGCACGGCAACCTTGTGCAGACTGTCCTCACGCACCAGGTGCGCTCGAACACGCGTCAGATCGCCCTCGTCTGAACCGGCGAAACGATCGTAGAGCAGGCTGGACACCGCAAGACTGAGGACGGCATCGCCGAGAAACTCGAGGCGCTCGTTGTGATCGGCACCGTAGCTGCGGTGCGTCAGCGCCAGCGCCAGCAAGCCGACGTCGGAGAAACGGTGGCCGAGGCGGCGCTGCAGGGCGTCGAGGCGAGTATCCATCGAGACGAGGCAATCGATACGTTCGGCTGCGCGCCCCGGGCGACCTAACGGGACCGCCCCTCGTACTTGATCAACAAGAAGACAGGGCTCATCACCTCTATCTCCTTTTCGTAGGCGAAGCGGATGGTGATCTTGTCGTTCTCTTTGGTGATGTCGAGATCCTTGGCGGAAATCGACTGGATCGAGTATTCGATGTCCTTCTGCTTCTCGAAGGCCGCACGGATCTCGGGCACGGTGGTGCCGCCGTCGACGGCCACCTTGTTGACCGCCTTCTGGATCGTGAAGTACTCGTTCATCGTCGGCAACACCCGCATGCCGAGCAAGGCCACGAAGCCAATGATGATGGCCCACAGCAACAGACCAAGCAAGGTGATGCCTCGCTGGCCTTGCCGCCCCCGATGAAGCTTGCCAGTCATGCGGTCACGCTCCCGTACTCGTAGATAAATGGACTGCTACTGCCTGAGAGGATTTTCGGCGAAGACGGGCTCAATGGAACGATCCGATCCGCCTCACATTGCCGAAATTCATCCACACGAAGAATGCCCGACCAACGATGTTCTCATTAGGCACAAAGCCCCAGAACCGCGAGTCTTCGGAATTGTCGCGGTTGTCGCCCATCATGAAATAGTGACCGACCGGCACCTTGCAGGTCACACCCTCTGCGTTGTATTTGCAATTCTCGTGGAAAGGAAATGTGTCATTCGGCCGCAGGTAAAGCTGCCGGGCTCGATCGACCAGGATGCGGTGCGATTGAGTCCCCAGGTTCTCAGTGAACTGGTGCGCGTAACGAAGGTTGTCCTCGTTGTAGAAATCCGGCAGCGGCTGAGTCGGCACCAGAGCGCCGTTCAGGTAGAGCTGCTGACCGCGGTACGAAATCTCGTCACCGGGCACGCCGACCACTCGCTTGATGTAATCGATGCTCGGATTCGCCGGATACCGGAACACCATGACGTCGCCACGTTCCGGATCGTGATTGGAGATGATCTTCTTGTTGATCACCGGCAGCCGGACGCCATAGTGAAATTTGTTCACCAGAATCAAGTCGCCGACCAGCAAGGTCGGGATCATCGAGCCCGACGGGATCTTGAACGGCTCGAAGAGGAATGATCGCAACAGAAACACCACCAGGATCACCGGGAACAGACCGGCGGTCCAGTCCAGCCACCAAGGTTGGGCGAGCAACGCCTCTCGCGCCTGACTCACGTTGCCATCCACCTTCGCAATGCCCTGCTCGGCCAGTTGTCGACGGCGGGTCTCGACTTGCTGCTCGAGCGCCTCGGCCGAGGCGATTCGTCGGGGGGCGAAATGCAGGCGCTCGACCAGCCAGTAGGCCATCGTCACCACGGTCAGGATCAACAGCAGCAACGAAAAATTGCCGCTCCATTCTCCAAGGTACCAGCCGCCCAGGAAAACAATCAGGCAGCCGTAGAGCAGACCGGTCAACGTACTCATCAATCTTCCACTTGGAGAATGGCCAGAAATGCCTCTTGGGGCACTTCCACCGAGCCGATTTGCTTCATGCGCTTCTTGCCCGCTTTCTGCTTGTCGAGCAGCTTGCGTTTGCGCGAGATATCGCCGCCGTAGCACTTGGCGATCACGTTCTTTCGAAGCGCCTTGATTGTCTCACGCGCGATGATGTTGGC